>JAFSXY010000092.1 GCA_017443805.1 Clostridia bacterium | reverse complement strand
TCTCCGTACGTGATGCGTTTGACCGTGCCGTCCGGCCGGACGATCTCCAGCGCGCCGTCGTCGGCGACGCGTCGGACGACGCCGGAAACGCATGCGCCGGCGTCTTCCCTTACGACATGTTTTCCCGTAAGGAAAGCGCGGTCGTTAAACGCTTTTACAAAGGGCTCCGTATTCCCCAGCAGCGCGTGTTCCCGGTAGATCCGGCGGTCGCAGAGAGCCACCGTTTCCCGCATAAACAACGCGCGTTCCGGAATGGGCAGTCGTTCGGCAGCAAGCGAGGTCATAACGCCCTGCAGCGCTTCGGGGATCTCGGCAGCGGAGAGCGCGGTATTGATCCCGATCCCCACAATGGCGGTGCTGCGGTCCGGCAGATATTCCGTCAGGATGCCGCCGAGTTTTTTTTCACCCAGATACAGATCGTTCGGCCATTTCAGCCGGACAAAGGCGCCGCAGGTTTTCTCCAGCGTTTCGGCGGCGGCAAGCCCTGCAAGCAGAGATAAAAAAGCGGGATCGCGCTCTTTGCCGCACAGGGGGAAGGACGCCGAGAAATAGATCCCGCCCGCCGGCGAAAAAAACGACCGGCCCAGACGTCCTCTGCCTGCGGTCTGACGGTCGGCGCAAATAACCTCAAAAACCGGATCGCAGGACAGCCTGATCCGGTTTTTTATTTCTGTATTCGTTGATCCGGTTTCCGCCAGAAAGGCGTATGCGCGGGATGTCGGCCACTGCGGAGGATACAAGCTCAGTCCTCGAGCGTTGCAAACAGCTCCTTAAGCGCAGCGACGTCTTTTGCGGAGAGCGTGATGCCCTTGCCCATCTTTTCGTGGTCGGGTCCCCAGTCGCGGATGTCGTATTTCGGCTCTTTGCCGTTCCAGCTGATCAGGTTCAGCTCCCTTGCCCAACCGCCGGAGCCCTCGGAGACGACGCCGATGTGTTTTACGATCTCATAAGAAAATTCAGGCATGTTTATTTCCTCCCGATTTTAGTTATTTTTATAATAATTAAAAAAATAAAATAAATCAAGGTATTTTTTTAAAAAAAAAGAAAAATTATAAAAATTTACTTAAAATTATAAAAAAATCCATAATTTTGTAACAAGTTCCGCAAAAGAAAGTTGTTTTTCGGATTGTCTTTTTTATTTTTCTGTGGTAAGATAGTATTAAATCTTCAAACAAAAGGGGAGAGAACAGTATGCCGGGAACAGCAGGCGGCGGCCATTCCGGCTCATTCGGAGGCGGACACACGGGCTCTTTCGGCGGGGGCCATACGGGGTCCTTCGGCGGGAGCGGACATGTGAGCAGTACGTCCCACAGTACGTCTCACAGCACAGGAGGGGGACGTGTCCCCTATATTCACATCGGCGGGGGCAGAGGCCGCAGTTCAGGCGGCGGCTGTTCCGGCGTTGCCGTTTTGCTTGTGTTGGTGCCTTTGATCCTGCTCGGCGCGGTCTTTACGCTGGGCGGTAACGTGATCTCGTATTTTTCAAACGGCAACAACGGCTACCGCTCCGTCACGAGCTATGAAGAGGTCACGGAGATCCTGGAGGGCAAAAAGCCGCTTTCCGCGTCGCAGTGTACGCCCATCGACACGTGGATGACAAACGACGTGGACAGCTATCTCTCGGACGAAGAAACCGAAACGATCACGAACGCGCTGCAGTATTTCTATCAAAAAACGGGCGTGCAGCCGTACTTTATCCTGACGGATAACGTTTCCGGCAGCGATTATCCGGACGAATACGAAGCGGCGGACTATCTGTACGACGCGTATCTCTCCCTTTTCGGAGAGGACGAGGGCCACTATCTTCTTTTAATGGTTCTGGAAACGGACGGATATTACTATACCACGTGGTATCTTGCCGGGACGGACGCCGAAACCGTGATGGACGCAGACGGCAGCGATATCCTGCTGTCGCATATCGACGCCAACGCCGACGCGGGGCAGTCGCTTGCTGAGGCCGTCGGCGGCGCGCTTACCGCGACCGCGGACGAAGTGATCGACGGGACGGTCGTCACGCGTTATGAGCCGCACATCGAAACCGTTTACGATTCGAGCGGAAAGAATTACAGCCTGATGGTGATTTCCGCGATCATTCTTGCGGTGTTGGTGATCGGCGGCGGCATCGCGGCCTTCGTCCTGCTTACCAGACGGAATAAAAAGAAGCAGAAAGCGGCAAGAGAGACCGATTACAGCGCGGCGGATTACACGGAAGTCCCCTCCGCGCAGCAGACGGGCGGTTATCAGCCGTATACGCAGAAACAGAACCGCACGGCCGATTATCCCGTTGTCTGTCCCAATTGCGGCGCAAACGCCTATCCGGATGAACGCGGCTGCTGCCAGTACTGCGGCACAAAGCTGAACTGAGTCGGCAGTCGCCAGACAGTTTTGAGCTTTGAGTTTTGAGTTTTGAGATAAAACGCGTCAGCGTTTTCCGAAATTTCACTTTTCACATTTCAAATTTCACATAAAAAAAAGACAGGGAACCCCATCCCCTGTCTTTTTTTACGCGTCCCTTAGGATCAGTCGTCATGCGTAATGAGCTTGTCAAGGAACCACCTGAGCAGCTTCTGCTTTAAGTTCTCAAAGAATGCGCGGATCTTCTCGAACAGCGTCAGCTTTCTGGCAATCGTTACCTGTTCCTGGGTAAGCTCGTTGACGCCGTTCGGGTCGCCGGACAATCTTCCGCAGCGGGTGCAGGCATAGTGTTCTATATTGCCGTTTTTGCGCGTGGTCGGATTTGACTTGGCGACCTTCACCATGTCGTGGCCGAAGATCTTTTCGGCGGTATACAGGGCGTCGTTGCCGTTGTCGGTGTTGTCGATGACCAGCGCTTCGGTCCAGTCGGCCTCAGAGTGACAGGTTTGCAGGTTCCGTACCGGGCAGCCGGCAAACGCGTTGGCGCCGACCGTACCGCTTACAAACGTGAGCTTTACCGTCGCAAGGCCCGTGCAGCCCTCAAAGGCGGAAACGCCGATGCTTGTGACCGCTTTCGGGATGCGGATCTCCGTTAAGGACGTGCAGCCCGCAAAGGCGCGATTGTCAATGGCTTTTACGTTTTCCGGAATATTGATGCTTGTCAGAGAAGCGCAGCCCTCAAACAGACGGTCGTAGATTCTCTCGATCCCCTCCGGGAGGACGACGCCGTCAAGCTGCGGGCAGTTGGCAAACACTGCATCGGAAAGATAAGTCACGCCAGCCGGTATATTGAGCGTGGTGAGATTGGTGCAATCTTCAAAAGCGGATCCAAAGATGCGGGTGACGCTGTCGGGAAGGGTGATATTCGTCAGCGCGGTACAGCCCTTAAAGGCGCTAGCCAAAAGCAGTTCGACCGTATCCGAAAGCGTGACGTTGCGCAGCGCGATGCAGCCCTCAAAGCCGCCGACCTCGCGGACGCCGGACGGAATGTTGATCTCGGTCAGGGCCGTGCAGCCGTCAAAGCCGTTTATCTGCGTTACGCTTCCGGGGATCGTCACGTGCTGCAGCGACGTGCAATTGTAAAACCCAAAACCGGAAATCTCTGTTACCGTATCCGGTATTGTAACGGAGGTCAGACTCGTGCAGTTATGGAAACAGCTGACGTCCTTTACGCCTCTGGGCAGCACGACATTATCCAGCGAGGAACAGTTCCTAAACACAACACCTCCGAATTCCTCTACCTGCGACGGCAGGGTGATTCGCCGCAGAGCCGTACAGCCGGAAAAGGCCTCGGTGCCGATTTTCTTTGTCGCACTGTGGATGTCGATCTCCTGCAGCGCCGAGCAGTTCTTGAAAGCGTCCATCCCGATCTCCGTTACGGTGTCGGGGATCGAGACCCTTTCAAGAGACGTGCAGCCGTCAAATCCGTCCACGTAAGTGACGCCTGCGGGAATATCGATTTGTTCTAAATTGGTGCAGTTTCTGAAAGCATTGAGACTGCCGGTCAGGTTGGGCGGCAGCGTAATATTTTCAATTCCGGAGCCGACGAACACGCCGAGGTCGAGTTCTGTGAGACTGTTCGGGAGCGAAACGCTTCTCAGATCTATGCAGTTGAAGAACATATACGGACGAAGCGACTGTACGCCTTCGGCGACCGTCACCGTCGTTACGTCGCTCTCCTCAAAGGCATACCAGCCGACGGTGCCTTCTTCGTCGGTCTTCAGGCTCGCCGGGAGAGATACGGTTTTGATTCCCGACCACTGAAACGCTCTTTCCCCGAGATGGACCAGGTTTGCCGGAATTGTCAGGGTATCGGCCGCTTCACACTTTTTGAAGGCCTGTTTGCCGATGGTCGTTACGCTGTCCGGCAGGTTGATCGTTTTCAGCGCGATGCAGGAATCAAACGCTCTGGAGCCGATCTCTTTCAGCTTGCTGTTTTCCGCAAACGTGACGGTCGTCAGATGCTGGTTGTTATAGAACGCCTGCTCGCCGATCGTTTCTACGTCCGCGCCGATTGAAATGCGCTCCATTCCACAATAGGCAAACATTTTATTGCCGATCGACGTAATGTTCTCTCCGATCACGACTTCTTTGATTTTTGAGCGGATCGAACTGATTTCGCTGTACTCGTCGTCGTAGCATAAACCGGAGCCCTCCAGTATGAGCTTTCCGTCGTCGTACAGGGTGAACGTGACGTTTGCGCCGGCCCGGCCGGTCGCAACGATCTCCTCCGCGCCTGCCGTCGCGGTAAACGCAAGGATCAGAACGCCCAGCGTGAAAAGCAGGGCCATAAGCAGCCCCAAAGATCTTTTTGTTTTCATAATGCTGTCCTTTCTTTGTATAATACGGCATTATCATTATAGACGCCAAATGTGAACAAACTGTTAAATCGGCCTGCACTTTGTTTGTTTTTATAATAAAAAAACCCCGTCCGGATTTGTGTAAATTGCCAAAACCGAACGGGTGCAAACAGATTCCGATGTAAAACTGCCCGCATGCAGCGCGGGGGGCGTCACGTCTTTGGCGGTTTCAGGCAGCGCAGGGCATTTAAGATCGCCAGAACCGCGACGCCTACGTCCGCGAACACGCCGATCCACATGCTTGTCAGGCCCAGCGCCGCCAAAAGCAGCACGCAGAGCTTGATCCCCAGCGCAAAGACCACGTTTTCCCGGACGATGCGCCGCGTCTTTTTCGCGATCTGCAGCGCGGTGACGATTTTGAAGGGATCGTCGTCCATTAAAACGACGTCCGCCGCTTCGATCGCCGCGTCGCTTCCCAGCGCGCCCATGGCGAAGCCGACGTCCGCACGGGAGAGCACCGGCGCGTCGTTCAGGCCGTCGCCTACAAAAAACAGCTTTTCCCCTTTTCCCTGCGCGGCGCAAAGATCCTCCACGATGCGCACCTTGTCCGCGGGCAGCAGCTGCGCGCGCACCTCGTCCAAACCGAGCGCCGCTGCGGTTTCCTTTGCCGCCGCTTCCCGGTCGCCGGTGAGCATCACGCACCGCTTTACGCCGGCTTTTTTCAGCGCGCGCACGGTTTTCGCGGCGTTTTGCTTCGGCAGATCGCCAAGCGTGATATGGCCGCGGTAGCGACCGTCTTCGGCAATATAGACCGCGGTGCCGGCGGTCTCCGTTTCGGGAACGGAAATGCTTTCCCGCGTCAGCAGGCCGACGTTTCCGGCCAGCACGGTATGGCCGTCAAGCCATGCTTCCAGACCGAAGCCCGCATGCTCCGTGACCCTGTCCGGCACGGCGGGCGGTTCTTTTGCCGCCTCCTTGATTGAAACGGCCAGCGGGTGCGCGGAATAGTATTCGGCGCTCGCGGCAAGGTGCAACAGCGCCTCTTCCGTGATGCCTTCGGCGGGGCAGATCTGCGTGACGGTAAAGCGGCCGTCGGTCAGGGTGCCGGTCTTGTCAAACACGGCTGTTTTTACGTCAGCAAGCGCCTCCAGATAATTGGCGCCCTTGATCAGGATGCCCTTTGCGGAAGCGCCGCCGATCCCGCCGAAAAAGCTCAAGGGGATACTGATGACCAGTGCGCAGGGGCAGGAGACCACCAGAAAGATCAGCGCGCGGTAGCACCAGACGGCCGGTTCCCGGGTGATCACGGAGGGAATGACCGCCAGCAGCGCCGCGCCGAGAACCACGGCGGGCGTGTACCAGCGGGCGAATTTTGTGATAAAGTGCTCGCTTCTGGATTTGTGCAGGGAGGAGTTCTCCACCAATTCCAGTATTTTTGCGACGGCGGATTCCCCGTACGGCGCTGAGGCCTCCATGCGGAGCACGCCGGTCAGATTGATGCAGCCGGACGTGATCCTGTCGCCGGGACCTACGTCCGCCGGCACGCTTTCGCCCGTCAGCGCCGACGTGTCGATCGCGCCGGTCCCGGAGAGGACCACGCCGTCCACCGGTATCCGGTCGCCCGGCCGCAGCAGCAGCGTATCGCCCGGGCAGACTTCCTCGGGCAGGATCTCTTCTTCGCCGTCTTGTGTCACGCGTACGGCTCTGTCCGGCGCCATGTCCATCAAATCGGCGATGGAACGGCGGCTTTTGTCAACCGCAAGGCTTTGAAACAGCTCGCCTGTCTGGTAGAATACCATCACGAAAACGCTTTCCGGGTATTCGCCGATGATCAGCGCGCCGACGGTGGCGACCGTCATTAAAAAGCACTCGTCAAAAAGCTTGCCGTGTCCGATGTTCCTGGCGGATTTCAGCAATACGTCGTACCCCGCGATAAAATAGGGCAGCAGATACATGGGCAGATATACGTAGGCGTTGAGATCCGTCAGCTTTTCGGTCAGATACGCGCCTGCAAGCAGGGCGCCGGAGACCAGGATGCGGACCAGCAGCTTTTTCTGTTTTCTTCGCATTTGCATTTTATTTTACCAGCCTGCAGTCGGCGTCCACTTTTTTTATAAGCTTTTCCGCCTGCGCCAGAATTACGTCAAAGCTTGCGTCGTCGGCGTCCAGCACGAGCTTCTGCGCCATAAAGCTGACCGTCGCCTTGTTGACGCCGGGCAGAGAGGCGATCGCCGTCTCCATTTTTGCCGCGCAGTTGGCGCAGTCCAGATCTTCCAACCGAAATACTTTTCTCATCGTTTTTTCCTTTCGTTACTCACAAACGTGCTCGAGACCCAGCGCGAGGATCTTCCGCACGTGGTCGTCGTCCAGCGCGTAGATCACGCTCTTGCCCTCCCTGCGGAATTTTACAAGCTTTGCGTTTTTTAAGATCCGCAGCTGGTGGGAAATGGCGGAAACCGTCATGTGCAGCGCCTCGGCAATATCGCAGACGCACAGCGGCTCTTCAAAGAGCAGGTACAAAATCTTGATCCGCGTGGAGTCGCCGAAGATCTTATACAGCTCTGCCAAATCAAACAGCACGTTTTCCTCCGGCAGCCGGCTGCATGCGCGCTGCGTTATGTCCGTATGCACGACGTGTTCCTCGCACAGCGGCACGGCGTCGGCCGACGGCCGATTTGATTTTTGCATGTCCGTTTCGCCTTCTTTCAATAACAATTGAACAACTGTTCAATTATTATATTATGCTTTTTATTTGAAAATGTCAAGACTTTTTTCTGCGGGGCCGAACATTTTCCGCTGTGTCCTTGACATTTTTTTTTGCGCTTTATATAATAATAAAAGTATATTTCATTAATAATATAAGAGAAGAGGCGTTTTGCAATGGAGCTTTGGTACCGTGCGTTTGACAAGCTTTGGAGGTATACGGAAAAATGCGACGCAAAAACCCACGCGCATCAGGTGCTGCCTGCGGGCATCACGGAAAAAACGGACATCCCCTATACGGACAGCGGCAATCACTACCATCTGTTCGACGCGTACTATCCCACGGTCAACGACGGCAGGCTGCCCGTGATCATCGATATCCACGGCGGCGGCTGGATGTATGCGGATAAGGACCTGAACAAATTTTACAACGAGTACCTGGCCTCGCGCGGCTTTCTTGTCTTCAGCGTCAGCTATCGGCTTGTGCCGGACGTATATGTGAAGGAACAGCTGCGGGACGTGTGCCTTGCGCTGCGGGCGATCGGGGCGGAGATGGCGACGCTGCCCTGCGACCCGGAAAAAATCATGCTGACCGGCGATTCCGCCGGCGGGCAGCTTGCCGCGTATGCCGCGCTGCTGGCGCAGTCGCCCGCGCTGCGGGAATATTTCGGCACGGTCGATCCCGGTCTTTCTTTTTCCTGTATCACATTGACGTCTCCCGTTGCGTATATGAACGACGCTTCTGTCCTCGGCGTGTACGGCAGGCTGATGTGGGGCGAAAAGCCCTTCCGGCGCTGCTGCGCGGACTATATGAATATCGACGAGGCGCTGGAGCAGGTCGATACGCTGCCGCCGGTGCTGCTGATCACCAGCACCGGGGACGTTCTTGCGCAGAAGCAGACGCGGCGCCTGCACCTGGATCTTCTGAAAAAGGGCGTGTCGTCCACGCTGCTGGATTTCGGCAGTCCGGGCGGAAAAAATCTGCCGCACGTGTTTGCCGTCCTGGAGCCGGAAAGCCCCGAGGGGCGGAGCTGTCTGGATAAGACCTGCGCGTTTTTCAGAGCGCATTTTTAACAAAAAAAACACGTTGTTTTTGTGAATAATCAAAAAGCCCCCTTGATTTTTTTCGGCGGGTATGGTATAAAATAAAATGTCTTCTTATGTCGATTAATGATTGGTAAAATTTCGGGCGGGGAAGCCGCAGAGAGGAACATGGCCGATGAAAGACAGTTATACGATCAAAGATCTGATCAATCTTTTTCTGAATAAAGTATGGACGATCGTCGCGGTGACGCTTGCTTTTGGCGTTGCGGCGTTTTGTGTTGCGGAATTTATTCTGCCGCTGGAGTATTCTTCCGATCTGTCCATGTATATTCAAAGCTACCAAACGCTGAATGCGACGGATGAAAACCAGACCAGCAGCATCTCCGGCTCCAAGCAGTTGATCAACACCTATATGGCCGTTATGAAGGACGACGCCGTGATGGCGGCGGTCAGCAAGGAGCTTGTAACGGCGTTCCCGGCGACCGTGCTGAGCGAGAGCCTGTCCATTTCCAACGGCGAAATTTCCGCTTCCTCTCTGAAAAGCTGCATCTCGATCTCCTCCGTTACGGATACCAGCGTGCTGAAAGTAAAGGTCACCACCAAAAATCCGGAGCTTTCCGCCGCGATCTGCAACGCTTTGGCCAAGGTCTCGCCGAAATATATCAACGACGCCGTGCACACCGGCACCATCACCCATATCAGCAGCGCAAAGGTCAACAATTCTCCCGTCTCTCCCAACATCCCCAAGATCACACTGATCGGCCTGATGATCGGCTTTGTGCTGATCATTGCGGAGATTCTGGTCATCGATTTCTTTGACAATACCATCAAGAACACCCAGGAGCTGAGCAAAAAATACAACAAGTCCATTCTCGGCGAGATCCAGACCATCGGCGGCGAAAAGGGCAAGAAAAAGAAAAAGAAAAACCATACCTCCCGCAGCAGGAACCTACTGACGGACCGGACCATTCCCTTTAACGTGATCGAAAGCTACAAATCCATCCGGACGAATATCACGTTCAGTCTGGCTACGCATGACAAAAAGATCATCGTCGTTTCCAGCGCCAATCCCAGCGAAGGAAAATCCACAACGGCCGCCAATATTGCCATTGCCTTTTCCCAGATGGAGAACAAGGTGCTGCTGATCGATGCGGATATGCGTAAGCCCGTACAGCACAGAGTGTTCAAGGTCTCCAACACCGGCGGCCTCTCCACGCTGATCGGTAAAATGAGCACGCTGCAGGACTCCATCAAACGCAACGCGATGCCCAACCTCGACGTGCTTCCGGCCGGTACCTGCCCGCCCAACCCTTCGGAGCTGCTTGCCAGCGAACAGTTTAAGGAGATGCTCAGCGCGCTTGCCGCGAATTACGACTATGTGATCATCGATACGCCGCCCGCCAATGTGGTCAGCGACGCCATGGTGCTCAGCGACGTGGTCGGCGGGATCCTGCTGGTTCTGAAATACGGCAGTACGACTTATGACGACGTTGACGAGGCCATGAAGAAGATCGACCTTGCCGATGCAAACATGATCGGCTTTATCCTCAACGACGTCAAGATGGAGCACCGCGCCGGCTATTACGGCAGATACGGCAAGTACGGCTATTCCAACTACGGATACAGACAGTCGTCGGCACAGGCTGCAAAAACAGCGTCCTCCGACGGCGGAAACGGGAACTGATACCATGCTGACAGAGTACCATTGTCACATATTGCCGTGCATCGACGACGGCTCGGACAGTCTGGAGACCTCTCTGGAAATGATCCGTCTGATGCATGAGCAGGGAGTGCGGCGCATTGTTGCGACGCCGCATTTCTATGCGCACCGGGAAAAGAGCGTCGCGCATTTTCTGGAAAAGCGCGACTACGCGTACGACCGGCTGATGCAGGCCGGCCCCGCGATCAAAAACATTTTGCTCGGCGCAGAGGTCGCCATCGAACGGGGCATATCGACGCTGCCGGATATCAGCAAGCTGGTGTTTCAGGATACGGACCTGATCATGCTTGAGTTCCCCTATAAGAGCTTTGAAGGCTGGATGGCGGAGGAACTGGACGATATCGCGGTGAAGTACGGGCTGGAGATCATCATTGCGCACGTGCACCGTTATCAGGAGCTCTATTCAAAATCCGATTTCGAAACGCTTTTGAGCTTGAACGCGCTCTATCAGATCAACAACGAGGCATTTGCCGACAGAAAAGAAAAAAAGGTCGTAAAGCGGCTGATCAAAGAAAGATATCCGCTGGTATTCGGCAGCGACGCGCACAACATGCAGTCGCGCAGGCCAAATTGGGACCTGCTGCAGAAAAAAGCGGAAAAATCGCTGATCTTTTCGTCCGACAGACTGCTGGAAAAGCACCGCCTGAAGACGGATTGGGACATGTAAAAGCCGCCGGATCCGGTCTGTTTCCTTGACCGGGGCGGAAGGGATGCTTATGACGAAGGACAAAAAACGAAAAAAAACAAATAAACGGCCGCAGGCTGATACGAGATCCGGGAACGGGCTGCACAAACGCAGGAGCTACACGGATTTTATTTTGTTGGTCTACGATATCCTTGCCGTCAATTTCGCGTATTTCCTTGCGTTGTGGCTGCGGTTTGACTGCAGGATCTCCGACATTGAACGAATTTATCTTACCCCGTGGGCGAAATTCGCGCCGATTTACACGGTACTTTGCATTGTCGTTTTTTATCTTTTGCGGCTTTATAAAGGATTATGGCGGTTCGCAAGCTATTCGGAGCTTGCGCATGTTGTGATCGCTTCCGGTATTACTGCGGTGCTCCATACGGTCGTGATCACGCTCGTGTTCCGGCGGATGCCCATTTCGTATTACATGATCGGCGCCGTGCTGCAGTTTGTCCTGGTGATCGGCGCGCGCTTTTCCTACCGGTTCGTGCTGCTGATGGAACGCAATATCTCCAAGGGCTCAAAGCGCGTCATGCTGATCGGCGCGGGCAGCGCGGGACAGATGATCCTGCGCGATATCAACCGGCTGGGTAAACTGGATGAAAAAGTCGTCTGCGTGATCGACGACAACCCCTCCAAGTGGCACCGGTACATTGAAGGCGTTCCGATCGTGGGCGGCCGGGACGACATCTTGGTGAACGTTGAAAAATACGGAGTCGAAAAAATCTATCTTGCCGTCCCCGGCGCAACGGCAGGCGAGCGCAGGGATCTTCTGAATATCTGTAAGGAGACGGACTGCGAGTTGAAAAACCTGCCGGGCCTTTATCAGCTTGCAAGCGGTGAAGTCCGCGTCAGCCAGATGAAAAACGTCTCCGTGGAGGACCTGCTGGGCAGAGAGCCCATTCGTGCGGATATGGAGGACGTGTTCCGCTTCCTTTCCGGCAAGGTCGTTATGGTCACGGGAGGCGGCGGCTCCATCGGCAGCGAGCTTTGCCGGCAGATCGCCGCGCACAATCCGAAACAGCTGATCATTTTTGATATTTACGAAAACAACGCCTACGATATCCAGCTGGAGCTGCGGGAAAAATATCCGGATCTGGACCTTGTGGTCATGATCGGTTCCGTGCGGGACAGCCGGAAGCTGTTTGAGGTGTTCGAGGACTACCGCCCGCAGATCGTTTACCACGCGGCCGCACACAAGCACGTGCCGCTGATGGAGGACAGCCCCTGCGAAGCGATCAAGAACAACGCCATCGGCACGTATAAAACGGCATATGCAGCCATGGTGCACGGCTGCGAGCGCTTTGTGCTGATCTCTACGGACAAGGCGGTGAACCCCACCAATATCATGGGCGCCAGCAAGCGTCTGTGCGAAATGGTCATTCAAAGCTTTGATACCAAGATCAAGGCGGGGCAGGCGCAGGACATCCCGCAGCTGTTTACGCACGAGGGGTTTGAAAACGCCGACCGGGACGGTACCGGCGAAGTGTTCCGCAACGTCAAAACGGAATTTGTTGCGGTGCGGTTCGGAAACGTGCTGGGCTCCAACGGCTCCGTGATCCCCATTTTTAAGAAGCAGATCGAAAAGGGCGGACCCGTTACGGTCACCCATCCCGATATTATCCGGTATTTCATGACCATTCCCGAAGCGGTCAGCCTGGTGCTTTTGGCGGGCACCTATGCCTCCGGCGGCGAGATCTTCGTGCTGGATATGGGCAGCCCCGTCAAGATCGATACGCTTGCGCGCAACCTGATCAAGCTTTCCGGTTATAAGCCGGACGTGGACATTATGGTGGAATATACCGGTCTTCGCCCGGGTGAAAAGCTGTACGAGGAAAAGCTGATGGCGGAGGAAGGGCTGAAAAAAACGGACAACGAGCTGATCCATATCGGCTGCCCCATTCCTTTTGACGTGGATATCTTCCTTTCGCAGCTGGAAACGCTGATGATGGAAGCGTATTCCAACAATCCGGACATCCGGGATTTTGTTGCGGATATGATCTCCACCTATCATCCGGAGCAGTCCGGCGAAAAGGCGCAAAAGGACGCAACGTATAAAAAACTGGTAACGGAATAAGAAAACCTTAGCGGGATTGTTTCATAAAGTATACGCTGCTTTTTTGAAACGCTCCCGTCTGTTTTTTTTGTATAGACGGAAGAAAAAAGCAAAAACTATGAGACACACAGGAGGAAGAACGTATGAAAATTGCCGTAGCAGGGACCGGGTACGTCGGGTTGTCGCTTGCAGTCCTGCTTGCACAGCACAACGACGTGACCGCCGTGGACATTCTGCCGGAAAAGGTGGAAAAGATCAACGCGCGCGTTTCACCGATCCGGGATAAGGAGATCGAGGAATATCTGTCCCAAAAGCCGCTGCGTCTGACCGCCACGCTGGATGCGGACCTGGCCTACCGTGACGCGGAATTTGTGATCATAGCCGCGCCGACGAATTACGATCCCAAAAAGAACTTTTTTGACTGCACCGCCGTGGAGGATGTGATCCGCGCGGTGCTGGCAGTCAACCGGCAGGCTGTGCTTGTTATCAAGTCAACCGTGCCGGTGGGCTATACCGAGCAGGTCCGGCGGAAATTCGGGACGCCGAACGTTTTGTTCAGTCCGGAATTCCTGCGGGAGTCCAAAGCGCTTTACGATAACCTGTATCCCAGCCGGGTCATCGTGGGCTGCGACGACGGGACCCGCGCCGCGGCGGAGCGCTTTGCTTCGCTTTTGCAGGCGGGCGCCGTCAAAACGCAGATCCCAACACTTTATATGGGCTATACCGAGGCGGAGGCCGTGAAGCTTTTCGCCAACACCTATCTTGCGCTGCGTGTTTCCTATTTCAACGAGCTGGATACCTATGCGGAGATGAAGGGGCTGGATACGCAGGCGATCATCAGGGGCGTCTGCCTGGATCCGCGTATCGGCGACCATTACAACAATCCGTCCTTCGGCTACGGCGGTTACTGCCTGCCCAAGGATACCAAGCAGCTGCTTGCCAATTACTCCGACGTCCCCGAAAATCTGATCGGCGCCATTGTGGAGAGTAACCGCACCCGTAAGGATTTTATTGCCGACCGCGTGCTGGAGATCGCCGGCGCCTACGGCAGCAACGACAGCTTTTCCGCGGACAGGGAGCATGAAGTGACTGTCGGCGTCTACCGCCTGACCATGAAGGCGGGCAGCGACAACTTCCGCCAGAGCAGTATCCAGGGTGTGATGAAGCGCATCAAGGCCAAGGGCGCCGCCGTGATCATCTACGAGCCGGCGCTGGAGGACGGCTCCACCTTCTTCGGCAGCCGGGTCGTCAACGATCTTGCGAAGTTTAAGGCGATGTCCGGCTGTATCATTGCCAACCGCTACGACGCAGTTTTGGACGACGTGAAGAAAAAGGTCTATACGCGCGATCTGTTCCGACGGGACTGAGCGGAAGCAAAGCGGAATCTTTGCTTCCGCAATGAAATATTGCCTGACGGCAATATGAAATATTTTGCATCCGGCAAAATGATTCGGGAAACGCTTCGCGTTTTGATTTTTGTCTCAAAACGAAAAAAGACAGGGACCTCGGCCCCTGTCTTTTTGTTAATGGTGCGCTCAGCAAATGCTTGCAAGCTTTGCAAAGAGAGCCTTTATGAACTGGATCAGTCTTTGGAAGATCGACTGCTGGCGGATGATCTTGCCGCTCTCGCTGGGCTCTACGATCTCAAAGGTGCCTTCGGTCTGTCCCGTGTAGGCGCCGATGCCCTTGATGATCACTTTTGCGGTGCCGGGCTTGTTGTTGTCAACGTAGGTCACGGTGTAGTCCTCGCCCTTTTTGAGCACCTTGCCGCCCACGATCACCGTCACCTTTGTAGTGGCGGGCGTGTTTTTGCAGAACTGGACTTTGTCGGCAACCTTCACCGTTGCGCCGGAGAGATTGCGGATGATCTTAAAGGTCGCAATGAGCTTGCCGGAATAGATGCCCTTGCCGGTCACGGTCACGGTTGCGTCGCCGGGATCCTTATTATCCGTATAGGTTATTTCGTAGTCCTCGCCCTCGGTGAGCACGGTGCCGTCGGGCAGCGTAACGGTAACGGGCGGCGTGATGTCTTCGCCGGTGTAATCGGCTTCGTCCGTTTCAACGGTTACGGTCGCGTCGGCAAGCGTTTTTGTGATCTTGAAGGTGGCGATGAATTCGCCCTTATAGTAGTCGCCCAGGGGAGTAATGGTCACGGTGGCGGTGCCGGGTTCGATATTGTCGGTGTAGGTCACCGTGTAATCTTCGCCCTCCACCAGCGTTTTGCCGTTCACAACGACGGTAACTTCGGGTTTAACCTCTTCGCCGGTGTACAGCGCGTCGGCAACGGTCACTTCCGCGTCCTCCAGACGGGGGCCTTCTTCCCACCCGTAGGTACCGGCCATCGTCGCGCCGTCATAGGCGGCCGTCAGTTCTGCCGCAGTGTATCTTGTTCCGTCGCCGCCGAGCAGCACCCAGGAACCGGTGTAAGTGTCGTCAACAGGCGCTTCGGGAAGCTCTATTTCAGAAGGAATGAAAACAAAGTTTTCGCCCAGTTTAATTTCGGAAAGAGATTGACATCCGGAAAAGATGGGGCTGTAGCCGTTCGGGACGACTGCGTTTGTATCAAAGGAGCTGATGTCAAGTGACTGCAGTTTGTCGCATCTGCTGAACAGTCCGAAAATGGAAGTGACGTTTTCGGTATTGAAGGTGTGCAGATCCAGTTCTTTCAACGCACGGCAATCTCTGAACATTGTGTTCATATTCTCCAGACTGGGCGTTTCAAAGCTGCTGAGATCTAACTCCGTCAGATTTGTGCAGCGCGCAAACATGGCGGACATGTTTTTTACGTTTGTGGTTTTGAAGTTCTCCCCGAACTGAACTTTTGTAAGTTTATAGCAGGAGTCAAACATGTTTGCCATGTTTGTTACATTCTCGGTGTTGAAATTGATCGTATTCAATCCGTCCAGTACGGGACAGCATTCAAACATGTGTCCCATATCGGTTGTATTGATCGTATTCAAATTTTCAAGACCTTCGATTTCGGTCAGGTTTACAGCGAGCTGGAACCAATAGGCGGTGGATATCGGTTTGATTTCGTCAAGAATCACCACATTCCTGATGTCGTCTATCAACCAACCCCAACGATAGTAGTCGCCGGAAATTATGTCGTTCTCAACATCTACAGAGGAGACCGTGCCTTCAATCATTTGTCCGTCGGCTTTACGCTTTACGCCGCCGTCCATGATCGTGCCGACGCAGAACGTCATCGTGCCGGTTGTGCTGTCAAACAAAACATAGGGGGCAACCTTCAGTTCCCAGGTCCATGTGCCGGCCATCGTCGCGCCGTCATAGGCATCTATCAGGTCTGCCGCCGTATATTGTGTACCGTCTCCATCGTTCAGCACCCAGTAACCGGTGTAGGTATCGTTCGATTCAGGCGAGGGGAGCGTCATGCTGGTACGGAAAGCGAAGTTTTCGCCCAGCGTTATTTCGGACAGACTACTGCAATTGGAAAAGAAACCGGCGCCGGAAGTTTGAACACCGTCTTTTATGGCAAATGAACGAAGGTCAAGCTTTTTCAGATTTTTACAGCTTGAAAACATGGCGTGCATGTCTGTAACTGCTTCGGTGTTAAAGTTTTGCAGATCCAAAGATTCCAAAGCTCTACAACCGGCAAACATACCTCCCATATTTGTTACGCTTTCGGTGTTAAAGCCGCTTACATCCAAGCTCTGCAGACTCGCACAGGACGTAAACATAAAGGCCATGGTCGTTACGTTTTCGGTTTTAAAATTTTCTCCGAAAGCAATCGATTCCAATTTTGAGCAGTTGGAGAACATTCTGTGCATGTCTGTTACGTCTTCGGTGTTCAGGTTTTCAAAACCGGTGATTTCGGATAACTTTGAAAACGAGTAAAACCAACAGGCTGTAGACGCAGGTTTGATCTCATCGAGGAATGCAACCTTTGTTACAGCGTTCTGTGACCATCCCCACTCGAGTGCGTCAAGTGAGGTAGTCGTTGTTGCCAAAACGTTTTGTGTTGACACAATGCCGTCTACATGGCCGCCGGCCGTACGCTGCACGCCGGTCGCGTCCTGTTCGCCGACGCAGAAGGTCATAACGCCGGTTTCTTCATTGAACACGGCGTAGGCCTGTTCCTCCGCGAACGCGGCGACGGCCAGACAGACGCCCAGCAGACACACGCTGAGCAGGATCAGGAATACCTTTGTTGCTTTTTTCATTTTTTTACCTCCGAAAAATAGGTTAATATTATTATATGCTTTTTCTTTTTTTTCCTCAATTGACAAAAAAGAGAAAAAACAAAAAAACAATCAGTTGTTTTTATGAAAAACGATGTTTTTCAGACATAAAACACCTGTCTTGTTGAATTTACGCAGGAAATCATATATAGAAAAAATATTGAAAAAAATGTAAAAAAGAGTATAATTAAACTATAATCATTTTATTACCGGAGGAAAAAAATGGAACATACGAAAACAAAAAAACAAAATAAGGTCCTCTCAATTTTAGTTTGTGCAATGCTGATTCTTTCGGCTTTGCCCGGGTCTGTTTTTGCGGAAGCCACGGTTGTGGCTTCCGGCGATATTTCGTCAACTGCTTCGTGGACGCTGACGTCGGACGGCAAAATGACGATCAGCGGAACAGGCGCAATGTTTAATTACAGCATCAACAGTAATGATTATTATTATTATGCGACGTGGCTGCCATGGCGGGATTATCTCAACGAGATCACGTCCGTTGAAATCGCCGAGGGAATCACAAATATCGGAGGCGCGTCGTTTGTGAACTGCGTCAATTTAACCGGTCCCTTGACTCTGCCGAGTACAGTAAAGGAAATCGGTATCGGTGCTTTTGAAAACTGCACAGGGTTGAACGGAAATCTGGATCTTTCAAACGTGGAAACAATAAAGGCGGAAGCGTTCAGATCGTGTTCCGGGTTGGACGGGAACCTGATTCTTGGAAACAACTTGACGTCCATCGAACGCAACGCGTTTGATCATTGTACCAATTTAACCGGAACGGTTGCATTTCCGGAAGGAATCACGACAATCACAAGTACTTCTTTTTATCATTGTGAAAAAATCACAGGTGTTTCTTTCGGATCAAATCTACAAACCATTGAGGGCTTTGCCTTCAGCAGCTGTTTGGAACTGACGGGGACACTGAACCTGCCCGAGACTTTGGAGAGCATCGGGACCTATGCGTTCAATAAAACAAAGATTTCCGGGAGCCTTGTGATCCCGAATAACGTCACGACAATCGGAACCTATGCTTTCCAAAGCTGTGCGAAGCTGACCGGAACGCTGACGCTCGGTGAAAAAGTGCAAACCATCGGAGGATATGCTTTCAACGGATGCGGCAATCTGACCGGGTCAGTGTCTTTTCCGGAAACGCTTGAAACAATCGGCGATTATGCATTCCAAAACTGCAAAAAAATATCAGGCGGTCTGTCTTTCCCCAACGCGGTGACGACCATCGGAACAGGCGCATTTTATAACTGCAGCAAAATAGACGGAAATATTGTTTTCGGCAATTCGTTGCAGACCATCGGCGCGTATGCTTTTAAGAATTTGAACCTCGCAACCGGTTCACTGGAGATTCCCGCGTCCGTTACAAGCATTGGCGCAGAGGCGTTTATGAACTGTTACGCACTCTCCGGAACGCTGACGGTGGCAAACGACGCCGCGACGGTCGGCGACTGCGCTTTCCATGCCTGTGCAAAAAACAACGATATCCTTTCATTCTTTGCAACGGAATCCGAATATATCACAACGGACGTTACGACGGTGGATCCGACGCCTTCGGCGGTGGGGACCAAGACCACGAAGATCTACTGTGCAGATTGCAGTGAGCTCTTAAAGACCCTGACGGAGAATATTCCTTATACGCCGATGACTTCCATTGCCGTGAGCCCCGCATCCGTCACGCTGCCGGCGGGCGGCACGGCAGCATGCAGCGTGACTTCGGTGCTGCCTGCGAACGCCACAAACAGCAACGTCGTTTTTGCTTCCGGTGATGAAAGCATTGCAACCGTGGCAGCGGACGGAACCGTGACAGGTGTTTCCGCCGGAACGACGGTGATTACCGTAACGCCCGCGGATGGGACGAACAGCGCCTCGGCAACGGTAAACGTTACCGTTTATGACGTAACGACGGAGGAAACGTTATTGCTGACGCCTGATTCGGCGGGAAATGTTAACGCAGTCATTACGCCGGCCGGCAGTATGGGTATCGGCGCGGTTCAGTCTGATGATCCGTATGTCGCGACAGTCGGCCTTGACGGCTCTGTTTCGGCGCATCATCCCGGCACGGCGACGATCACCGTCTTTGTCGGAGATATTGCAAAAGACACGGTCGTTACCGTGGCGGATGCGACCGTGACAGCGGCAAAAACGAATATTGAAAAAGATGAAGAAACGTTTGTGCAGATCAATGTTTTGCCTTCCGGCAGTAACGTCACCGCCGGTACGCCGACGCTTGTGTCCTCCGACGACAGTATCGTCACAGTGAATAGTGAAGGCAAAATCGTAGGCGTCGGCAACGGAACCGCGACCGTAACGGTTACCGTACCGCTTTCCGCAAACGGGAAAACCGTTTCCGTTACCAAAAACATTTCCGTTACTTCTACGGTTCCAGTAACAGGGATTACCGTGACGAACGCTTCCGAGCTTGCACGGATCCCGGTTGGCGAAACGAAGACCGTTATCGCAGAGGTGGTTCCCTCCGGCGCAGCAAATCAAACGCTGTCGTTTTCTTCGGATACGCCTGCGGTTGCCTCAGTTGATTCCAACGGTGTGATTACGGCAAATGCTCCCGGCGCCGCAACGATCACTTTGTCCGCAACTGACGGCTCCGGTGTAACAAAAACGGTGGACGTCACGGTATACGATCTTGCCGCGAATGAAAACGTGCTGATCGCCAAGGACGGCACGGCGTCCGCGGGCGCGGTCGTTACGCCTGCCGGCGCGGTGGACGTTGCGTATCAGACGTCCGAGCCGTCCGTTGCGACGGTTGATCCCGACGGAACGATCTATGCCGTCGGCACGGGCACGGCAAATATCACCGTGACAGCAGGGGATATCTCAAAGACCGTTGCCGTCACGGTATACGATCTTGCCGCGAATGAAAACGTGCTGATCGCCAAGGACGGCACGGCGTCCGCGGGCGCGGTCGTCACGCCTGCCGGCGCGGTGGACGTTGCGTATCAGACGTCCGAGCCGTCCGTTGCGACGGTCGATCCCGACGGAACGATCCATGCCGTCGGCGCGGGCACGGCAAATATCACCGTGACAGCAGAAGATATTTCAAAGACAGTGCGCGTCGTAGTTGTGGATGCGGATGTGACTGTTGAAAAAACAACGTTGGAGAAAGATGAAACAACAACCGTTCAGATCTCTGTCGTTCCGGATGACGAAAGCGTGATTGTCGGCACGCCGGTGATCACCTCCTCCGACGACAGCATTATTGCGGTCCGCGGAGAGAACACTTTGGTCGGCGTCGGAAGCGGCGACGTAATCGTAACGGTTTCCGTCCCCGTGACAGTGAACGGACAGACTTTGACAATCGTAAAAACCGTTCCTGCGACCGGAACGGTAACGATTTCCGACGTGGATGCCATCGTCACGATCGGAGAGACGGAGCTTGCAAAGGGAGAAACAACAACGGTTACGGTTCAGGTCGTTCCTGTGGACGTCGGCACGATAGAAAATGTGACATACGCATCTTCCGATACGCACGTTGCGACTGTTACCGAAGAGGGCGTTGTGACTATGGTTGGAAACGGAACGGCTGTGATTACCGCAGTCGTGGAAATAAACGCTGACGGCAGAATATATCCCGTAACAAAAACGGTAGAGATCTCTTCCAAGGCTCTGGCGACGTTTGTTGTGGAAGGTGAAACGGTGCAGACGTCCTTTGTCGGATACGGCAGAAAAGCGGTTTATTCCGGTCCCCGTCCGACAAAAGACAGCGACAAAGAAACTTATACTTTTGCCGGCTGGCGTTCCTCTGCGGACGGTAAGCTGTACACAAGCGCGCGGCTGCCCGCTGTTGTTGACGACGTCACCTTTACCGCGGAGTTCAGTACAAAGAAGAAGTTTTCCTTCAGCGATTTCTTCAGGGTCCTGATAAATTGGATCAAGTCAATGTTCGGCAGGATTTGCTGACAAAACAACAAAATACGGACGTGCGCCGCACGTCCGTATTTTGTTGTTTGATAGGAAACTGCTCGTTTCCTATCAAACAAAAATGATTATAACGCCCGCCGATTTGCCCTTCGGGCACGGCGATGGCGAAAAAAAGCGGCGCCGCAGGCGCTGCGGCGAAGCCGCTTTTTTACAATGCAATCTCAGAACAAGCCCGAGATCACGCCGTTGTCGTCAACGTCGATCTTCTCGGCGGCGGGGACCTTCGGCAGGCCGGGCATGGTCAGGATCTCGCCTGTAAGCGCCACAAGGAAGCCCGCGCCGGCGGAGACCTTCACGTTTTTCACCGTGACGGTAAAGTCTTCCGGTGCGCCGAGCTTTGCCGGATCGTCGGAAAAGCTGTACTGTGTTTTAGCGATGCATACGGGGAGCTTATCAAAACCGAGCGCGGTGAGCCGCTCGATCTGCTTTTGCGCCGCGGGCAGAACGTTGATGCCGCTGCCGCCGTAGATCTTTGTCGCCACGGCGTTTAATTTGTCGGTGATGCTGCCGTCCAGCTCATAGGAGAAAGTAAAAGCTCCCTTTTCTTCTTCACAAAGGCGCACGACCTCTTTTGCAAGCGCCTCTCCGCCCTTGCCGCCTTCCGCCCAGACGGTGGAGAGGACCGTGTTCACGCCCAGCGCGCGGCATTTATTGATGATACAGTCGATCTCGGCGTCCGTGTCGGTGGGGAAGCGGTTCACGGCGACCACGCAGGGCAGGCGGTAGACGTTTTTAATATTGGAAACGTGGCGCAGCAGGTTCGGAACGCCTTTTTCCAGCGCGGCAAGGTCCTCCGTGCCGAGCGATTTTTTATCCAGGCCGCCGTGCATTTTGAGTGCGCGCACGGTGGCGACGATCACGACCGCGTCGGGCTTGAGCCCCGCCATGCGGCATTTGATATCCAAAAATTTTTCCGCGCCGAGGTCCGCGCCGAAGCCGGCCTCCGTGACGGTATAGTCGCCCATTTTCAGGGCAAGGCGGGTGGCGGTCACGGAATTGCAGCCGTGGGCGATGTTCGCAAACGGGCCGCCGTGGACGAATGCGGGGGTCCCCTCCAGCGTCTGCACCAGATTGGGCTTGATGGCGTCTTTGAGCAGCGCGGTCATGGCGCCGACCGCTTTTAAGTCGCCTGCGGTCACGGGCTTGTCGTCGTAGGTGTAGCCCACGATGATCCTTGCAAGACGCGCTTTTAAGTCCACGATGCTGTCCGCCAGACAGAACACCGCCATGATCTCGCTTGCCACGGTGATGTCAAAGCCGTCTTCGCGCGGCACGCCGTTGGCTCTGCCGCCCAGACCGTCCACCACGTTGCGCAGCTGGCGGTCGTTCATGTCCACGCAGCGCTTCCACGTGATTTTTTTCGGATCGATGCCCAGCATGTTGCCCTGCTGGATGTGGTTGTCAAGCATGGCCGCCAGCAGGTTGTTCGCCGCGCCGATGGCGTGGAAGTCGCCGGTAAAGTGGAGGTTGATGTCCTCCATGGGCACCACCTGCGCGCGGCCGCCGCCGGCAGCGCCGCCCTTGACGCCGAACACGGGTCCCAGCGACGGCTCGCGCAGCGCGACGGTCACGTCCTTGCCGATGCGGGCAAGGCCGTCCGCCAGACCGATGGTGGTGGTCGTTTTGCCCTCGCCCGCGGGCGTAGGCGTAATGGCGGTCACAAGAATGAGCTTCCCGTCGGGCCGGTCTGTGTCTTTGAGCAGCGAAAGATCCACCTTCGCCTTGTACCTGCCGTACGGCTCCAGATACTTTTCGTCCACGTGCGCCTTCGCTGCGATCTGCGCGATGGGCTGCATTTTGCACTGCTGGGCGATTTCGATGTCGGATAAATAAGTCATGCTGCGCACCTCCGGATCTATTGAAAAATTTTTTTGAAAGGATTTACCATGCCTCTATGATTTTCAGTACGGCGTTCTGCACCGCCTCTTCGATCAGCGCGTCCGCGTTCTGGATCAGTGCCTCCGTTTTTTCCGCGTATTCCGGCGTGGGACGCGTGCGCGGGTGACGCGGCGTAAATACGGTGCAGCAGTCCTCATACGGCCGGATGGAAATGTCAAAGGCGTCTATTTTGCGGGAAATTTCTATGATCTCGTTTTTATCCATCCCGATACAGGGGCGGAACACGGGCAAAGAAGCGCAGGCGTCCGTGCATTTGAGCGCGTGGATGGTCTGGCTTGCCACCTGCCCCAGGCTTTCGCCGGTGATCAGCGCGTCGCAGCCCTGCCAGACGGCAATGCGCGAGGCAACGCGCATCATCATCCGCCGCATGGTTACGGTAAACATTTCTTCGGGACAGTCGTCGCGGATGGCCTCCTGTATTTTTGTAAACGGAACGGTAAACAAATTGATCCGGCCGGCATAAACGGAGACCTTTTCCAGCAGATCGTGCACCTTTTCCTCCGCCTGCGCGGAGGTGTACGGCGGGGAGGCAAAATGCACGGCGGTCAGCTTGACGCCGCGTTTCGCGATCATATAGCCCGCCACGGGGGAGTCGATGCCGCCGGAGATCAAAAGGCACGCTCTGCCGCCGGTGCCCGTGGGCATACCGCCTGCGCCGGGCTTCTGCGCGCCGTGGATAAAGGCGGCGTTGTCGCGCACCTCCACCGTCACGGTCACGTCGGGGTCATGCACGTCCACCTTCAGGCCGCGGAGCTTTGAGAGCAGATAGCCGCCGACCTCGTCGCAGATGGCGGGAGAGGCAAGCGGGAAGTTTTTATCCGACCGCTTGGCTTTCACCTTAAAGGTCTTTGCAAAGGTAAGCTCGTCGTACAGATAATCGTACGCGGTCTCGCAGATCGTTCGGATGTCCTTTTCACAGACCGCCGCGCGGGAGACCCCCACAATGCCGAACGTCGTTTGGATGCGGCGGACGGCCTCGTCCAGGTCAACGTCGTCTGTTTCCGGCTCCACCGTTACGGTGGACTGCGATTTGCGGAAAGCAAAACCCCCCAGCGGCGCAAGGCGGCCCCGGATATTTTTAATGAGGATGTCTTCAAAGGTGGAACGGTTGAGCCCCTTGAGCGCGAGCTCGCCGTCCTTTAATAAAATGATCTCTTTCATATTACGGAACGGTCCTTTCGGAAATGCGGCTGTGTTAAAGCTTTGTCCGGACGGTTTTTACGGCGTCGGACAGCGCGTCGGCAAACGCCGTAAGCTCCTCCTTTGTCGTAAACCGGCTTAAACTGACGCGCAGGGCGGTATCGATGCGGTCCGGCGGCAGGCCCATGGCGGTAAGCACCTCGCTGCGGTGCCCCTTTTTGCAGGCGGAGCCGGCGGAAACGTAGATTTCGCGCGCGGAGAGAAAGTTGATCGTTACCTGCGAGGGGATGCCCTCGACGGAGAAATTGAGGATATAGGGGCTGGCGTCCGCGGGGGAGTTAAATCTGACCGCGGGGATGTGCTCCAGCAGGCCGCGCAGAAAACGCATGTTTTCTTTTGCTGCGGGGAGATGTGTCGAAACGTCCGCCTCCCGGATCGCCGCGCCGAAGCCCGCGACGGCGGGCAGGGGCTGGGTGCCGGAAAACAGACCGTTTTCCTGGCCTCCGCCGTATACGAAGGGCTTTAAGCCGACGCCCTTTTTTACATAGAGCAGCCCTACGCCCTTCGGCGCGTGGAGCTTGTGGCCGCTGGCGGTCAGCAGGTCGACGCCGAGCGAGGAGAGCCGGACGGGCAGCTTGCCGAAGGCCTGTATGGCGTCGGTGTGGATCAGCGCGGGCGCGTTCGCGGCGCGGACCGCGCGTCTTATTTGTTCCACCGGAAATATGGCGCCGGTCTCGTTGTTGACCAGCATCATGCTGACAAGGATCGTTTTTTCATTGACCGCTTCCTGCAGCGCTTCGGCGGGGATATTGCCGTCGGAAGCGGGCTTAAGGCGGATCACCTCAAAGCCCTGCCGCTCCAGCTCGTCCATGCATTTGCCTACGCTGGGGTGCTCCGCGGCGGTGGTGACGATCCGGTTGCCCGCCCGTCTTTTGGCCTGTACGGCGCCGAAAACGGCGGCGTTGTTTGCAAGCGTGCCGGAATGGGAGAAAAAGATCTCCTCCGGCAACCCGCCGAGACGTTCCGCCGCGGCACGGCGGGCGTCGTCCAGTATTTTTTTCGCCGCAAGGCCCTTGGAGTGCAGGGACGAAGGATTGCCGTATTCCGCCGTCATCGCGTCCAGGGCTGCCTGCGCTGCCGAAGCGCATACGCGCGTGGTCGCGCTGTTGTCCAAATAAACTTCCATTTTTTTCTCTCAAAAAAAGAATATAGATTATTGTAGCATATATTTTTTTCGTCTGCAAGAACTTTCCCTGCGGATTTTGGCGATTTCAAATGATCCGGGCGTATATGACGTTGAAAAAACGCCGTTTTTTTGACAAAATGCAAAAGATTTGCTGTTGTTTTTTTTCCGGAAGTATAATATAATGAAAAAAAATATTTCGGGAGAGTTCTCTTATATGGACAAGCAGGAAAAAAAGCTCGTTGACGAATTGCGCGTCAAGGTACACCGCACCCCGGACGGAAAGCTGATTCCCCTTACGGATTTAAAGGACCTTGTTTGCCGTGCGGAGTCGACCTACGGCGACAGGCTCGCTATTGTCGACAAGGTCAAAAAGGGCAAAGAAAAGGTCGTTGTGAACCACACGGTGCGCGAATTTGCGGAAAAACGGCAGGCGCTGGGCGAGGCGCTGACACAGATGGGCCTGAAGGGAAAGCATGTCGCCATCATCGGCGAGAGCTCCTTTCAGTGGATCCTTTCGTTTTTTACGATCGTGTGCGGCGTGGGCGTCGCAGTGCCCATCGACAAAGAGCTGCGCGACGAAGAGATCAGCGCGCTGTGCTCTAAAGCCGACGTGGAGGCGGTGTTCTGCACGCGGGCGTATTTGGGCGCCGCAAAGCTTTTGCTGGAGCGGGACGAACGCTGCAAATACTGCGTCTGCATGAATTACGCGCCGGCGGACGACCGGATTTTATTCTTTGACGATCTGCTCGCGCGCGGCAAAGCGCTGGTCGACGACGGCGCGGACGGCTACCGGAACGCCGCGGTGCGGCCGGAGGACCCCTGCGCCATCGTGTTCACCTCCGGCACCACGGGCGCGAACAAAGGCGTCGTGCTGACGCATAAGAATTTATGCGCCAACGTAGATAACGTTATAGAGATCATCCCCACGGAGTATTCCTCGTTTTCCCTGCTGCCGATGAACCATGTGTTTGAGCTTTCCTGCAACATTATGACCGCGTTTTATATGAACGCCGTGATCTACGTCAATGACAGTCTGAAAAACATTTTGGAAAACATCCAGCTGTTTAAGCCGGACGCCATGAACGCCGTGCCGCTGGTGCTGGAGGGGATCTATAACGGCATCTGGGCGGCCGCCGCCGAACAGGGCAAGGACAAGGCGCTCAAAAAGCTGGTCGCGTTCAGCAACCGCCTGCGTTCGCACGGGATCGATCTGCGGCACGTGCTGTTTATCTCCATCCGCAAAAAGTTCGGCGATAAGTTCCCCACGCTCGTCTGCGGCGGCGCGCCGTCCCGGAACGCTTACGTGACGGGCCTCGGCGATTTCGGCTTCCGCGTATATAACGGCTACGGCCTGACGGAAACGTCCCCCTCTGTGACGCTGAATATGGACGCCGCCGCCGATCCGACCTCCGCCGGCTACGTGGTCCCGCGCAGCGAGATCAAAATCTCCGAACCGGACGCGGACGGCGTGGGCGAGATCTGGGTACGCGGCGACAACGTGTTCAGCGAATATTACAAGGACCCGGAGGCGACCGCCGCGTCCTTTACAGACGGCTGGTTCAAGACCGGCGACTACGGCCGGGTGACCGCCGAGGGCGAGCTGTTCGTCGTGGGCAGAAAAAAGACGCTGATCATCCTTGACAACGGCAAAAACGTCTTCCCGGAGGACGTGGAATTCGCCGTGATGGACCGCACGCCCTATATTAAGGAAAGCTGCGCGTTCCAGAGCGAAAAAGAGATCTCCGGCAAGCGCTGCAGCATCATCGTGATCGGCGTTTACGTGGCGCGCGAGGATTTTGCCGGCCTTTCCGACGATCAGATCACGCAGAAGGTGCGCGACGATATCCTCAACGACGTCAACAAGCAGATCCCCGCTTATAAGCGCGTGGGCGACGTAATGGTCTCGTTCTCCGAATTTGAAAAGACCTCCACCAGAAAGATCGTCCGGCAGAAGGTGATCGATGCGTATGAAGCGTCCGCTGCGCGGCCGCAATGATATACCGCATGCGCGGCATGATATATCGCTTACGCGATATGATATACGCCTGCGGCGCATGATATGTTCCGGCTTCGCCGAAACGTTTCGGAAAACGCGCCGCGTTTTGATTGATAATTAAAAAAGAACGGGTGCGCCGCAACGATGCGACGTACCCGTTTTTGCGCAGGTTTTTCAGAAAAAGGTCAGCAGAATTTTTTGATAAATTCCACAAGCTTTGCAAAGAGATTTTTGATCCATGCAAGGAAGGAGAACGGCTGCGGCTCGGGATCGACGCCCGGTTCCGGATCGACGCCCGGCTCGCTTCCGCCGCCGGTGCCCGCGGGGATCTCAAACTCGATCGTATCGCCGCAGTAGATGCACGCCCTGTGCGCAAGGCCCGGTTCGGTCGCGGTGGCGTTCCGGTCGATCACCTGTTCGCCGTAGACGTGCTGCGTGCGGTCGGTATTCACGGTGGTGCGTGCGATTTCATCGCCGCAGCCCGTGCAGTAGAACACGATATCATAGGAACCGGCGGAAGAGCAGGAAGCGGGGTTCTCGTTTTCGACCGTCGCGTCGCCCGCCGTGTGAACGTGTGTGCCGGAAGAACCGGTGGGATCTGTTGTCACGTTGATGCGGACGATTTCATTCCCGCAGTCTGAACAGTATACTACCAGATCATACGAGCCGCCCTGCGTCGCCGTTGCGGGAACTTCGTTTTCAACAACGGCGGAATTCAGATTGCTGTGCGGGCAGGTGACCGTGACAGTCACGGTCGCAGATGCATCGCTGCCGCCATCCGCCGGCGTGATCGTGATCGTGGTCGTGCCGGGACCGACGGCTGTGATCAAGCCGTTTCCGTCAAC
>JAFSXY010000091.1 GCA_017443805.1 Clostridia bacterium | reverse complement strand
GTATAATAAAAATACTTTTGAGAATGAGTCTCAATTCGGAGGCGAACAGTTTGGCGGAATATAAAACGCAGCAAAAGCAGCAGCTGCTGGATTATTTGTCAAAAAACAGAGAGCGGCCTTTGCGGGTGGAGGACATCAGCGCGGGGCTGGCCGCGGCTTACGCGGACGCGCCGGGCAAGAGCACGGTGTACCGGCTTGTGAACCGTCTGTATGAAGAGGGCAGGCTCAAGCGGTTTGAGCAGGGCTCCTCGCGCACGTTTGTGTACCAGCTGGCGGACGGCGAGGCCTGTCACAGCCACCTGCATCTCAAGTGTACCGCGTGCGGAAAGCTGCTGCATATGGACAACGCCCAGAGCGAGAAGCTCCTGCAGGAGATCCTGGGCGGCAGCGATTTTGCGGTCGACCGGGAGGAGACCACGCTCTTCGGCACCTGCCGCGACTGCATGCAACAGGAAAGGGGCGATAAAACATGCCGCAGCTGAGCTGCAAGGACGTCACCCTCGGCTACGACGGCCGCGCGGTGATCGAAAACCTGAATTTTGAAGTCAACGCCGGAGAGTATCTTTGCATCGTCGGCGAGAACGGCGCGGGCAAGAGCACGCTGATCAAAGCGCTTTTGGGCCTGAAGGCGCCGA
Organism: Clostridia bacterium; assembly: GCA_017443805.1. GTDB lineage: Bacteria > Bacillota > Clostridia > Oscillospirales > Acutalibacteraceae > RUG806. Next base: position 3,269 of record JAFSXY010000091.1, on the reverse strand, counting down.
TGGCCGGAAAAATCACGTTCGGCGACGGCTTAAAGCAGACGCAGATCGGCTACCTGCCGCAGCAGACGCCGGTGCAGCGGGATTTCCCCGCGTCCGTGCGGGAGATCGTACGGACGGGCTGTTTAACGGAGGGCCGTGCGCGGCCGTTTTACACACCGGCGCAAAAGGCGCATGCCGAGGAACGGATGCGCAGGCTGGGGATCGACGGGCTTGCCAACCGCTGCTACCGGGAGCTCTCCGGCGGCCAGCAGCAGCGCGTGCTGCTGGCGCGGGCGCTGTGCGCGGCCGAGCGGATGCTGCTGCTCGACGAGCCTGTGGCGGGGCTGGACCCCAAGGTCTCCAGAGAGATGTACGAGCTGATCGAACAGCTCAACCAAAGCGGCATGACCGTCATTATGGTCTCGCACGATATCCCCGCGGCGGTAAAATACGCGTCCCACATCCTGCACGTCAGCCGGACGCCGCTGTTTTTCGGCCGCAAGGAAGACTATATCGAAACGGATTCGGGAAAGCTTTTCGCGTCCGTACCGGGAGGTGTGGAGGATGTCTGAGCTGCTTTCCAAATTAACGCAGTTTGCCGGCCGTTTTGACGGCGGCTTTGAAACGCTGCAGCGGTCGTTTCAGTATCCCTTCGTCCGCAACGCGCTTATAGTCGGCGTGCTGATCGCTTTATGCTCCTCGCTTTTGGGCGTGACGCTGGTCTTAAAGCGCTTTTCCTTTATCGGAGACGGCCTGTCCCACGTGGCGTTTGGCGCCATGGCGGTGGCGGCGGTGGCGGGGCTTACGAACGAGATGCTCGTCGTGCTGCCGATTACGGTGATCGCGGCCGTGCTGCTGCTGCGTTCGGGGCGGAAGGCCAGGCTCGCGGGCGACGCAAGCCTTGCCATGCTCTCGGTCGGGGCGCTGGGGCTCGGGTATCTGCTGATGAACCTGTTTTCCGCCTCCGGCAACATCAGCGGCGACGTGTGCACCACGCTCTTCGGCGCAACGTCCATTTTAACGCTCTCCAAGTTTGAAGTGTGGCTTTGCATCGGCATGTCCGTGTTTGTGATCGCGTCGTTTATACTGATGTACAACCGGATCTTTTCCGTGACCTTCGACGAGGTCTTCGCCACGGCCACCGGCACCCGCGCCGGCGCTTACAATCTGTTCATCGCGGTCATTACGGCCGTGATCATCGTGCTGGCGATGAATTTGGTCGGCTCGCTGCTGGTCTCGGCGCTGGTCATCTTCCCGGCCATTTCCGCCATGCGGGTATTCAAGCGCTTCCGCGACGTGGTTGTGTGCTCCGCGTGCGTGTCCGTGTTCTGCGCGGCCTTCGGCCTGCTCTTATCCATCCCGGCGCAGACGCCGGTGGGCTCCACGATCGTCGTGGTGGACCTGCTTGTCTTTTTCATCTTTTCTCTTGTGGGAAAAATCAAGAAAATATCGTAACGGAGGAAGAAAACATGAAAAAAATCCTTGCGCTTTTCTGCGTTATAATGCTCATATTTGCGCTTTGCGCCTGCGGCAAAAAAGACGGGGACGATCCGTCCGCCTCGGCGACCTCCGGCAATCACCACGGCGCAACGGTCGCCGTGTCCGATACCGGCATGCTGCAGTATTTCAACCAAATGGAGTATACGCTGTATCAGAATATTTTTTACGACGATACCCAAGAAACCGGCGACGGCTACGTGGGGACGACCGTTGAAAAGGAGGGCACGTTTACGGTCGTACGCGACCAGTTCAACGAGATAGACCGTTACTATGTCTGGGGCTTCCTCGACACAACGCTGTGCTGCGACTATCAGTGGGAGTTCGTACCGAAGGACCCCGCTTCGCTGCCCGCGCCAGGCTCCGCCGTGGTGGTGACCGCCACGTTCCAAAAGGATGACGCGGCGCTGGACGGCTATTGGCTTGCGGACGCCGACGTAACGGTGGTCCGGGACTATGCGGGCCCCGATTACGATTACGACACCACGGCCATGAGCGCCACGCTTGCCCGCGTGCAGGTCCTCAACATGGAGTATTATCCCGACTATTTCGACGGCAAAACGCTTTTGCTGTACGGCAGGGCGCTCTCCGTGAGCAGCATCCAGCACCCCTATTACGACGGGGCATGGTCGATGGATTTTCAAGCGGATCAGACGCCCGCCACGGGCACCTATCTGCTGCTCGGCGGCAAGGTCGTCAGCACCGGCGCCACCTGTATCCTGGACGTGACGTCCTATGCGGAAGAATAAGCGGCCGCTTTGCATTCGCAATGATATACCGCATGCGCGGCCACGGGGCGGCACGCTTCAGCGCCGCTTCTTCAGCGCGGGCACGGTCGTCAGTATTTTTTGCTCGGCAAGATCGATATCATAGGACGGCGCGTTCGGCGCGCGGGCTGTCGTTTCCGGCTGCGCGGCTTTGTCCGCCTCTCTGGAAAGCCATGCGGCGATAAAACGCCGGACGTCGGCCGAGGACCGCCGTTTGTCGGGGTTTGCCTCGCACCAGCCCTGCATCTTTAAGAGCTGGCTCTTTACGTCCACCGCCGGGTAGAGCTTTCGGTAATGCGCAAGGTCTTCCCGCCGTAAAACGCACGGCTCTGCGTCCGAAAGCGGCAGCACGGCGACCGGCGGGGCGGCGCCCTGCGGGGAAGAAGACAAAGCATCAACAGAAATATCCGTCTCCTCCTTTGCGGCGGAGGCGGCAAAAACGGGCGCGTCTGCCTTTGCGGGCGCGCCGTTTATTTTTCTTTCTTTTTCCTCCTCCGCTTTATGCGGAGAGAAACTGTCCTTACTTAACCTCTCCTTACCTACACTAACCTGACCTATACTAACCTTACCTGACCTATCCTTACCTGTGGCGACGGATGGTTGACAAATGGTTGTCAAAACGCCGGCAGACGACGGACAAGGCTCCGCGGGCGCTGTTTCAAGGGCTTCTTGAGCCTTTTGCAGGAAGCAGTAGCCCTCGGTCTCATCATAACAGACCTGCGCGCGCTCCGTCTGATACCGCGTGGGAACAAAGCGGTCCGCACGGATGAGGTTGTGCGCACGCCAGTGGCGCACGGCGCGCACGCCGGAGGAAAAGCGCAGCAAAAAGCCCGCGTCCTCCAGCGCAGTCAGGTCCGCTTCCTCCGCCCCCGCCAGCCGGACGACGCTTTTGCACCCGCCCAAAAAGCCCTCGTCGTCCGCGTGCATGCACAGGTGCACGTAGAGCAGCTGCGCCTGCGGCGCCAGCTCCAAAAACAAGTCGCTCTCCAATATTTCCGTTAAAAACATCCGCCGTTTCGCCATTGC
>JAFSXY010000090.1 GCA_017443805.1 Clostridia bacterium | reverse complement strand
ACATGGGCGACGACTGCGGCACGGGCGTTGCGTTCACCCGCGATCCCGCGACCGGCGCGAAGGGCCTGTTCGGCGAGTTTTTGACCAACGCCCAGGGCGAAGACGTGGTGGCAGGCGTTCGTACCCCCATGCACATCTCCGAAATGGCAGATAAGTTCCCGGAGGCGTTCAAGCAGTTCAACGAGGTTTGCGCCATCCTTGAAAAGCACTACAGAGACATGCAGGACATGGAGTTCACCGTGGAGCACGGCAAGCTTTACATGCTGCAGACCCGTAACGGCAAGCGCACCGCGCAGGCCGCATTGAAGATCGCCTGCGACCTGGTGGACGAGGGCATGCGCACCGAGGAAGAGGCCGTTGCGATGATCGACCCCAGAAACCTCGACACGCTGCTGCATCCGCAGTTCGATCCCAAGGCCCTCAAGGCCGCCACGCCCATGGGCAAGGGCCTCGGCGCTTCCCCCGGCGCAGCCTGCGGCAAGGTCGTCTTTACCGCAGAGGACGCCGTCATCTGGGCGGACAAAGGCGAGAAGGTCGTGCTTGTACGGCTTGAGACCTCTCCCGAAGACATCACCGGCATGAAGGCGGCGCAGGGCATTCTGACCGTGCGCGGCGGCATGACCTCCCACGCGGCCGTGGTTGCCCGCGGCATGGGCGAGTGCTGCGTTTCCGGCTGCGGCGACATCATTATGGATGAAGCCAACAAAAAATTCACCCTTGCGGGCAAGACCTTCCACGAGGGCGACTATATCTCCATCGACGGCACCACCGGCAACATCTACGACGGTATCATCGAGACCAAGGACGCCGAGATCGCCGGCGAGTTCGGCCGCATCATGGGCTGGGCGGACAAATACCGCACGCTGAAGGTGCGCACGAACGCCGACACGCCTACCGACGCGAAGAAAGCGCGTGAGCTGGGCGCCGAGGGCATCGGCCTTTGCAGAACCGAGCATATGTTCTTTGAAGAGGACCGCATCGCAGCGTTCCGCGAGATGATCTGCTCCGACACCGTGGAAGAGCGCGAAGAAGCCCTTAACAAGATCCTGCCCTATCAGCAGAACGACTTCGAGCAGCTCTATGAAGCGCTGGAAGGCCATCCCGTGACCATCCGCTTCCTGGATCCGCCGCTCCATGAGTTCGTGCCCACCGAGGAGGCCGACATCCAAAAGCTCGCCGCCGCGAAGAATAAGAGCGTGGAAGAGATCAAAGCGATCATCGACTCCCTGCACGAGTTCAACCCCATGATGGGCCACCGCGGCTGCCGTCTGGCCGTCACCTATCCCGAGATCGCCAAGATGCAGACCAAGGCCGTGATCCGCGCCGCCATCAACGTGCAGAAAGCGCATGCAGACTGGAACGTGCTGCCCGAGATCATGATCCCGCTGGTTTGCGACATCAAGGAGCTTAAGTTCGTCAAGAAGGTCGTTGTGGAGACCGCCGACGCCGAGATCGCCGCCGCGGGCGTCAACCTCAAGTACGAAGTGGGCACCATGATCGAGATCCCGCGCGCCGCGCTGACCGCGGACGAGATCGCCAAGGAAGCCGAGTTCTTCTGCTTCGGCACCAACGATCTGACCCAGATGACCTACGGCTTCTCCCGTGACGACGCGGGCAAGTTCCTGAACGCTTACTACGACACCAAGATCTTTGAGAACGATCCCTTTGCCAAGCTCGATCAGACGGGCGTTGGCAAGCTGATGGAAATGGCTGTCGAACTCGGCAAAAAGGTACGTCCCTCCATTCACTGCGGTATCTGCGGTGAGCACGGCGGCGACCCCTCCTCCATCGAGTTCTGCAACGCCATCGGCCTGGACTACGTTTCCTGCTCCCCCTTCCGCGTGCCGATCGCCCGCCTTGCCGCCGCGCAGGCCGCCATCGCCGCGAAGAAAGCGTAAGCAAAAGCTTTCCGCAAATCAATATCACGCTGCCGTCGGACGCAAACTGCGCCCGGCGGTTTTTTCACAAAACGCGGCTTGCTTTTTACAGGTTTTTTCGGTATAATAATGTACAGAATATCCTTTTTACGGGATGCATTAAAAATGAAGCATATAAAAAATATCCTTGCCCTGATATTAAGCCTGTGTCTGATCCTGACGTTCTCGTCCGCGACCCGCACGAGGGCGAATTCCGCTGCAGCCGCTGCGATTGGTATGACGAAGTCAAAGACGCCCCCGGCATCCGCGGGATCGTTTACTGGATGATCCACACCATCACGCACTTTGTGCAGCTCATCAATTCCATGACGTGAGAAAAAAGCGGCTGAAATTCGGCCGCTTTTTTCAAAGATGAAAGAAAAAAGAAAAAAGATGAAATTTCACCTTTCACATTTCAAATTTTAAATTTAAAAACGCGCGGCGTTCCGAATTTATTCTTTCTTCTTTTTTTCACTGCGTCCGCTTCGCGGCTGCAATAAGCCGATAAAGCGTCCCGGCGTCCGCGGCAAAGACGGCCGCGCCGTGCGAAGAAAGGACGTCGCGGTCCCGGAAGCCCCATAAAACGGAGATCCCGCGCACGCCGGCGTTTTTCGCCGTCAAAACGTCCACCTCGGAGTCCCCCACGAACACCGCGTCCGCCGGGGAAACGCCGAAGCGCTCCAGCGCCGCAAACACCATGTCGGGCGCCGGTTTTCTGCGCAGGTCGGCGCGTTCGCCCACGGCAAATTCCGTCAAGCCGCCGAAAAGTGTTTCGCACAGCTTTTTTACCGCAAAGTCCGCCTTATTGGAGACCACCGCCGTGTGCACGCCCTGCGCCCGCAGCTTTTCCAGCAGAGATAATACGCCGGGATAGGGTGCGGTTTTATCCATGCAGTGTTCTTCGTAATACGCCGTAAACGCGGTATATACGCGGTCGCGGACCGGTTTCGCGCAGTCCTCCGGCACGGCGCGGTCGATCAGCTTGCCGATGCCGTTGCCTACAAAACGCCGCACCTCGTCGCGCGTGCGCGGCGGGAACCCTTCGCTTTCCAGCGCGGCGTTTACTGCCGCACACAGGTCGTCCAGCGTATCAAGCAAGGTCCCGTCCAAATCAAAAATCACAAGTTTCGTATCCATATTCCGTCCGTAGATCTCCGTCGGCGGGTTTTATTGTCCGCTTGCCGGCATATCCGTTAAAATAAGCGTTAAATCATTGACGTTCGTCCCCGTCGGCCCGGTGACGATCAGGTCGCCCGCCGCCTTGAGCGCATAATAGGCGTTATTGCTGCAAAGCGCCTCTTCGGGCGAAAGCCCCGCTGCCACCATCCGCCGCCGGGTGCCGCCGTCCGCAAAGCCGCCCGCGGCGTCCGTAGGGCCATCCGTGCCGTCGGAGCCGACGCTTGCAAAACAGATATTGTCTTTGCCGTCCAGCAAGAGTGCGGCGGCCAGCGCCATCTCCTGATTGCGTCCGCCCTTGCCCGCGCCGCGCAGGGTGACGGTGGTCTCCCCGCCGCAGATCAAGGCGCGTTTCCCGGCAAAGGGTCCCGCCTGCGATAAAAGCCTTGCCGGCTGCTCGCGCGCTTCACCGGTGAGCGCCGCGGTCAGGCAGACGGCCTCATAGCCGAGCAAAGCCGCGCGCCGTACGGCTGCGTCGCAGAGCATCCGGATATTGCCGGCGTAATAAAAGCCGCCGTCGTTGATCAAAAGCGGTTCCCGCTCGAACAGCGGGGCAAGCGCATTTTCCGGCACGTCGGAAAGATAGGTCCGGCAGATTTTTTTTACCGTCTCGTCAGGCGTATCGTCCGCCACGGTGGGACCGGACGCGATCACGCCCGGATCGTCGGATAATACGTCCGATAAGGCGACGGTGACCACCCTTGCAGGGTACGCGGCCGCGGCGAGCCTGCCGCCCTTTACAAGCGACATGCGTTTGCGCACGGCGTTGATCTCTTCGATCCCGGCGCCGCGGGAGAGCAGCTTTTGCGTTATGTCCCGCTGCACAGAGGCAGGGACGCCGCTTTTTTCCAGCAGCGCGCTGCCGCCGCCGGAGAGCAGAAAAAGCACGGTATCCTTTTCGCCGCACGCAGAACAGATCTCCAGCGCGCGTTCGGCCGCAAGGACGCTGTTTTCGTCGCTGACGGGGTGGGAAGCCTCGATCACCTCAAAATACGGGGACGAAAAGGTCCCCGTGTGGCCGTACTTTGTGACGAGCAGACCGGTTTTGATCCGGCTGCCCAGCACCTTTTGCGCGGCAGCGGCCATAGAGACGGAAGCCTTGCCCACCGAAAGCACTGTCACGCTTTCCGGCAGGGAAAGCCCCGCTAAAATACGGGCGGTGTTTTCCGCGGGGGAAGCCGCCGCGATCGCTGCGCGCATGATATCAAAAGCGTCTTCGCGTAAGCTCATAGTTTAATATCCCAACTGCTGCCGTCCGGGCCCGCGGGATACACGAGCGCGCGGGCAGTCTCTTTGATCTGCCCGGTCAGACGCAGCAGCTTTTCTTTCTTTGTTTTTTTCATCGGCAGGCGCTTTACGGTCTTATCCGGCAGAGAGGCGACGTCCAGCGTGATGCGCTTTGCGGCCTCGGGCTGTGTTTTCGCGGTCTCGGAGCCGTCGAAGACGTTTAAGAACACGGCGAGCAGATGGTCCATCAGCCTGTCGTTTTTCAGCTCCCTGACCGCTTTTTTATCCACGCCCCTGCCGAAGGTCAGGAAATTGACCGTCCTGCCCGCGGCGCCGACTTTCACGCGCAACGCCTTTTTGGCAAAGAAACGCAGCAGCGGGTAAATTTTATTCAACGGCTTGATGCGGATGCCGTGCGCGCCCAAACGCTCGCGCAAGTCCTCTTTGTCCGTCGCGGCGGCGCGCAGGATGTTCAGCAGCACGTTTTCGGTGTGCGTCTTAAAAAAGTCCGCGCCGTAGGAAACGCCGTCCGAAACGAAGGACTGCACGCGTTCCACCTGCAGCTGCGCGCAGCCGTTTTCCACCATCAGCCAATTGACCGGCGCGGGGTAGCCGCATAAGGCGCCGACGTTTATCTGCGTGATCTTGTTTCCCGCGGGGGAGGTGTATTCGGTCGTGCGCTGCATGTGGGAGTGCCCGACCAGCATCAGCCGCAGCCCTGCGTCCGCCAGCGCGGCGGCCGTTTTTTCGTTGTCGCCGATGCTCTGGCTTTTGTTGATCAGGGAGGAGATACCGTAAAGCAGCAGATGGTGCTCCATGGCGATCACATCCTGCCCGGCGGCCTTCGCCTCGCGGATCCGGTCGCACATCCAGGCAAGGTGCGCCTCGCTGTAGCCGGACTTGCCGCCCTCGGCGTCCGCGTCGTCGTTCACGGCGATCAGGCGCAGCGTTTCGCTTACCTGGAAAACGCGGGAATAAAAGCCGAGGCGGGTCCGATAACGCGCGATCTCGTTCTCTTTGCCGAAGCGATCGTAAGCGGCGTTGATCTCCTTCATACCCCAGGCGGGCACGTCCGTAAAAACGTTTGTCCCCTCAAACCGGCGCGGATTGCCGTCCGAGCACCAGTCGTGCGTGGAGGTGATCAGGTACACGGGCTTTTTTTCTTTCAGCCGCAGGCATTTCTCCAGAAATTCCTCATGGCTCGCCGCCTCGCCGTCGTTGGTGATATCTCCCACGATCAGCACGGCGTCGGCGTCCGACGCCGCCAGCGACCGGAACACGCTTTCGATCACGTCGCCGCTCTCCGCCAGCGCTTTTTGGTCCGAGCCGCTGCGCAGCTCGTAAGCCCGGCCCGCAACGCCGAGTTTTTTTGAGTAAAGATGCAGATCGGATATCACCGCAAGCTTTGTCGCCATAAGCCGTT
>JAFSXY010000089.1 GCA_017443805.1 Clostridia bacterium | reverse complement strand
CGGGTCGGCGGTGCGTACCACGCCGGCGTCGGTCTTTTCGCCCACACAGAAGGTGAGGGTCTTGGTCGTGTCGTTGTATACCGCCCACGTATCTGTGTCCGCGGCAAAGGATACTGCAGGCAAAAAGCTGAGCAGCATACAGATCGTCAGTAATACTGACAGGATTTTTGTTTTTCCTTTCATTTGTCGATACCTCCGTTTTTAGGTGAGTAATATTTTATCATAATCGGCGTTCCGGCAACAAGTTGTTTTATAAATAATCTTATATAAAAATGTTGTTCGATGTTTGGAGAAAATAAACAAAGCGCCCCGGCAATACTCTGCCGGAGCGTTTCGGTTTATAGGATGCTGTTGTTTTTTGCTTAATACATACCGCCCTGGGCGCCTGCCATGGCGGCGGCGTTTGCGGCGGCGTCAGCCGCGGGATCGGGCTTGTCGGTGACAAGGGACTCGGTGGTGAGCACCATGGCCGCCACGGACGCGGCGTTCTGCAGCGCGGAACGGGTGACCTTTGTGGGATCGAGGATACCTGCCGCGACCATATCCACGTACTCGTCGGTGGCAAAGTTGTAGCCGTAGCCCTTCTTGTCGGCGCGGTTGATGGCGTCGATGATCACGCTGCCCTCAAGCCCTGCGTTCGCGGCGATCTGGCGGATGGGCGCTTCGATCGCTTTGAGCACGATCTTCACGCCGGTGGCTTCGTCCGTGTTTGCGGCGTCGTCAAGAACGGCCTTCACGCCGGGGATCACGTTGAGCAGCGCGATGCCGCCGCCCGCGACGTAGCCCTCTTCCACAGCCGCCTTGGTGGCAGCCAGCGCGTCCTCGATGCGGAGCTTCTTTTCTTTCATTTCCACTTCGGTGGCCGCGCCCACATGGATGACCGCAACGCCGCCGGAAAGCTTTGCAAGACGCTCTTGCAGCTTTTCTCTGTCAAAATCGGAGGTGGAAACCTCGATCTGATTGCGGATCTGGCCGATGCGGGACTTGATCTCGTCGGACGCGCCTGCGCCGTCCACAATGATGGTATTTTCTTTCGTGACCTTGACCTGCTTTGCGCGGCCGAGCTGGGAGACCTGCGTGTCCTTCAGTTCCAGGCCGAGATCCGCCGTAATGACCTCGCCGCCGGTGAGGATGGCGATATCCTGCAGCATCTCTTTTCTTCTGTCGCCGAAGCCGGGGGCTTTGACGCAGACGCAGGAGAAGGTGCCGCGCAGCTTATTGACAAGGATCGTCGCAAGGGCTTCGCCTTCCACGTCCTCGGCAATGATGACGAGCTTTTTGCCCGCCTGCAGGATCTGCTCCAGCAGGGGCAGGATCTCCTGGATGTTGGAGATCTTTTTGTCGGTGATCAGAATGTAAGCGTCGTCCACAACGGCTTCCATTTTGTCGGTATCGGTGACCATATAGGGGGAGATATAGCCGCGGTCGAACTGCATGCCTTCCACCACGTCGCAGCTGGTCTCGGCGGTTTTGCTTTCTTCAACCGTAATCACGCCGTCGGCGCTGACCTTTTCCATTGCTTCCGCGATCAGCTTGCCCACGGTCTCGTCGCCGGAGGAAACGGTGGCGATCCGCGCGATATCCTCGCTGTTGGATACAGGCTGCGCGTTGGCCTTCAAGCCTTCCACCGCGGCGTTAACGGCCTTCTGGATGCCCTTTTTGACGTCCATGGGATTGGCGCCCGCCGCCACGTTCTTCATGCCCTCGTTGACCAGTGCCTGCGCAAGCAGGGTAGCCGTCGTTGTGCCGTCGCCCGCCACGTCGTTGGTCTTGGTGGCGACTTCCTTTACAAGCTGCGCGCCCATGTTTTCAAAGGCGTCGTCCAGCTCGATCTCTTTTGCGATCGTCACGCCGTCGTTGGTGATCAGCGGCGCGCCGTATTTTTTGTCCAGAACCACGTTTCTGCCCTTGGGGCCGAGCGTGATTTTTACGGTATTGCTCAGTTGGTCAATACCCGCCTGCAAGGCTTTTCTTGCTTCTTCGCCGTAAAGTAACTGTTTTGCCATGATGATATTCTCCTTTGCCTCTTATTCTACGATCGCGAGGATGTCGCTCTGCTTTGCGATCACGTATTCGTCGGAGCCGAGCTTGACTTCCGTGCCCGCATACTTGTTCAGAATGACCTTGTCGCCGACCTTGACTTCCATTTTGACTTCCTTGCCGTCGATCACGCCGCCGGGGCCGACCTCGATGATCTCGGCGATCTGGGGCTTCTCCTGCGCGGAGGAGGCAAGAATAATGCCGCCCTTGGTGGTCTCTTCCGCCTGTGTGAATTGCAGGACGACTCTGTCGCCCAAAGGTTTGAGTTTCATACGAAAATCCTCCTTAAAAATGATTTGCATCATTGATTTTACAATTTTAGCACTCTCAATTTTTGAGTGCTAAGTATATTGTAGTCCATTTTTTTTAAATTGCAAGCTTTTTTTGAAAAAAACCGAATTTTTTTTTCATTTTTTTTTGCGCAGACGCCGGGCAAGCGCGCACGTCAGCCCCGCAGCCCCGGTCACGGCGCCGACAAAGGCGATGCGTTTGACCTGCTCCATGCTGGTGGGGATATGCGTCAGCATAAATTCCAGCAGCGGCGCGTGGAGGGGATCGTTCGTCAGGTCGTCAAACGTGACCGTCCGGGTTGTAAAGGCGCGCGCGTCCGCTTCGGGGACTTCGATGATCCGCACCCCGCGTTTGCGGTGCGGGCCGTACGCGTGAAAGCCCGCGCCCTGCGTGTAGGCAAGCAGGATCCCGTCAAGCTCGCCGACAAAGGAATTGTTGTGGTCGTGGCCGACAAAGAGCGCCATTACGCCGCCGGAGGTTTTCAGCGCTTCAAATTCACCGCTGTTGCGGTCCGGCGCTGCGGGAGACTCGCCCATAAAACCGCCTGCGGCGCGCAGTTCTTCCGGCAGGGTATAAAACTCGTTTTTATGCGTGCGGAACGCCTCCACAGCCCCTTTTTCGCCGCGTTTTGCGCGTGTGAGCAGCCGGTAATACTCCGGCACGGGTATATGCTGGAACGCAAGCGTAGGCAAAAAAGCGCCCTCCGTTTTTCTTTGCGCTTCGCTTATATCCCGGAACCACATAAGCCGCTCTTCGCTCACGGGCAGGTATTCGCCGGTGGGGAGCTGGCCGTTGGAATCGAAAACAAGGATATTCAATTTGTTTTCGCCCGTTTGTGATCGTACGGTGAGCAGAAAGGTGCCGGGATCGTCCGCAGCGCGGCTTTCCGGCCCGATATACCCCGGAAAGGTCCCGTAAAGCTTTGCCTGTTCGGCGTTTGGCAGGCCGCACTGGCTGTCGTGGTTGCCGTAAGTGACGGCAAAGGGCACGTTTCGTTCGGTCAGCGGGCGTAAAATCGCCGACAGCGTGCGCAGGACGTTCTGTTTTACGTCGCCGACGCGGAAAAAGGGCAGCAGACCGTAGAGCTGGTCGCCGGTGAAGATCACGAGGTCCGGTTTTTCCCGATCCAGCGCCAGCGAAATGAGCTTGACCGTGTCCGGCGAAACGGCGGGGATCTCCTGTACGTCCGCTATTTGCATGATCTTGAATTTGCCGTTTTTGAACTGCAGCATTTTATACCTCTTAAAAAGAGAGTTTTGCGAATGAAAACTCTCTTTTCTTACTTAATCCTTTAATTGTATGCCCAGCAGATCCAGCTGCGCCCGGTCGGCGGGCGAGGGACACTCGGTCATGGCCTCCGTTGCGTCTTTCAGTTTTGGATAAGCTACAACGTCGCGCAGGCTTTCCGCGCCGATCATCTGCATCACAAGGCGGTCAAGGCCCAACGCGCAGCCGCCGTGCGGGGGCGGGCCGAAGCGGAAGGCGTCCAGCAGATAGCCGAATTTGAGCTGCGCTTCCTCTTCGGAAAGGCCGAGCAGCGTAAAGATCCGGCTCTGCAGCGCGGGATCGGTGATGCGGATGGAGCCGGAGGAAAGCTCGATGCCGTTGAGCACCAGGTCGTACGCCTTTGCGCGCACGGCGCCTTTGTCGGTCTCCAGGTACGGCAGGCATTCGTCCATGGGCGCGGTGAAGGGGTGGTGCATGGCGACCCAGGTCTGCGTTTCCTCGTCCCAGTCAAAGAACGGGAACTCCACGATCCACAAAAGATTGTAGCCCTCTTTGATGATATCCAGTTTTTTTGCGACCTCGTTGCGCAGCGTGCCGAGCACCGTCAGCGCAAGCGTCTTTTTGCTGTCCGCCACGATCAGCACCACGTCGCCGGTCTCGGCGTTGGCTGCTTTGAGGATGGCGTCCATGGTCTCCTCGCTTACGAATTTGCCGAAGGAGGAGGCGATGCCGTCCGGCGTTAAGCGGATCCACGCAAGGCCCTTGGCGCCGATGCCCTTCGCGTGCTCCGTTAATTTGTCGATCTCTTTTCTGGAGAGCGCCGTAACGGCGTTTTTCGCCGTAAAGCCGCGCACGGTGCCGCCGGCAGCCAGCGCGCCGTCAAACACGCCGAAGCCGCTGTTCTTTACCGTTTCAGAGAGATCGTAAAGCTCCATGCCGAAGCGGGTGTCGGGCTTGTCAGAGCCGTAGCGGTCCATGGCCTCGGCAAAGGTCAGGCGGGGCAGCGGGGTCGTGATATCGACGTCCAGCGCCTTTTTGAACAGGGTCTTTATGTAGCCCTCGATCATCTGCAGCACGTCCTCCACGTCCACAAAGGACATTTCAAGGTCGATCTGCGTAAACTCGGGCTGCCGGTCCGCGCGCAGGTCCTCGTCGCGGAAGCAGCGGGCGATCTGGATATAACGGTCAAAGCCCGCCACCATGGAAAGCTGCTTGTAAAGCTGCGGGGACTGCGGCAGCGCGTAGAAATTGCCGTTGTGCAGACGGGAGGGGACCAAAAAGTCTCTGGCGCCCTCGGGCGTGGACTTCATTAAGATCGGCGTTTCGATCTCCACGAAATCGTTGTCGTAAAAATAATCACGCGTGATCTTGGCGATCTTGCTGCGCAGCAGGATGTTTTTCTGCAGGTCCGGCCTGCGCAGGTCAAGGTAGCGGTATTTCAGCCTTGTGGTTTCGGCGGTTTGAGAATTTTCCACGATCTCAAAGGGCGTGGTCTCGCTCTTGGCAAGGATCCGCAGCTCGGTGACGAAGACCTCGATGTCGCCGGTGGCGATCTTGTCGGTTTTTGCGGAGCGCTCGCGCACCGTGCCGACGGCAGCCAGCACGTATTCGCTGCGCACGGACGCCGCTTTCTCGAATACGGCGCGGTCGGTATTTTCGTCAAAGGCCAGCTGCAACAGCCCCGTGCGGTCGCGCAGGTCGATAAAGATCAGGCCGCCCAGGTTGCGCTGCCGCTGCACCCAGCCGTAGACCGTGATCTCTCTGCCGACGTCGGAAGCGCGGAAGGTGCCGCAGTAGCCGGTCCGTTTTAATCCCGTTATACGTTCCATGTGTTTTTACCCCCGTTCAGAAGCGTAAGCTTTATTTCTTCAGCGTCCGCGGCCGGGATATCCCCAAGCTGCGCGGACAGCAGGATTTTTAAGAAATCCCCGGCAAGGCGGTCAAGCGAGACCTCTTTTTCCTCGCCGGTGTCCATATTTTTGACTTTTGCCAGATGCGTGCTGATCTCGTCCTCGCCCAGCACCAGCGTAAAGCGTGCAGAAAGCTTGTTGGCGTACTTCATCTGCGCCTTTAACGAGCGGCCGGCAACGTCCGTCTGCGCCGAAACGCCCTCGCTGCGCAGCGTCTCGCACAGCCGCATGGCCTCAAACGAATACGCTGCGTTTGCGGGCGCAAGGTACAGCTGCACGCGGTCGGGAGGCGGGAATTCCGTCTCCTGCGCCTCCAGCAAAAGCTTTAAGCGTTCAATGCCCATGCCGAAGCCGCAGGCGGGCAGCGGCACGCCGCCCAGCTCGCCGACCAGTCCGTCGTACCGGCCGCCGCCGCAGACGGTGCCCTGGGCGCCGATGGCGTCGGACACAAATTCAAATACCGTTTTCGTATAGTAGTCAAGCCCGCGCACAATGGTGGGATTGACAGTAAAATCGATCCCCATGACGGTCAGGTATTTTTTGACCTGCGCAAAGTGATCCTCGCATTCCGCGCACAGGTAGTCGAGCACGCGCGGCGCGCCCTTGGCGATCTCGCCGCAGACGGGACTCTTGCAGTCTAAAATGCGCATGGGATTTTTTTCAAGTCTTGTCAGGCAGGTTTCGCACAGCTTGTCTTTATATGAAGTAAAGTAGTCCCGCAGCGCAGCCTGAAAGCTTTTGCGGCAGACCGGGCAGCCGATGGAGTTGATTTCCAGGCGCAGCTTTTCAACGCCGAACAGGTCAAAAATGTGTTTGGCAAGCGAGATGATTTCCGCGTCCTCGGCAGGCGAACCGGCGCCCAGCGCCTCCACGCCGAACTGATGGAACTCGCGCAGACGGCCGGCCTGCGGCTTTTCGTACCGGTAGCAGGAGGTCAGATAAAAGTATTTCTGCGGCAGCGGCTCGTTGAAAAGCCCGTGCTCCAGAAACGCGCGCACGGTCCCCGCGGTGCCCTCGGGCCGGAGCGTGATGCTGCGGCGGCCGTTGTCCTCAAAGGTGTACATCTCTTTCTGCACGACGTCCGTGGTTTCGCCTACGCCGCGCTGAAAAAGCTCCGTGTGCTCGAAAACCGGCGTGCGCAGTTCGCAAAAGCCGTACAAAGCCGCGCACTCGCGCAGCTTGTTTTCCATAAAAACGATTTTTTCACTTTCCCCGGGCAGGACGTCCGCCGTGCCCTTGGGTTTGGATGTGAGCAGCGACATATAAAGCTTTCGGCCGCGGCCGTTACGAACCGCGGCGTTCCTTTCAGATAATTGTCCGTCAGCGTATCAGCTCGCGCCAGTCCAGATCGCCGCGCTCCAGCCCTCTTACAAGGCTTTCCGCGGTGGCAATGTTGGTTGCGACCGGGATGTTGTGCATATCGCACAAACGCAGAAGGTCGTTGTCGTTCGGCTCATAGGGCTTGGGCTTGAGCGGATCGCGGAACATGAGCAGCAGGTCGATCTCGTTGCAGGAAACAAGCGCCCCGATCTGCTCGGCGCCGCCCTGGGAACCGCTTAAAAACTTGGTGATCGAAAGGCCGGTCGCGTCCTCGATGAGCTTGCCTGTCGTGCCGGTGGCGCACAGGGCGTGATGACTGAGGATCCCGCAATAGGCGATGCAGAACTGCGTCATCAGCTCTTTTTTGGAATCGTGTGCAATCAATGCGATCTTCAATTTTTTTCCTCCTCGCAAGACGTACATTTTATTTATTTTAACATGAATAAAAGTAATTGGCAATCCTTTTTTATTATCTCACATAAAAACCTTAAAGCAGCGAGGTCGTCAGCAGCACGTTCTCGCCGGTCAGTCTGCGGGCGACGCGCCGGAAGGCTGCAAGGCTCTTCGCGTTTTTTTTCAGTTTTTTTGTGACGGAGTAGTACGTTAAGTCCTTATCCTCCGGGACAATGCCGAGCAGGCGGACGAAAGAAGCGTCGATCAGCGCGTCCACCGAGAGGTATTTCCCCTTTTTTGCCGCTTTTAAGTCGTAGCGGTTGATCAGCAGGCGGCTCTCCGTTACGCCTGTCTCGTGCAGCGTTTCGTCCACGGCCGCTGCGCCGCGTACGCTGACTTCGTCGCCTGTGGCGACCACGATCGCTTTGTCGGCCGCTTTGGCCGCACGGTGCAGTCCGCTGCCGAGTCCCGCCGGCGCATCCAGCAGGATAAAATCGAAATCGTCCGAAACGGGGGCGATCGCCCGCAGGATCGCGTCCTCCTCCGGCCGGGTCAGCCGGTGCGGCGGCGCGTTGAGCACAAAGAGGTTTTCGCGGACGTTTACGACTGCCTCGGCTGCTTCGCAGCGGTCCAGATAAACGTCGTACCAGTTCCATACGGCGGCGTCCCCGCACTGCATCAGGATCGGAACGGCGTTCATGCCGGCGTCGCAGTCTACCAGCAGCGTTTTTTTGTTAAGCTCGGCAAGCGCGGCGGCAAGCGCGCAGGCAGATGTGGATTTCCCCACGCCGCCCTTGCCGGACGCGATCACAATGGTATTTGCCATGACGTTCTCCCTTTACAGCAGTTCATTCAGCGGCTGAATGCCCTTGACGGTATTCAGCGTGTCGTAATAATAGTTGAAAATATCGGCGGCCACCTGCGCCGTGGAGGAACCGGAACCGGCGTTCTCAATAACGACCGTTACGGCGATCTGCGGGTTTTCGTACGGGCCGAAGGCGATCAGGAAACCGTCGGTGCCCTCTACGCGTGCGCCGTTGATGATCCGCGTTTTTTCTGCGGTGCCCGTTTTGCAGGCGACCTTGTATTCCAGCCCGCCCAGATACGGTTTACAGGAGGTGACGTTCGCCACCAGGTACATGCCCTCCTTGATGGCGTCCAGCGTTTCGGCGCTGATATTGGTCTGCAGGGATACCTCGGGGCTCCGCTCGTAATAGACCTGCGAATAATCCGCGGACAAAACCTTGCTGACAAGATAAGGCGTATAGCGCGTGCCGCCGTTGGCGATGGTCGCGCAGTAGTTGGTCAGCTGCAATACGGAAAAGGAGTTGTCCGACTGGCCGATGGCTGCCAGCAGCGTTTCGCCCAGCTTCCAGCCGAGCCCCTGCGATACGCGGTAGTCGTAACCCGCAAGGATGCCTTCGGTCTCGCTGATCTCCACGCCCGTTTTCTGCCCGAGCCCGAAGAGAGAGGCGTAGGCGTTCAGCTTTTGGATGCCGAGCTGTTCGGCTATATTGAAAAAGAAAAGGTTGCAGCTGTGCGCCAGCGCGGTTTTTACGTTGACGGCGCCGTGCGCGGTGCGGTTGAAGCAGACGAAGGTCTGGTCGATATACTGAAATACGCCGTTGCAGTAATAGACGGAGTCCGGCGTGATCACGCCCTCCTCCAATCCGGCCGCGGCGGTGGCGGGCTTCATGGTGGAGCCGGGGGAGTAACCGCTTTGGAACGCGCGGTTCCACAGAGGCTTGCCCGCGTCGGCGGCAAGCGTTTCGTAATCCTCATAGTACGTTGAGAGCGAAAAATCCGGGTAGGAAGCGGAGGCGAGGATGGCGCCGGTGTTGACGTCCTCCACCACCACGGCGCCGGCAGGCGTCAGGCCGCCGGCAAGCGCTTCGCTGTCTGTGATCTCCATGATCCGTTTTTTTAGGGAGCGTTCGGCGACCTGCTGCATATCGATATCCAGCGTCGTAATGACGCTGCCGCCGGTCTGCGGCGCCAGCTTAAAGCTTTCGCTGACGTTGCCGTCGGCGTCTATCTTTACGGTCTTAACGCCGTTTTCCCCGCGCAGATAGCTTTCCATGGCCTGCTCCAGTCCGTTTTTGCCGATCTTATCGGACATCAGATATTTCCGGCCGGTCACGGAGAGCTTTTTCTCTTCATCGTCGCCGGCCTCTGCAAGCTTTTTCTCGGTCTCGGCGGTTTTTTCTTCATATTCCTCCGCGCTGATCGCGCCGACGATGCCCAGCAGATGGGCGGCCGTGCGGCCGTCGCCGACGTATTTGCGCTTTGTGGTGACGTAGGCGTCCACGCCGGGGAAAACGTCGCTGTTTTCCTTGATGCAGGCAATGGTCTGTACGGATACGTCCTCCGCGAAGGTGTAGGGGGTGGACAGTGAATAGCCCACTCGCGCCATGTGATAGCGGACGGAAGCGACCTTGCGCGCGTCGGCGGGCGCAAGCTCCGTCAGCTCATATTTTTCAAGCAGCGCCCGGTAGCAGTTCTCAGCCGTTGCATAGTCGTTGAGATAAAGATAGCTTGCCGATTTCAGCCACCTTATCTCCGCCTCGGCGTTTTCGGCGTAAGTCACGCTCCCGTCCGGCCCGACGGTCAGGGGCAGCAGGTCGATCCACGCCTCCTCCCGTTTTTCCAGCAGATGTATAAGACGCAAAATCACGTCGTTTGCGGCTGCGTTGTCGGCGGGAAAGGTCAGCGCGTCAAATATAACGGTATTGATCTGTTCGTTATAAACAAATGTATTGCCGTTGCGGTCCAATATCTCGCCGCGGTTGGCTTTTACGGTGATATCATAGGAGGAAACCGTGTCCGCGGGGTCCGCAGCGGCGTGCACGGCGGCAAGCTGGCGGTAAAGAAGCAGGGCGAAAAAGCCGGCGAAAACGGCGGCTGTCAGCAAAAAGACCCCTGCCGCGCGGCGGTTCGGCTTTGTCGTAAGCATACCCGGTTCTCCTTTCTTTTACAGTAATCATATCTCAAAAGCTTCAAACTCAAAACTTCAAAACGCGCTGAACGAGACGTTCATTTTTTTCTCCAGGCTCCGTACGGCGTAATAGTAGACCGGCAGGATCAGCACGGTCACGGCCGCAGACGGCAAAAACCGGCGCAGAAAATATACGCCGACGCCGCCCGGATCGCGCGCAAAGCAGTAAAACAGCGCGTTGACGGCGAATACGGCGCCCGAAAAAACAACCGTCATCAGTAAGGCGGAGGCAAGCGTGTTGCGGAAAATATAGCGGGATAAAAGCCCGCACGCGCACGCGCAGACGGCGAAAACAAGTGCGAATACGCCGTCCGTAACGGGAGAGGCAAGGTCCCACAGCGCGCCGCAGAGCAGGCCGAAGAACATCCCGGAAAATTCTTTTTCAAATATTGCGACGGATACCGCCGCCGGGATCAGCAAAAAAGCGGAAATACGGCCCGCGGAAAAAACGGTATTCTGTAAAACGGCGGTAAAGACGACCATGAGCGCCAAAAGCGTCCGCCGCATCACGGGCAGAAGGGCTTCCTTTTTCATCCGGTCAGCCCGCCTTTCCGTCAAAATCCGTGATGATGAATACGTCCGTGATCTGCATGGGGTCCACGTCCGGCGTAATAAGGCCGTAAGCAGAGGCGTCCGTTTCGTTTTCCGCGACGTCCGTTACGGTGCCGACGATCAGGTCGCGCGGGTAGATCCCACCGATGCCGGAGGTGCACACGACGCCGCCCGGCGAAACGGTCGTGGTGCGGGAAAGGCCCGCAAGACGGATCATGCCGGTGAGCGAGAGGCCCGTTTCGGCCTCGGTGTAGCAGTCCTCGCGCGTGCGGATCTCATAAACGCTGACGCTGACGCCGGGGGTAAACAGCGTATGGACCAGCGCCGACTTTTCGTTGACCTCTTTGACGACGCCGACCAGGTTCTTGCCGTAAATGACCGGATCGTTGACCTGTACGCCGTCAGACAGGCCCTTGTTGACGGTAAAGCAGCGGAAGACGTCGGAGGCGTCCCGCAGAATAATGCGCGCGGGCACGAAAGCGTAGTCCGGGTTTTCGCTTTTGACCTCTAAGAACGATTCGTAGGAGGAGAGCTTGTTGCGGATCTTTTCGTAATCCACCTGCTGCTCTTTTAACGAGGCGACCTCGTCCTCCAGTGAAAGGACCTCCTCGCGGTAGTAGCCCGCGCTGCGGAAATCCGCGCGGAAGCCGTCGAGCTTGTTTTGGACGATCCGGGAAACGACGGTCAAAGGCTGCATGACCGTTTCCAACGCCGTGGAAAGGGGAGACGTACCGCTGTCGGAGACCGCGGCGATAAAGATCCCCAGCAGCAGCGCTGCGAAGACGCTTAAAATGATCTTGAATTTTACACTTGAAAAAAACTGTCGCATGTTTCAACCCGATCCGGCAGGTGGAACACAGAGCGCCGGCGCTGTCGGCGCGCCGTTTATCTGTTGGCCTTCCGGATATTCAAAATGTCCTTGTTCAGGCAGATAGCGGTGCCGGTCACCACGCAGTCCAGGGGGCTTTCGGCGATATGTACCGGCATGTTGGTCTCTTCGGCAAGCTTGCGGTCGATGCCGCGCAGCAGCGCGCCGCCCCCCGCCAGCGTGATCCCCGCATCCAGAATGTCGGCGGCAAGCTCCGGCGGCGTTTTCTCCAGCGTCGAGCAGACCGTGTCCACGATCTGCTGCAGCGGGTCTGCAAGCGCCTCCCGGATGTCCTCGGAGGTGATCTCCGCGTTTTTCGGCAGGCCGTCGATCAGGTTGCGGCCGCGGATGTCCAGCGCGCCCTCGCCCTCGTAGGGTGCGGCGGAGCCGATGGAAATTTTAATTTCCTCCGCCGTGCGTTCGCCGATCAGAATATTGAACTTTTTTTTGACGTATTGCACGATCGCGTCGTCAAAGGTGTCGCCCGCAACGCGGATGGAGCGGGAGCAGACGATATCGCCCAGCGAAATGACCGCCACCTCGGTGGTGCCGCCGCCGATGTCCACGATCATGTTGCCCTGCGCCTGCACCACGGGCAGTCCCGCGCCGATGGCGGCCGCCATCGGCTCTTCGATCAGGCTGACGTACCTTGCGCCCGCGCTGACGGCGGCGTCATGCACCGCCTTGCGCTCCACCTCGGTCACGCCGGAGGGGATGCAGATCATGACTCTTGCGCGGCTGAACGGCGCGCCTGCCATCGCTTTTTTTATAAACTGCCGCAGCATGTCCGCCGTCATTTGGAAATCCGCGATGACGCCGTATTTGATCGGCCGTTCCGCGGTGATGGAGCCCGGCGTGCGGCCGAGCATCTGTTTTGCTTCGTTTCCCACCGCCACGACCTTGGGCTGGCTTGTCCGGACGTCAACCGCCACCACGGACGGCTCGCGGATCACGATGCCCTTGTTGCGCACGCAGATCAGCGTGTTCGCCGTGCCGAGGTCGATTCCGATATCCTGTGAAAACAACATAACGTGTCAATCCTTTTCGGGAAAATATTAATACAGAATAAAGTATAACATATCACGCGGGTGAAAATCAATATTTTTTTCGGAACATGCAGGCTGACGAAAAAAAGCTGTCTCCCGCGAGACAGCCCTTTGTTCGGGTTTTCTCAAGCCATCAGCCGATGGATCAGATCGATACAGTCGCCCGGATCCATGATCTTGGGAACGGGGTAAAGCGGATTGCCCTCCTTGAGCGCGCGTGCGGCAATGGTGGGAACGTCCTCTTCTTTGATCATGTCGAATTTTTCGGGAATGTTCATCCGTTTGTTGAATTCCCGGATCTTCGCAATGAACAGCTTTGCTTTTTCTTCTTCGGTCATGCCTGCGGTTTCAAGGCCCGCGGCGTCCGCCAGCTTCGCAAGCGGCTTATAAGCGGTCTCGCCGAAATAATCGAGCACGTAGGGCAAAATCACGGCGTTGGCAAGGCCGTGGGGCGTGCCGTACATGCCGCCGAGGTTATGCGCGACGGCGTGCACGTAGCCGACGTACGCTCTTGTAAACGCAAGGCCTGCAAGGTAGGAGGCCTCCAGCATATTCTCGCGCGCCGTCAGGTTTTTGCCGTCCTCGTAGGCCGTCAGGATATTGTCGAAGATCAGCTTCGTCGCCTTTTCGGCGGCCTTGCGCGTATCTTTCGTGTTGGAACGTCCGATATACGCCTCCACCGCATGGGTCAGGGCGTCCATCCCGGTGGTGGACGTGATTTTCTGCGGCAGGCCGACGGTCAGCTCCGGATCCAGCACCGCCACCTTCGGGCGCAGACGCGGATCGTTGATGGCGTTTTTCTCATGCGTTTCCGGGTTGGAAACGACCGCCGCAATTGTGGTCTCGGACCCCGTGCCGGCCGTTGTGGGCACGGCGAAGAGCGGCGGGATCTTTTTGAGGACCTTCAGCTGGCCGCGCAGCTCGGGAACCGTTTTGTCCGGCCGCGCGATCCTTGCGCCGCAGGCCTTGGCGCAGTCCATGGGCGAGCCGCCGCCGAAGGCGATCAGTCCCTTGCAGCCGTTTGCCTTGTAAAGCGAGACGGCCTCCTCGATATTGCCGATGGTGGGATTGGGCTGCACGCCGTCGTAAACGGTGTAAGCCACGCCTGCTTTATCCAGCTCCCCGTACAGACCGTTTAAGAGACCGAGTCCGGTCAGTCCCTTGTCGGTGACGACAAGCACGTTGTCGATCCCTCTGCTTTTGACTTCGCAGGGCAGCTTTTTCACCGAGCCTGCGCCCTTGATCAGCTCCGGTTCGGTCCAGTCCAAAAGGTAGACGGCGTATTTATAGATCGTCTGGTAAACTCTGCAGTATGCGTTGTAAAGTACGGACATGGCGTATTCTCCTTTAATTTTATTTTACGCAGAAAATCATTTTTTTTCAAAAATCAGCATGTTCCAGGACGCGGGCGCAAGGGGGACGCGGCAGCATTTGCCGTCAACGGGGGGTAAAGGCCGTTCGGCGGGCCGTACCGTTTCCCCGAACGCTGTGTTTGTCTGCTTTAAGTCAAAACCCGCAAGGCTGACGTGTTTTTTCGGCGCGAAGCCATCAAAATCAAGGAGTCTGAGCTCCAGCGGGATCTCGTCATGCAGGTCGCGGTTGACGGCAAATACCGTCAATGATTTTCCGTCTTCGGATAAAACGGCGCTCGCGTCGACGTCCGGCACGTCGGAATAGTGGGACGTGTCGTGCAAAGAGACGTCCGTTACCGTCTGCAGGGATACCCCGCGTCCGTAACGGGAGGCATAATAAAACGGATAATAAACGGTCTGTTTCCACGAACGGCCGCCCGTTTCGGTCATGATGGGCGCAATCACGTTGACAAGCTGCGCAAGGCAGGCGATCTTGATGCGGTCCGCCCGGCGGAGAATGGAATTGAGCATGGTACCGACCACCAGCGCGTCCGCGAAGTTGTAAACGTCTTCCAGTATGGGCGGCGCAACGCTCCATTTCTCGTACGGCGCGCCGTTGGAATGGTACCACACGTTCCATTCGTCAAAAGAGACGTAGATGCGTTTTTTTGCGTGGCGCTTGCCCTGTACGTAATCCAGCGCCGCGATCACGCTCTTGATGAACGCGTCCGTTTCAACGCCCTTTGCCAGGAAGTTTTCCATATTGTCTTCCGAGTTGCCGTGGTACTGGTGCATGGAGACGTAGTCCACGTTGTCGTAGGCCAGATCAAGGGCGGTCGTTTCCCAATCGCCGAAGGTTTTCATCCCGTAGGAGGAGGAGCCGCACAGTACGGTCTCGATCTCCGGGGAGGTCCACTTCATCAGTTTGGCTGCTTCATTGGCTGTTTTGCCGTAGTCGGAAGCGTCCTTATGCCCCATCTGCCAGGGGCCGTCCATCTCGTTGCCCAGGCACCACAGTTTTACGTTGTGAGGCGCCGCGGCCCCGTTTTTGATACGCATGTCGCTGTAGAACGTGCCGCCGGGATGGTTGCAGTATTCCACTAAATTGCGCGCTTCATCCGGGCCGCGGGTGCCGAGGTTCACCGCCATCATCGGTTCGGTTCCGACCGTTTTGCACCATCGCATAAACTCGTCCGTGCCGAAGGTGTTGGGCTCCGTGGACCCCCAGGCGAGGTCCAGCTTGCGCGGCCGCAGGGAAACGGGCCCGACGCCGTCCTCCCAATTGTAGCCGGAAACGAAGTTGCCGCCCGGATAGCGCACCACGGACACGTTCAGCTCGCTTATCAGCGCCGCTGCGTCCGTGCGGAAGCCGTTTTTGTCCGCCGCGGGATGGCCCGGCTCATAGATGCCGCCGTAAACGGCTCTGCCGAGGTGTTCGATAAAGGAACCGTAAACGCGCGGGTCGATCTGTCCCACGCGGTATTCGGAACACAGGACAAGCTTTGCATATTTCATGGGGCGTCTCCTTTTGTCAATAGATAAAATCTTTCAATATTCTGCGGTTTTCGTCAAAGTTGACCAGCAGGACCGCAAGTCCGTCGCGCGTGGCGTTGTCCCAGGTGCCGTCCGCGGGGATCTGCTGCTGGGCAACATCCCGAAGCAGGCAGCGCGAAGCCTTGAGCGCGATGGAGATGAATTCCCCCTTCGGGATGCTGCATTCCGCCTTGCCGGCGATCTGCCGCGCCAGCTTCAAAAGCTTGGCGGGAGAGGTTTTTTTCGCCTGCTGCAAAATCAGCGTGATGGCTTCTCTCTGGCGCTCCGTGCGGGCGAAGTCAGACTGCCCGTGGCGGATGCGCACGTATTTGATCGCCTGCTCGCCGTTCAGATGGATGTTCGTGCCGGGATCCACGTAGACGTGCTCCTCCGCCAGCGCCCAACTCTCGGTGTCGTCGATCTCCGCGACCGTGATGCCGCCCACGCCGTTTACGATATCGATAAACACGTCGTAGCCGATCTTGACGTACGCGTCGATATCTATGCCGAAGTTCAGCTCTATGGTGTCCACGGTCAGCTGCGGGCCTTCGTACATGCACGCGTGCGTCAGCTTTGTATCGCCGTGCCCCGGTACGGTCACGTACATGTCCCGCATAAAGGTGGTCAGCTTCATCTGTCCGTGCAGCGCATCCAGCGAGAGTAAAATCATCGCGTCGGAGCGGGTGGAGTCTTCGGTGCTGTCGGTGTCCACGCCCATGAGCAGGATATTATACACGTTTGCGCTGTGCATGAGCTCGCCGCTGTTCACGTAGGCGTTGTTTTTCAGCGTAACGGATTTGTAGTCTCCCAGCACGTAGGCGAGCGTCGCCGTGCCGGCAACGCATACGGTCAGAACCAGGATCAGCAATAACAGCAGCGCTTTTGCAAAAACGTGCTTTTTCTTCTTTTTCTTTCTCGGAACCGAGCGGTCCGCGGCCGCCTGCCGTGCGGGAGAAGCCTGCGCGGTGTGCGTCTGCTGCGGCCTGACGCTGGTTGCCGTCCGGTTCTCACGCCGGGCGGACGGATACGGAAATGCGGTTGAAATATCTTCGAAATCCGGCTCTTCGGACGGCCGATTGCCGTCCGGCGGCACGTTTTTGAAGTAAACGTCCTTCGCCACGGTCTGTACACCCCCTTTTTTTTCAGCGGCACCGGCCGCTTTAACAATTATTTCGTTTTCCGACTGTTTTGTCAATAGTTTTTTGCCGGATTGGGCAAAACTTTAAAAAAAACTTGAAATCATGCGAACGATTATATATAATAGGGTAAATTACGAAAAATTGCGGAGAAAACAATGTTAGGGAAAATGGTGAAAGTCCGGGTGACCAAGCCGTGCAATTTTTTCGATGCCAAAACCGGCGTGCGGTATATCGTGAATTACGGGATCGCCGAAGTCCCGTCCGAAAAGAAGAACACCGTGCTCGGCGCTTATATTCTGGGCGTCAACCATCCGGTTCGGGTATTTGAAGGAAAAGTGATCGCGGTTCTTCACCGCTGGGCGGCAAACAGGACTGCTTTGGTGGTCGCCCCGAAAAATATGCGCAGGATCGATTACGAGATCCGAGACGTGCTGGAATTTGCGGAGCCAAGAGACAGCTATACGCTCGACTGTCTGTACGAACACTCCTGCGGCGCCGTGGTGTTTCGCAGGATCAATGAGGAATATCGCTTTCTGCTGATCAAAAACCGCCGGTCCACGAGCTGGGGCTTCCCGAAGGGCCATATGGAAAAGGGCGAAACGCGCGAGGAGACCGCGTACAGAGAGGTCTTGGAAGAAACGGGCCTGCATATCAATATCCTGGAGGGCTTTTGTTCCGAGTCGCGCTATAAGATCGGCGGAAAAATCGAAAAGCGGGTGGACGTGTTTCTGGCGTCCACGACGGATACGCAGACGGTGATCCAAAAAGAAGAGATCGAGGATTATATCTGGCTGCGCTACCCCGAGGCGCTGAACATGCTCAAATTTGATAACGACAGGGAAATCCTGGAGTCCGTCAACGAATATATGCTTTCGCACGGTCTCTGATCCCGGCTGAACCCTGAGGTGCTTTATGACGGAACATCTTGCAAACTGGATCTATTCTGTTCTGCCCGCGTGGATGAACGGAAGCGTCGCCGCTTTCCTTGTGTCGATGCTGCCGATATTGGAATGCCGCGGCGGGATGATCGTGGCTGCGCTTGCAAACGTAAAGCTTTTGGAAGCGTTTATTATCTGTTATATCGGCAACATGCTGCCGATCCCGTTTATTCTTCTGTTTATCAGAAAAATATTCGAGTTTTTGAAAAGTCACAATATCCTGACCCGCCTGATCGAAAAACTGGAGGGCAAGGGAGATCAAAACCGTGAAAAGGTCATGCGGTATAAGCAGTGGGGCCTGCTTTTTTTTGTGGCGATCCCGCTGCCCGGCACCGGCGGCTGGACAGGCGCCCTGATCGCCGCCATGTTGGATATCGACTTTAAAAAATCATTCCCCATCATCGCGGTCGGCGTATTCATCGCGGACCTGATCATGGCGATCGTTTCCTACGGCGTCAAGGCGCTTTTTACATTATAAGGCGGCAGCCTTCTGAAAAAACGGGGAAAACCAGATGAGCAGAAAAAAGAAAAAAAAGGCGGCGCAGTCAGCCGCCGAATTGTCCGGCGGCGCGGATTTCAGCTTTGACGAGACCGTCGCCGCGGTGTGGCAGGATTACTACGCGGAAGGTCTGCAGGAGGGCGAGGAATACTATATCCCGGATGAGCAGGTCGACGATTTTGAGGATACGGACTTTGCGCCGGAAAATAAAGACGCCTTTTTTGACGGGGTGAATTTTGAACCGGAATCGTCGGCGTATCCCGAAGAGACGGACTTTGCGCCGGAACCGGATAAAGAGTTCCACGCAGAGGCGGAATATGAACCGGACACGGCAGCGTCCGTGCCGGACGAGCCGTACGGCGATGAGCTTCCGGCTGCCGAAGACGCGCCCGGGTCGGCCGATGAGGCTGAAAAGGCGGAGGAAGATAAACAGCCGGATACGCAGTCGCTGATCGATACGCCAACCGAGATCACGGAGGACGAGCTTCCGGACGAGGAAGAGGAGAAAAAGACGTACGCCTCCATCAAGCCCGTACCCGGCTCGTATCCTTATCTTCCTTACGAGTCCGTAAGGGAACGGCTTTTCGGCCGTAGCCGGTTTTTTGCGGTCTTCTCCTCCCTGACGGGGATCTACGCCGCGTTCTGGAATGCGCTGTACTACGTGCTGCTGATCCAGCGCGCCGTCCTTTTCAAAAACGCGGAAGCGGCGATGGCTGCAAGGGGAAACATGAATTACACCATTTTATTTGTTTCGCCGCTGCAGGATGCGCTGCGCGTTATGCTGTATATCCTGCCCGTGCTGCTGTTCATATGGGTCGCTTCGCTTGTTTTTGCGGACAAAAAGGAATACGGCTACGGCAGCGTGAAGATGGTGATCGCCGTGCTGGTCCTGGTGTGCGTCGTCGGGTTTACGATGCTGCTGGACCTCGGCATCGCAGGGCTGGTGTTTGACGTAATACGACAATAATCTTTTGCATCTGAAAGGAAAGATCCATGCAGATTTATGAAGAGCTGACTGCGCGCGGCCTGATCGCGCAGACGACGAATGAAGAAGAGATCCGCGAGCTTGTCAACAACGGGAAAGCGGTATTCTATATCGGTTTCGATCCCACCGCCGATTCGCTGCACGTGGGACATTTTATGGCGCTGTGCCTGATGAAGCGCCTGCAGATGGCGGGCAACCGCCCCATCGCGCTCATCGGCGGCGGCACGGGCTACGTGGGCGATCCCTCCGGCAGGACGGACATGCGCTCCATGATGACGCCCGAGACCATTGAACATAACTGCGCCTGCTTCAAAAAGCAGATGGAAAGGTTTATCGACTTCGGCGAGGGAAAAGCGCTGATGGTCAACAACGCCGACTGGCTGCTAAAGCTCAACTACGTGGAATTGCTGCGTGAGGTCGGCGCACATTTTTCCGTTAACAATATGCTGCGCGCGGAGTGCTATAAGCAGCGGATGGAAAAAGGCCTTTCCTTCCTGGAATTCAACTATATGATCATGCAGAGCTACGATTTTCTGGAGCTTTACCGCCGTTACGGCTGCAACCTGCAGTTCGGCGGGGACGACCAGTGGTCGAACATGCTCGGCGGCAGAGAGCTGATCCGCCGAAAGCTGGACAAAGAGGCAAACGCCATGACCATCACGCTGCTGCTCAATTCCGAAGGCAAAAAGATGGGGAAGACCGTCGGCGGCGCCGTCTGGCTCGACCCCGAAAAAACGTCGCCCTTTGATTTCTATCAATACTGGCGCAACGTGCCGGACGCGGACGTGCTCAAGTGCATCCGGATGCTCACGTTCCTGCCGCTGGAGCAGATCGACGAAATGGACACCTGGGAGGGCAGTCAGCTCAATACCGCAAAGGAGATCCTTGCATACGAGCTGACCAAGCTCGTCCACGGGGAAGAAGAGGCCGAGAAAGCGCAGGCTGCCGCGCGGAATTTGTTCTCTGCGGGCGGCGACGCAGCGCCGGAGGCCGCCGTTGCGGCGGCGGACCTGACCGACGGCGGTATGGACATTCTGTCCATACTGGTCAAAGCCGGTTTGACGCCCTCGCGCTCCGAGGCCAGACGCGCCGTGGAGCAGGGCGGCGTGAGCGCGGACGGCGAAAAAATCACGGATATCAAGCGCGTGTTTTCCGCGCAGGCGCTGCAAAAAGGCGTCCTTGTCAGACGCGGCAAAAAGAGCTATAAAAAAGTGGTGCTCAGGGAAGACTGAGCGTTTTCAACAGGGGAAAGAGAAAAATGAAAATCACATGGTACGGAACGGCGACGATCGGTATCGACGACGGGGAGACAAAGCTCCTCTTTGATCCGTTTGTGCGTATGAACAGACGGCTCTCGACCACGCCGCCCGAGGGTTTTGCGGGCTTTGACGCGATTTTTGTGACGCACGGCCATTTTGACCATATATACTGGATCCCGGAAATCATGCGGATCGACGAAAAGGTGCCCGTGTACTGCACACGGACGCCGAAAGATACGCTTGTTTCCCGCGGCGCGCCGGCGGACAGGATCCGCGAGATCAGACCGGAGGACGAAATAAAAGTCGGCGCGTTTACCGTCAGAGTCTGGAAATTCCGGCATATCGTCTTCGATCCGATCTATATTTTGACTGTTTTTCCGAAGTGTACCTTTTTGTGCCCGCAGGTGTTCTGGCAGGGGTATATCAACCGCAAATTTCCGGAAAACAGGGAGATCGTCGCTTATGAGATCGTAAGCGAGGGCAAGCGTATTTTTTTGACGGGTTCTTTCCGCGATACGCCCGAAATCGATTATCCGCACGATATCGACTTACTTGTGCTTGCCAACGGCGGCAGCGTTTTCGTGCCCGAAAAGACGGAGGGCTTCCTTGCCAAGTACAGGCCGAAGGCCGTGCTGATCGACCATTTTGACAACGCTTTTCCGCCCGTTACCAGAAACGTAAGCGTAAAGCGACTTTGCCGGAAAATCAATAAAAATCATCCCGATATGCAGGTCATCGTGCCTGAAATCTGTAAGGAAATAGATTTTTAACAAACAGAAAGGACTTTATCGAGATGCAAAAGAACAAAACGTCAAGTCT
This sequence comes from Clostridia bacterium, assembly GCA_017443805.1. Taxonomy (GTDB): domain Bacteria; phylum Bacillota; class Clostridia; order Oscillospirales; family Acutalibacteraceae; genus RUG806. Next base: position 39,192 of record JAFSXY010000089.1, on the reverse strand, counting down.
GAAAACACGGACAAACGCTTTTACAGCCTGTCTGGTTGCCGCAGTTCTTCTGTGTGCTGCGGTCTTGCCCTGTTTCGCCGCCCCCTCCGGCGGCGATTTTTGTTTTACGGTGGCAACGGACACGCACGTCAGGCCGGTGTCAAGCTTCGGCGACGTTTCGGCAATTCAGAATATGCCGGACGAAACGCTTTATCATCACGCAACCAACCAGGGGCTGATGTACTATGAATCCGAGGCGATCCTGCGGTCCTTTTTAGAGACCTTTGTCGCTTCGGACTCCGCTTTTTTGCTGCTGTGCGGGGATTTTTCGACCGGCGCGGAGAAGCAGAACCACCGTATCGTTGCGGGGATCCTTGCAGAATATGAAGAAAAGGGCGGCAAGCCGATCTTTGTGATCAACGGCAACCATGACGTTGCCGCCGTCTCCACCGAAAAGGAGATGGATATCGCCGACTTTAAGGAGATCTACCGGCAGTTCGGCTACGACGAGGCGATCGCAGTGGACGCCGAAAGCGGAAGCTATACGGCGGACCTGTACGGGGATTACCGGCTTCTGGCGATCGACAGCTGCAAGCACGGGACCGGTACCGGCCTGATCACAAAAGGCGTGCAGAAGTTTATAAAAGAACAGGCAAAAAAAGCGAAGGAAGACGGCAAGCACCTGATCGCCATGATGCACCATCCGCTCTTAAAGCACTTCGGGCTGGAGCCGACGACCAAGGTCACAGGCAGTACGATCGGCATTTTTGCGTCGCAGCTTGCTTCCTACGGGATCAAATACGTTTTTAACGGTCATATGCACATTAACGACATCGCGCAGAAAACCACGTCAGGCGGTTTGATCACGAACGTGATGACCGAAGCGCTGATCACGGCGCCGAATTCCTTCCGGACGGTCAGTGTGACGCCGGACAGCTTTGCGGTCGCAACGGATTACGTGCGCGCCGTCGATACGCAGGATCTTGCCGCAGGGTATACCGAGGAACAGCTCTCGCTGATCGAAGACGATTATCCCGCGTTTGCGCGCGGCTATTTTGCCGCCAGCTACCATTACTGGATCAACCGCAATCTCGGTGACGCAGGCGTCGTAAACGGCCTGCTCAAGCTGGATCCCGACTCGCGGCTTTACGGAACGCTTTCCGATTTTATGGAGAATATCGGGCGGTACGTCAATCTGCCGCTCTATGCCAACGATACGCCCGAGGCCGATACGATCGGGGAGCTCGGCAAAAGGATCGGCATCGCCATACCGGAGAGCGGCTATACTTACGTCCATGAATTTCTGGACGACGTCGTCTGGGATTTCTACTGCGGCACGTCCGATCCGGACGGCAAATCCACCGAGCTCTCTCTTTTGCTGCCCGCGGCAAAGACCGTTTTGTTCTATGCCGTGAACGATATGATCGCAAGCGGCAAAAGACTGCAGCTGAAAGACCTGCTCGATCTGCTGCAGGACAGGGGCGTGCTCAGCCCGTTTACAAATACCGCCGCGCTTGCGAACGCTGCGGCGGATGCCATCACGCTGGCGCTTGTCTCTCCGCTCTTTGCCGGCATCGTCGGCGATTACAGCGCGCCGGACGACGTGACGTATACGGGGGAGGGCTATGCTTCGCAGACGCAGACGCAGCCGATCGCCCGCATCCTTGCCATGTTAAAGGAATTCTTTGAACGGCTGTTTGCCCTTCTTAAATCGCCGTCCCTGGTTATCGGCTGACGCCGCCGCGTCCGGCTATCCGGTCTGAAAAGAACAGCAAGGGGGTTTTGCCATGCGTTTTTCGATGTTCGGCAAAGTAACGGCATATTTCGTCAGCCTGCTTACCCTGCTCTGTAACTGGCTGAACATCCCCATGAAACCCATGGGGCAGCGTTTGGATCTGAACGGCTACGAACTGGTTTTTTTCGATGAATTTGACGGCGGCGCCCCGGATACGGAAAAGTGGCGTCCGGTCGCTTATGCGGAAAACGGCGGAAGTTATGCCGAAGACATGGTTTCCGTGCGGGACGGTGCGATGGTCCTGACGGCCGCATACCGCGAAAACGGACCGTCCGGGGCGGGCTGGTATTCCGCCGATCTCTATGCGCAGCCGAAGTTTACGCACGGGTATTTCGAGATCCGCTGTATTTGCAGTGAGGGCGGCGGCTTCTGGAGCGCCTTCTGGCTGCAGTCCGACCATTCGTATGAGCACGATATTTCCAAAGGCGGCGTCGGCGGCGCGGAGATTGATATCATGGAGGCCGGGCTGTATACAAAAGCAACCGCTTCGCTTCGCAACGCGGTCACCAGCGCCGTACACTGCAACGGCGGGGACGACGATCCGGAAAACATAGACTCCAAGCGGCTCGGCAGGTTCCGCGGGAACGATATTTACCGTACCTATAACACCTACGGGCTGGAATGGACACAGGAGGAGTACATCTTTTACGTCAACGGCGTGGAAACCGTGCGGACCGACTTTGCAAAGGGCGTTTCTCAGGTCCCGGAATACCTGCGCATTTCTCTTTGCCTGCCGGAAAAGGTTACCCTGAAAGAAGGGGAGACCGTCCGGATGCTTGTGGATTACGTAAAGGTCTATCAAAAACCTTGATTTCAATATTATAAAAAGGAGTGTCTGACTATGCAGAAAATGCTTGCCATGATCCTTTCGATGTTCCTGATGATCAGCACCTTCTTCGGTCTGATCGGCGAAAAATACGACGTATACGAAAACATCCGCTACGGCGAAGCCGAACGCGACCTCGTGACCGTTTACGTACCAAGAAACGCGTATGCGCGGGAGGAAAACGGCTGCGTTCTGATCATCCATGGCGGCTCGTGGACGGGCGGCGAAAAAGAGGATATGGCGCCCCTTTGCAAAAAAATCGCCATGCAGGGCTATATCACCGCCACCATGAGCTATTCGCTGTGCACGAACGGCGCAGTCACCGACGTCACGGTTTATACGATGCTGGACGAAATAACGCAGTGCATCGGCGCGATAAAGGATTTCTCCGATGAAAACGGCCTTCACGTCACGAAGCTTGCCACCTCCGGCTATTCCGCGGGCGGGCATCTCTCCATGCTGTACAGCTACGCAAGGCCCGACCGGTCGCCCATCCCGCTTGTTTTTACCGCGAACCGCGTGGGTCCCGCCGATCTGACGACGGACGCATGGGGCGACGTGTCCTACGGCCTTGTCTCCATGCTTGCAGGCGTAAGCATTACGGATGAAATGAAGCAGAACGGAGAAGCCCGGCGAATTGCCGAGGAGATCTCTCCCGTTTACTACGTGAATGAAAACACCATGCCGTCCGTTTTTGCCTATGCGGGCGCAGATCTGCTTGTGACCAAGGGGAACCGCGAGGCGATGGTACGGGTGTTCAAAGAGACCTTCGGCGAAAACGGCAACGGGTATCAGTATATCTTTTATCCGCTGTCCGGCCACGGCCTGTTGCTGGACCCCGTCAGCGAGGATCGGTACTATAAGGCGGTTTACAATTATTGCGAAACCTATTTTGGGTATTGAACGTATGTAAAACATTTGAAAGCGGATCCGCTGCGGCGCCGCTTTCTTTCTTTTATGACACAGAAAACACACATGGTCGCGCTATCCTGACGGCGGAGGTGAGAAGATGTTCAAAATTCTGATCGCGGACGACGTGCCGAAGATCCGGGATACCCTCTGCGATTATTTTTCCGCAAAGGGCTGGCAGGTTTCCCGGGCGGAGGACGGCGAGGCTGCCGTTGCGCTTGCCGCCGCAGAAATGCCGGATCTGATGATCCTGGACGTGATGATGCCGAAGCTCGACGGCCTTGCCGCCTGCAGGGCGATCCGCGCTTTTTCAAACGCGCCTGTCGTTTTTCTCTCTGCGCTGGGCGAGGAGGAGGACCTGCTAGCCGGGTATGACCGCGGCGGCGACGATTATATCGTAAAGCCCGTTTCTCTGCCGGTGCTGCTGAAAAAATGCGAGGTCCTATTGTCCCGCAGCAAGGGTGCGGACGGAGCGCACCGGCTTACCTGCGGAGCATTATCGGCGGCGCTGGACGAGCGGAGCGTTTACGGCGAGGGCGTACTGCTGCCCGTTGCGGGCAGAAATTTCGATCTGCTGGTGCTTTTGATGCAGCATAAAGGAAAGGTGCTCTCCCGGGAACAGATCCTTGCGCGCCTTTGGGGCTACGATTTCGAGGGCGACGCGCGCGTGGTGGATACGCATATCAAACAACTCCGATGTGCGCTCGGAAAATACAGGGGCTATGTCAGAACCGTGATCGGCACGGGATACAGCCTGCGGGAGGACGCCGTATGAAAAAAAGAATGCTCTCCGTTACGGCGCTTGCCGTGGTGCTGTTTTATCTGCTTTCCTGTTTTCTCTCCGTTGCGTTCCAATTGGAAAATATCCTCACTTTAATCAGCGCCAGAACACAGTATGCTTCCGTCAAATGGATGTCGAGGTCTGCGGAAGAGGGAAAAGAGGCTCTGCTGCGCCGGTTCGGAGATCTGTACCCGCACGGCCCGAACGGCGTTGAGACCGAGATCCCCTATACGGCGGCCCTGTGGAAATTAAACGGCGCGCGGGTGATCGAACGGGGATACACGCTGACGGTATTGGACGGAAGGCAGGAGCATATTCTCTGGCAGGGCCGGATCGACGATCTCCTTACCGCGGAAAAGAAAGCGGCGCTCGGCGCGTTTCTGCGGCGATGTCCCTCCCGCGCCGTGGCGTTTGACTCCGTTTCCTTCGCGACGGTGAACGGTGAATGGGTGCCCACGTCGCTTTCGATGTTCAGCATCCATAAGGCAAATTCCGTACGGCACACGCTCACGCTTGCCCAAGCGGAGCCGGACCGTACGCTGACGCGTGCGGACGCATATATCCTCTTCGATTTTTATGACCTCGGGCTGAGCCGAAAGGACGAAGCGCGGTTCCGGCGGCTGGAGGCCATGGTCTCACAATTTGAAGCGGGTATTGCGCAGGAGGATGCGGATACGCTTTTCTTCAATGTGCGGGAATACGGGAAAAAAATGCTTCCCTCCGATCTCATATTTGAAGAGGAACGTCTGCCCGAAGCCCGTCTGCCCCGTATTTTTACCAAGCTGTGCCGTGTATTTTTCGGAGATACGCCGGAATGGGATGCGGCCGCTTTTGAAGCGGACGGTGAAAAATATCTGTATTTTACCGCCTCGCTCTGCAATATAACGTATCAAACCGTTTCAAACGCTTTTGTGCGGCAAACGGCTGCGTCGCTCGGCGTGATCTACGGACTGATGGGCGCAATGATGCTGCTTGCCGTTTGGCGGCTGCTGAAAAAGAACGAGCGGCTGGATACCGCTCGGCGGGCGCTGACCGCCGCAGCCGCCCATGAACTCAAAACGCCGCTCGCGGTGATCCAGAACCAAAGCGAATGTGTGCTGGAGGCGATCGCGCCGGAACGGGACAGAGAATACGTCGACTCCATCCGGGAGGAATCGCTGCGCATGAGCGGGATCGTAAATACGCTTTTACAGTATAACCGCCTTTCACAGCGCAAAAAAATCGAAAAGCAGCCGGTGGAGCTTGCCGCGCTTGTCCGGGAAGAGGCGGAGAACTACCGCGCCTTTGCCGAGTCAAACGGCGTAAAACTCTCCGTTTCGCTGCCGGAAACGGCGACGGTGCGCGGCGACGAAGCGCTTTTGCGTCTGGCTGTGGATAATTACCTTTCCAATGCGATCAAATACGCAGCGGGCGAAAAGGAAGTCCGTGTTGTCCTTGCAAAAGAGAGGAAAGGCTTCCGGTTTGAAACGGTCAACGCTTGCGAACCGATGACAAAAAAAGAGGCAGACGCTTTGTGGCGGCTGCTTTCAAGACGCGACGCTGCGCGCGGCGACGGATCGGCGGGCATGGGCCTGCCGCTGTGCGCGGAAATATTCCGTCTGCATGGCTTCCGGTACGGCTGCGTCCCCGGCGGCGACAGCATATGCTTTTTCTTTGAAAGCGTCAAATAAAAAGGGAGGGTACGGTAATGGAAAACGATCGGAATAAAAACATCTCGTTTCTCAGACCTGAAATCCTGTCCGCTGCGCGGACCGTCCTTGAAAACCCCGGAAGCATCAATAACTATTTCGGCTGGCCGAGTATCGCGCGTCTGCAGAACGGCCGGCTTGCCGTGACCTGCTCCGGCTTTCGCCGGGCGCACGTGTGCCCTTTCGGGAAAGCGGTGATGATGATAAGCGCCGACGAGGGAAAGACGTGGTCAGAGCCCATCGCCGTGATCGATACGCCGCTGGACGACCGGGACGCGGGCGTCGTGCCGTTTGGGGAAAACGGCGTGATCGTGACGTCCTTTAACAATTCCCGCGTCCTGCAGCGCAGATGGAACCCCGACAACGCCGCATTCATGGCGCGGGTGGATGAGATCACGGATGAAGACGAGCAAAAATATCTCGGCTCCACCTTCCGGCTGAGCTTTGACGGCGGCAAAAGCTTCGGCGATCTCCGTATCAGTCCCGTTTCCTCGCCCCACGGGCCGACCGCGCTGCCGGACGGCACGCTTTTGTGGGTGGGCAGGACCTTCTCCGCGGACGATACGTTTGACGAAAAAAGCGGGATCGAGGCGTGGAGGATCCGCCCGGACGGGAATATGGTTTACGTCGGCGCGGTCCCGCAGGTCAAAAAAAACGGCAGGCGCGTTGACGCCTGCGAGCCGCACACGGTTCTGCTGCCGGACGGGACGCTTTTATGCCACTTTCGGGACGATGTGCGCTTTACCATGTTTCAGACGCGTTCCTCCGACGGCGGCGCTACGTGGAGCGTTCCCGAACAGCTGCTTTCCGATTTCGGCGGCGCGCCGCCGCATCTGCTGCTCCATTCCTCCGGTACGCTGATAAGCGTTTACGGCTACCGCGCCCGTCCCTACGGCGTGCGCGCGATGCTCAGTGCGGACCTCGGACGGACGTGGAAAACGGATCTCGTTTTATGGGAAACGCTTGCTTCCGACGACCTCGGCTATCCCGCCACAGTTGAAGCGAAGGACGGCACGCTTCTGACCGTGTTTTACGCAAAGGATGTTTCCGGCGGCCCCGCCGTGATCAAACAGATCCACTGGAAGCTCGTTCCCGCAGGAAGCGCAGATTAAAGCATAACGGAAAAACGGCGCGCGATCAACCGAACAGGGATCGCGCGCCGATATTTTTTTTGATTATTCCTTTATATAGAGTTTACCGTCCCGGGCAATTACCTCAAACGAAGCAAAGCAGTCCTCGGACGACGTGCCGAGCAGCAGGGAATGGACGCCGTCGTGCAGGCCGTATGCCATCTCCGCGTTGTAGTAGAAAAACGCCTGTGTAGCAAGAGACAGCGTTACGCGCTTTGTTTCGCCCTTTTTCAGAAAAACGCGGGCATAGGCCGCCAGCTCCCTGACCGGCCGTACGACCTGACAGCCGTAGGAGCTGCGGTAGAGCTGAAGCACCTGCGCGCCGTCGTATGCGCCCGTGTTGGACGCGCTGCAGGAGATCTTGAGCCCGTTTGCCGTTTTTTTCAGTGAAACGTCTGAAAATGAAAAGCTTGTATAGCTTAAGCCGAACCCGAAGGGATACAGGGGCTTGCCGTCGTCGTCGCAGTAGGCATAGCCTCTGCCGGAGGGCTTGTTTGCGTAAAACAGCGGCAGCTGCCCAACGGATTTCGGAATGCAGATCGGCAGCTTTGCGGAGGGGTTTGTCTCGCCGAAGAGGATCTCGGCCAGCGCTTTTGCGCCCTGCTCGCCGGGATACCACGCTTCAATGACGGCAGGCGCATGCCGGATCCATGCGCGCATGTCGATCGGCGCGCCGTTCTGCAGGACGACGACCGTATTGCGGTTTGCTCTGCACAGCCGTAAAATCGACTGTTCCTGATCCTCCCGGATCTCCTGGGCGGCTTCGTCCACGATCAGGCCGCCGTCGCCGGCGCGGTTTTTGTGGGCCGTGACCGCGGGCAGCTTCAGATTGCTGCGGTCTGCGCCTTCGCCCTCTATGATCGCGGTAAAATACAAATTGACGTCGCAGGTCTGCGCCAGCGTTTCAATCTCGGCGCTCTCGCCGTAAACGACCTCGGCGGCGTCTCCGACGTATGCTTTTAAGGCTTCCAAGGGCGTCGGCGCGTCGTCCCCCTGCCACGGCGTGCCGTAGGGGCCCGCGTAGTTGGAGCCGATGGGGATCAGGTTTGCGCTTTGGCCGAACACGCCGATGCGTCTGAGCTTTGCCTTGGCAAGCGGCAGGATGTTTTCGTTTTTCAGCAGCACGATCGTCTCGCGCGCAGCCGTCAGCGCCAGCGCGCGGTGTTCGTCACAGCGGACGAGCCGGTCGGCGGCCGCGGGGTCCCGGTAGGGATCGTCAAACAGCCCGAGCCGGAATTTCGCCGTTAGAACCCGCAGCACGTTTTTATCCAGCTCTTCTTCGGTCAGATATCCTTTTTCGAGCGCTTCTTTTACGGTCTGAAAACGGTCGAAGGGCAAAATCACGTCCAGACCCGCTTTCAGCGCCATGGCGGCTGCTTCGGCGGCGGAAGAAGCGCAGCGGTGCGTTTCGGCGATCCCGTCCACGCCGGAATAGTCGGAGACTGCAAAGCCGTCAAACCCCCATTCCTCCCGCAGGATCTGCGTCAGCAGGCGGCGGTTTGAGGAGCAGGGAACGCCCTCCCACGCGTTATATGCCGCCATCACGGATTGTGCGCCGGCGTCAAAGCAGGCTTTGAAGGGCGGCAGAAAAACCTCCCGCATGGTGCGTTCGCTTGTTTCGGAGTAATTGGAATCCCGTCCGCCGGCGGCATAATTGTCCGCAAAATGCTTCGGCGTGGCGATCACGCCGTTTTTCTGCAGGCCGCGGCACATGGCGGCGCCCATATCGGAAACAAGGCGCACGTCCTCGCCGTAGGTCTCCACCGTTCTGCCCCAGCGGCAGTCTCGCGTGAGATTGACCACCGGCGAAAAAACCTGCCGCACGCCCACAACGGCGCACTCTTTGCCGATCACGTTTGCGACCTTTTCCATCAGCGCGGGGTCAAAGGAGGAGGCAAGGCCGATGGGCTGCGGAAAATTCGTCGCCATGCCCCACTGCGCGCCGTGCAGCGCCTCCCCGTTTTCAATGGGCGGGATCTTGTGCGGCTGCGCGGAAATGCTGCGGCGCACATCTTCATTGATCTGTGCGGTCACCTCTCCCGGTGTGGCCGGCGCCGTTCTCTGACAGTGCATAAAATGACCCGGGTTCCGGTAGGAACCGAAAAGGGGATTGCGGCGTTCGTCGTAATCCCCGGTCGGATCGAAAAGCATGTCGGACGTGACCTGATAGATCTTTTCGTCCGTCGATAATTGTTTCAGCAGCGTAAATGCGCGCTGTTCAGCGGTTTTTTCCATTTTTATGCTCCGAATGTCAAAAAAAAGATCAGTCATTTTATGAAAGCGCTTTTTTCATGGTCAGAATGTTTTTGCCGTTTTCGTATCTGTAATCCACGGCGTCCATATTTTTTTTGACGAGGAAGATCCCCAGCCCGCCGATCTGCCGTTCCTCGGCGGAAAGCGTCGTGTCCGGCATTTCTTTTTGAAGCGGATCGTAGGGAATGCCGCAATCTGCAAACTTCAGCGTTATGACGCCGTTTTCCTCGGAGATCATGACCTCGGCCTCGCCGGGCTGATCCGGATACGCGTAGTTGGCGATGTTGACAAAGATCTCCTCCGCCGACAGATCGATCTGCATCTGCGTTTTCATGGGGCAGCCGTGCTCTTCCAGAAACGCGTCGATAAAGGCTGTGACGTCGCCGAGCTTTTCCGCTGCGGCCGGAACGGTCAGTGTTTTTTCCGTACCGTTTCCGTTAAACTGCAGACACAGCATCGTCAAGTCGTCGAACTGCGGCGCGCTGCCGACAAAAGCGTTAACGTGATTCCATATATTTTGCATTGTTTCCTGCGGGGAAATCTGTTTTGTTTCATTCAGGGCCTCCAGCATCCGTTCAATCGTGAACATTTTGTTTTCTGTATTTGTCGCTTCCGGGACGCCGTCCGTATAAAGGAATATCTTATCTCCCGGATGAAGCTCTATGGTAAAATCCCGGTATGCGATCCCGCCCATGGCGCCGATCACGGGTCCGTGCCGGTTTTTGACGATGGAATATTCGCCGTCGGCTCTGTAAACGGCGGGATCGTCGTGTCCGGCGTTTGCCGCAGTGATGATGCCTGTGGAGATCTCGAGTATCCCCAGCCAGACCGTTACGAACATATCCGCGTCGTTATGCGCGCAGATACGGTTGTTGACGATGGAAAGGATCTCGCCGGGGGTGCCGCCTGTAAGCGTCCGCTCGTTGATGAGGATTTTTGTGACCATCATGAACAGCGCCGCGGGAACGCCCTTGCCGGAAACGTCCGCCATGACGAGCGCAAGGTGGTCGTCGTCGATCAGGAAGAAATCGTAAAAGTCGCCGCCGACTTCTTTGGCGGGCGTCATGGATGCGTAAAGATTAAACTCCTTCCTGTTCGGGTAAGCCGGAAAAATGGTGGGAATGGACGCCTCCTGGATCCGGCTGGCAATATGCAGCTCCGTACCGATGCGCTGCTTTTCCGCAGTCACGTTCTTGAGGTTGTCGATATACTGCAGCATATCGGTCTCCATTGTGTTTACGGAGGAGACCAGCTTCTGCAATTCGGAGATCCGGCTGATCTTATTCGACAGCGGCTGCAGCGGCGCCGTTGTTTCCCTTGCGAAACGGTCCGCTTCATTAATTACTTTTCTCAGCGGCGAAACGAACTGGCGGCGGATGTATACCGCGGCGGAGACCGTGACAAATAAGCTGAGCAGGACCGTTGTGATGACGATATTGATAAGGTACGGTCTGCGGCCGTTGACCAGCTCGTTCATCGGACGCTGGACGCAAAGGACCGCGGTTGTTTGTCCCGCGCTGTTTTTTACCGGGATCAAAAGCGTCAGATGCGGTTCGGCGCCGTTCAGATCCTTTACGCGAAAGATCGTGCCGTAGGCCTTGCCGTTTTCGTAAAGGTCTTTATAGATCTGCCTGTAGCTCTCGTTTGTCGTCTCCCGGAAATGGCCGACCTCCCACCGTGTGTAACGGGTGTTGTTTTTGTTGACGGAATTGAATACGGAAACAAAGCTGTTGTAATCGGACGTATCGACCTTGATCACGTAAATCAGGGTGAGGTCCATTTTGTCGCACAGGATATCCATGCGATCCTGGGAGAGTTTGTAATCCGGGTCCTCTTCGCCTGCGGACAGATAGTAATCGATCCGATCGCCGTTTACAAGCGTTGCGGCCGTATTTGCCGAACGGTAAGCCATATCCGTATATTCCCGTTCCAGGGAATCGGTAAAGCTGATATAGCCGATCACGCTGACAATCACGCCGAAAAACACGAGCAGAAGAATGATCGCACTGACGATATTCAATGCAAGATTATTCCGTATTTTTAACCGTTTCATCGGAAACTCCTTAAAAATACAGGCTTTCCGTCTGCGGCACAAGGCTGCAAAGCGTTTTCTTGCAGTATTCGATCATTTTTGCCTTGTACTCTTCGTTTTCTTTTGCCTTGCGGAAGGTACGGCGCAGAATGCGGGCGTAGCCGATGATCGCCGCCTTGTTTTCAAGCTCCTGCAGCCTTGCTTCGTCTTCGGTCCCGAAATAGGCTTGCAGCGTCGCTTTCAAAAAGCGCTGCGCCTGCTCGTAGGGAATGCCGAGGAATTCCTTTACGTTATTGTGGTCGATACAGGAAAAACCGGCGTACGCAAGATAGATCGCCGCAAATTCAAACACCGGATGGCCCATTGAGAGGGTATCCATGTCGATCAGCAGGTTTTCATTGTTCTGCCGCATAATGTTTTTGATATGAAAATCGCCGTGGAGCATGTTGCGCGTGTCGGGGATCTCCTGCATCAGGCGCACCAGCTTTTCGCCGACCTCGTCGGGCAGATGATCCCTGCAGAACTCCGCCCAAACCAACGCCTCCGCTTTTTTGTCCGGCAGCTCGCCCGGCTGCAGGACGGTCGCATGGATGGTTTTCAGGATCTCCGCGCTTTCTTTTGCCAGCGTTTCCGTCAGGGAGGGATCTGCGATCATCAGTTTTGCAAAGGATTTTGCGTTGAGCAGCTCGAAAACGGAACCGTAAAGCTCCCCGACCCGTACTACGTCGTAGGGGATGGCGGTGGGAATGCCCATCACGAACGCTTTACGCGCAAGCTCGCGCTCGTTTTGGATCTCCGAGAGCGCGTCGCGGTTTTTATATACCTTTACGATGGTATCCGGGTCGATGCGGTAGACGACGCCGTTTGCGCCCTCTCCGATCACCTCGCAGCCGTCGATGCTGATTTCCCGGTAGGCTTTGGAAATCTCCATCATTTCCGTAAAGCCGGTCATGTCGAAAATCTCGTAGACGTCCGTCGAAGCGTTGATGATCCGGGTGGACTTGTTTGCTTTTTTTAAGCGCAGGATCACGCGCAGGCCGGCGCTGGAGATATATTCCAGTCCGGCTGCGTCAAGGATCAGTTCGCCGTCGAACCCCTCGGTCTCGGCGGTGATCGCTTTTTCGGCGTCAGCCGCGTTTGCGGAGTCGATCCTTCCGGAAAGCGCGATTTTCAAAGTGTTGTCTTCCTGTTGCGTAGTGATTTGGAACAAAAGAATACCTCCTTTATGAAAATGGATATTTTTGACGAATTCAATCGTTGCTTCAGGCTTGCAAAAGCGCTTCGGTCTGTGCGCGCGCTTCGGAAAGCGTTGTGAAAAGCACGCCGCGGACGCCGAGCTTTTGTGCCGTTGCAATGTTTGCGGGATTGTCGTCCAGCATGACGCACCGGGCGGGGGAAAGGCCGAACCTGTCCAGCAGGATACGGTAAATGCGCGCGTCCGGTTTGCAAACGCGTTCCCGGAAGGAGAAAACGCCGCCGTCGACGAGGCTGAAAAACGGGAACTGCCGCACGTATGCAAAGGATTCGTTTGCGATGTTCGACAACAGATAAACGCGGCAGCCCCGGGCCTTCAGCTCTGCAAGATACGCGCCGACGTCCGGCCGCAGAACGTGGATCCGCACAAGCTCCGGCCGCAGCACCCGGCGTACAAGCGCCTCATCCGCGGGGTGTTTTTTGATCACCGCAGCCTTTAAAGCGGCCATAGTGGGGTAGTCGCCCCGGTCATAGGCCGACCAGTCTTCGCCGAAGACGATACGCATCAGTTTTTTTACGGCTTCCTCATCCATGCCGAGGCTGCGCAGATGGTCCTCCGGGTAAAAATCCACCAGCACGCGTCCGATATCGAAAATCACGGTGTCTATGTTGTTTTGATCTGTATCCATCCGGTTCCCTCTGTTTATTGCTGCGCGGGCAGCAGCGTGATCACGTCGTAATTGCAGTGCGCGTCGGTCCGGAACGGCATCCGCCAGCCGCAGGCGCCGGCGCTGACGTGCATGACGGCGTTTTTCTCGGTATAGTCTCCGCTGCAGTAGCCGATCAGGGAGTAAAGCGCTCGAAGCGGGAAGAGCTGTCCGGCATGCGTGTGGCCGGAAAGCTGCAGATCCGTACCGACAGCCATGTTGTCCTTAAAAGCCGTCGGCTGATGATCCGCAACGATCAGATATTTTTCCGGCGCGGGGTTATGCAGCGTGCCGACGTCCGCCCGGTTTTCGCCCTCGGAGAGATCCTCTCTTCCCAGGATCAGCAGATCGGGCGCGATTTCTTCAAACGTATCCTGTAAAACGGTTACGCCGTTTTCCGCCATGGCCGCCTGCAGCGCAGCCTGCGTGAATTTCAGCCCGCCCGCGTATTCCGCATGGCCCTGGCGGTCGTGGTTGCCGTATACATAATAGACCGGCGTTTCAAAATCCGAAAACAGACGGAAAACGGCTTCCATCTCTTCTTCGGTCGTATAATCGTCAACGATGTCGCCGCACAGGATCGTTGCGTCGGGCTGCAGCGCTTTTACCGCCTCAACGGTTTTTTCCGTTACGCTGAAGGGCTGGGCGCTGCCTACGTGCAGATCGGCGATCAAAACGACCGTGTGCGCGGTTTGGAGCTTGTCGGACGTATACGTCCGGTATTCCGGCGTGACGGTTTCCATATTGACTGTTCCGTATACGAAGAACAGGATGCCGAACACGAGACTGAGCGTTTTGGCAGCGCAAAACCGGCGTTCTTTTTTCCGGAGGGCCGCAACGGCGGAGTATACGGCGTCGGCCAAAGCATCCGAAAGGAGCGCCGCGTAAAGCGCCGTCATAAAGGGCTGTATAAAGCGGAGCTGAACCGGTCCCGCCAAAACAAGCGCTGCAAGAACGACTGCAAGCACGGCTTTGCCGGCGATCACCCCGATGCGAAGCGCGGGCTTCATTTTCTTTTTCCGCAGCGGTAACTGCGCTGCCGTCAGCACCGCTTGCCCAAGGAGGAACCATAGAGCAAAATTGAAAATCACGCGCATGGAAAGCCCCCGCTTTCTTGTTGCAAATATCTGAAAAAATGCTTCTTTGCCTATTTTACACTATCAAATGATCGTTTGTCCAGTTTATTAAGAAAAAAATTAAAGCGGAGCGCTGTTTTTTTTACTGGACTTTTTCCCGGCATAATGATAGAATAAAGAAAAGAACCGGTTTGAGAAGGGGGAAATGGGTATGAAAAAGGTTTTGGTAAAAATCGGTAAGATCATCGGCTGTTTTTTTGCCTGCATATTCGGCTTTCTTGCCGTGTTATGTCTGATCACATTGGCCTGGGGCGGCGTGCAGCGTACGAGAGGATCGGTCAAAAACGCGCTTCCCGAAACGCCCGCAAGCTTTGTGCCGACCGTGCGGCTGATCGCCTTTACGGATACGCATAACGAAAATGATAACGTCGCCGACGCGATCGATACCGCCTACCGTCTGTTTGACGACGATCCCGTTTATGCGGGCGTGGACGGCTTTTTCGGTCTGGGCGATTTCTCGAGCATCGGCACCGAGCCGGATTACGCAAACTATGCGGATACGCTGCACGAGCACGTGCGGGAGGAAACAATTCTTATCAATATCCACGGCAACCATGAATTTAAGAACGTGAACGAGTACCACGATCTTTTTATAAAGTATTTCGGGCATGAACCGAACACCGTTACGCAGATCAACGGGTTTTCCTGCATCGCATTTTCCGGCGAGCGGGGACTGACGGAATGGACCTTTACGCCCTCTTCCCTCAAATGGCTGTCCGACGCGATCAAGGAAGCGGAGGAGAATGCGCAGGGCAAAGCGATCTTTGTGTTTAACCATCCGCATCCGTGGGGTACGGTTTACGGCTCCACCGTTTGGGGGGATCCGGAGCTGAACGTGGTCCTCAACGGCCATACCGCGGTAGTTGATTTCTCCGGGCATTCGCATTTCCCGCTGAACGATCCCCGCAGCATCAACCAGGCGTCCTATACGGCGGTCGGCTGCGGCGCGATGGCGCGTTTTGAGCTGGATAACAACGGCATCGTCGGGCAGCACCCGGACGGGTATGAAGACGCGGCCCAAATGGTCGTGATCGAAGCGGACAACGACGGCAGCGTGCGTATCCGCGGCTACGATCTGCTTTCCGACACCTATTTCTGCGAATATTATATCGATAACGTCAACGACCGCAGCGAATTTGACTACACGTATAAAAACATGCGCGCGCATGACGCCGCGCCGAAGTTTGCCGAAGACGCCGCAGCGACCGCTTATAAAAACGAAGCGGGCGAGTGGGTGATCTCTTTTGACGAAGCGAAGCCCGCCGAGGGGTATATCGTACACGAGTATAAGGTGACGATCCGCGATGAGAACGGCAAAAAGATCTTCAGCAAAAACTTTATTGACGATTATTACGTGATCGACGACGACGATACGGCGGATTTCCGCATCGGGACCGACACGCTGGAATCGGGCAAGAGCTATACGCTGACCGTCCGTGCCGAAAGCGCTTATCATTTTTACTCCGATACGGTCAGCCTGCCCTTTACCGCGCAGTAACGGCGTTTTGCAGCTTTTGTTTCGTTTTTCCGCCTGATCGGCCAGTGGCCCGGGCAGATCGCAGTCCTTTTAATTATCTGTTCTGACACAGACAACACGGAGAAAGAAGCATCATGGAACTGATCCGATCGACCCTTAAGATCGGGCTTGAAAAGCCTGTTAAAATTTTGCACGTCACGGATTCGCATCTCTCTTTTGCCGATGAATTTGATGATGCGCGTAAGCACGAACTCAAAAAAAGGCATTTCTCGTCCGACAAAGAAAAATATCTGTATGAGCATATTGCCTATGCAAAAGAGCACTGTGACGTGCTGGTGCATACGGGCGACCTGTTTGATTTTGTTTCGCACGCCAACACGGTAAAGGCGCGCGAGATCCTGTCTGACGACCGTATCTTCTTTATAGCCGGCAACCACGAGTATTCGCAGTACGTGGGCGAAGCATGGGAAGATAACGCCTACCGTATGAACAGCTATATGGAGATCGAGCGGATGGGCGGCTTCGGCGTGCCGATGCTGTGGAATACAAGGACCGTTTGCGGCGTGAATATCGTCGGGATCGACAACAGCTACTATCTTTTTGAAGACTGGCATTTGCACAGACTGAAAAAAGAAGCCGAAAAGGGGTTGCCGATCATTTTGGCGATCCACGATCCGCTGTTCGAACAATCGCTTTATGATTTCCACAGACGGCGGCTCCCGCAAGAGCCGACGTATCTTGTGGGTTGCGACGAGGAACATCTGCTCCCGTACAGCGAATTCCGCGCGGTGCAGCAGCGCCCGGACGAACCGACAAAGCGCATGATCGACTATATCAAGTCGGAGCCGCTGATCAAGTGTATCCTGACCGGCCACCTGCATTTCAGCTTTGAAAGCAACGTAACTCCAACGCTGCCGCAGTTCGTTACGGGCGGCGGGTATGACGGCGTCGCCCGTGAAGTGACTTTGGTCTAATTGTTTATAAATTGCTATCTCTCAAATCGAAGGACATTTTTATGGAACACAAGCTATTAAACCGCGCAGCCATGCGGATCATGGTGATTAAGGGGAACTGCAGCCTGAAAAGACTGGCGCGTTCGTCCCGTGCACCTATGGAACAAAACGCCGCGCTTCTTAAAAAAATCATCCGCGCAAATAAAAATACGGAATTCGGCAGGGCCCATCACTTTTCCGAGATCCGTTCGATCGAGGATTTCCGTAAGAACGTGCCCATATCCGTCTACGAGGATTACGCGCCGTATCTGGAACGGATGAAGAACGGTGAAAAGAATATTCTTACCTCGTCAAAGGTTTTGGGTTTTTCCCGTACCTCAGGCTCCTCCGGCGTGCCCAAATACATCCCGGCCACAAGCGCATCCTTAAAGGCGTACGTACGGTATACCTGGACGCGCGCGCTGGCGCTCGGCGCGCAGGAAATGAAACGGCAGGGGAAACGTTACCGTCCCGGCCGCGGCGTCTTCCTTTCTCCCGCGACAAACGAAACACTGCCCAACGGCATGCTGTGCAGCAATATCGCGGAGATCGGCGCGCGGCAGTACGGTCGCTTTTACCCCTATATCCTGACGCTTCCCACCGGACGGCTCTTTGATGTGCACGACGGGGATTATATTTACTGTATCTGCCGCTGGGCGCTTGCGGATCCGGACGTAACGTTCTTTTTCTCGGTTTTCTTCAGTCTCAACGTCATCCAGCTCGCTTATCTGAAAAAGAACTGGCAGATGATCGTGGACGATATCGAAAAGGGGGAGATAAGCCCCTGCGTCGAGTTGAAGCCGGAGGTCCGCGCAGACCTTATAAAACGGATCCGCCCCATGCCGGAACGGGCAAAATATCTGCGCGCGCAGTTTGAACAGGGGTTTGATGAAACGCTGTTTAAGCGCATTTGGCCCAATTTGGCCGTGATCTGCAGTATCGGCAATGCATCCTTTCAGTCCGCGGCGGAATACGTGCGGTCCCTTGCGCAGGGGATCCCGTTCGATTTTTCCATCTACGGCGCGTCTGAAGGGCTTGTCGCAGCTGTTCCGCAGCTCGAAACGACCGATATGCAGCTTTTGACCGACAGCTGTTTTTATGAGTTTATTCGCAGCGGCAACGACGGCGGCACGGCGCTCACGCTGGATCAGCTCCAGGTCGGTGAAAAATACGAGATCCTGATCACAACGCAGGCCGGTCTTTACCGCTACCATTTGAAAGACGTGCTTGAAGTAAGGGGCTTTTGCGGCGCGTGCCCGCTGATCTCTTTTGTTTACCGCAAGGGCCAGCTGTTTAATATCGCCGGTGAGAAATTCAGCGAGGAGGACGCCCGTACCACGATCGATATGTTCGGGAAAGCGCACGGCGTTACCATCGATAACTGGTATTTCTATCAGGATGAAAGCGTGCACCCGAACCGCTATTCTCTTGTGGTGGAAAGCGACGCCGATATCGACTGGGACGCCTGTATCGACGAACTCGAGGATTATATGGGGCAATGCAACAAGCGCTACGTCGGCCAGCGCGAAAAAAGCTTTATCGACCGGCTGATCGTGCAGAAGCAGGCGCCCGGCACCCATGCGGCCTGGGCCGAACGCTGCGTTTCGCTCGGCGCATCCGCCGGGCAGGTCAAGCCGGTGCATTCTCTGGATACGCCTGAAAAACGGGAATTTTTCCTGAGCAGAATTCAGTAACAATCCATCCAACAGGAGGTATAATTATGAAAAAGCAGTTTTGTAAGATCCTTGCATGTACCCTTTCTCTGATCCTTCTTCTATCCTGCGGCGTTCCGGTATTCGCCGCCACCAAGGAGACCGTTGTGCAGTACGGTACGCAGGGCGGGTATCTTGCCATCGGCGATTCCATTTCCCGCGGCTGCGGCGCGGAGGGTTTCTATCTGGACGAAGACGGGACCTATCTGCCGAACGGAGAAGGCCAGTACGGCCTGTATCATCTGCGTAACGTAAAGGGCTGCGTGCCTTATCAGATCGCGCAGGCCGTCGGCTGTACGGCGCCGGAAGAGATGACGGATCAGGACGCGACTTACTGGCCCTTCACCTATCCCGGCATGACCACGGCCGTTACATTGGACCTTTTGGGGGTGGACGACGGCTTTAAGGATGAGAAGCTCAACTATGCTTACTATAAGGATATGCTTCAGTACTTCGGCTATGAGGGCTCCTTTGACGGCGTACGCGAGGGGGATACCTATGTGGAGGGCGAATGCGGCCAGTGCGGCAACATCATCGAGCTGATCCAAAGAGCGGACCTGATCACGGTGCAGCTGGGTATGTGCGACGTCTTCTACCGCGCTTACCGCGTCGTGAGCAACGGCGGCATGCTTGCAGACGGCCTGAACATCGACGTGAGCAACCTCGGCGCGATCAAGGATCTGGTGCAGACCGCGATTACGGAAATAAAATTCGGCTTTGACTACTGGAAAGAGCACTATACCATGCTGCTCGACAAGATCGTGGAGCTCAATCCCGACGCAACAGTTGTGATCGTCGGCGCGTTCAACTTGGTCAACCAGCTTACGATCACCGACGATCTGCTCTTCCCGCTGGGCAGCGTGATCTCCGGTATTACCGACTCCATGAACCGGTATTACCGCAAATGGGCGAAGGAATACGGCATGCTTTACGCCGATATCGCCAACACCGAAACGCTTGCCACGGAGAACGACTGGTCGATCATGGGTGAGTTTAAGGACAACACCTTTACCGGCACGCATCCCAGCCAGACCGGCTACGATTATATCACCCGCCAGATTCTGGCGCAGCTTCCCGAAAAGTCCGACAACAAAAATCTGCGCGTCGACCTCGGCAGATTTTCAAAGGTCGATTACGTTCTGATCAACGGGATCCCGATCAAAAATTATACGATGGAGGATTATCTGCTGACGATCCCGTATTCCGGACCGCTGGTGGGCAGCCTTGTGATCGGCGTGAAAAATGACGACGGTACGATCAGCGTGCAAAATTACGAACTGACGTGGCGCGCAGGCGAGGGAACGACCGCCTATCGCGTATGGGGCAACAACGACGCCGTCGGCACGGCAAAGAAACCGTTTACAACGTTTGTGAAACTCATCCGTCAGCTGTTTGAAAAAATCGTCAACGGGCTGAAAAAGCTGTTCAAAAAGGATTGAGCTGCATGAAAAGACTGTTTTGTCTGCTTCTCGCTGTTCTTATGATTTTTCCGTTTTCGGCAGCCGCTTCGGCTGCGTCGCACACAAAAAGTCCGTCCTTCGGCGCGTATAAGCACGTTTTTATCATCGGAGTGGACGGCGCCGGCCGCTTCATAAAAGATGCGGATACGCCGAACTTTGACCGTATATTCAAAAACGGCGCGGTCAAATATACCGCGCGTACGGAAGTGCCGACGGACTCCGGTCCGAACTGGGGTTCCATTCTCACCGGCGTTTCCTATTTCAAGCATAAGATCCACAACGGCAATTCCGGAGAGCGGCAGCGCACGAGCGATACAAAATACCCGACGGTCTTTACCTATGTCCGCCGTGCACAGCCGGACGCGGAGCTGGCGTCTTTCGTTAACTGGAACAACGTCAATTTCGGTATGATCGAAACCGATATCGGCGTGACGGAGGTCCGGGTCGGCGACGACGCTGCGCTTACGGACGAGATCTGCGCCTATTTTGACGAGGGGAACGCACCCGCGGTCTTCTTTGTCCAGCTGGACGGCGTGGACGCAGCCGGACACGCGCACGGCAGCGCTTCCGACGAGTATTTTGCGGCGATCCATACGGCGGATGGGTACGTCGGAAGAATCTATGACGCCGTTGACCGTAACGGACTGATGGAAGACGGGCTGTTTATCGTGGTTGCCGATCACGGCCATAAAAAAACCGGCGGACACGGCAGATTTTCCAGACGCGAAACGGATACTACGATCGCCGTCGCGGGCAAAACCGTCGTTCCCGGCGGAACGCTGGATAAGACCACGCGCGACCGGGACGTTGCGGCCATTACGCTTGCGGCGCTCGGCGTGGAGCGTCCGAAAACAATGTCTGCCCGTGTTCCCGCAAATCTGTTTGAAAACACAACGGGCGAAATGCGCTCCTTTTTCCGGGATATGCTGGACGGGATCATCTCTCCCGTTATGTGGCTTGTAACACTTGTCTGGCCCGGATAAACGCTTCGTTTTCGTTGCAGACCATCACAGAAATAAAAAAACGGCAGAAGTATTCTTTTCCTGCCGCCGACAGACCGGGGACATTGCATATCCTGCAATGTCCCTGAACCTATTTTATTACATATTTCAAAACAAAGCTTTTTTAATTCCAGCCGTAGATTAAAACGCCGGCAATGCCCGCAAGGCAGATCAGTAAAACAGGAGATACGCCTTTTTTTACGATCTTTCCTGCGCCGAAATAAACTGCTGCCAGCACGGCGGTCAGGATGATCGCTTTGGCATCGACCGAAAAGCCGCCGATCCTGCCGAAGCAGTTCGTTAAGATTATATAAACGCCGGTGGCAAGAATGATACCGGCCACACAGGATTTCAGTCCGCTCAGTACCGTTTGCGCGGTTTCGTTTTTCAACAGTTTTTTTAAGACCGTCGTGAGAATGATCACGATCAGAAATGCCGGAAGCACAACTGCGGCGGTCGCGAGCAGCGCGCCGGGGATCCCTGCCTGCGAAGCGCCGATATACGTCGCCATATTAACCATGATCGGTCCCGGCGAGCTTTCGCTCACCGCGATCATGTACGAAAGTTTTTCCTCATCCAGCCAGCCGTATGACAGCACGACCTCACGGATCAGCGGGACAGCCCCGTAACCGCCGCCGAACGAGAAGCAGCCGATTTTCAGAAAACCGAGCAAAAGTTCAAGGAAGATCATTTTTTGCCTCCCCGGTCTTTTGTCTCTTTATAAGATAATAGGCGAAACTCAAAACGGCCGCTGCCAGCATCAATACGACCGTCGATAAATGAAGCGCGAAAACGTTAATCAGCATCACTGAGACAAACGCACTGACAAAAAGAATGATCTGCAACGGCTGTTTTTCCGTTTTTTTCAGCAATTTGACCGCTGCGTCGATGATCAGGATACCCACGGCGATCTTTATGCCTTTGAAGGCGCTTGCAACCCATTTGATCTCCAGAAAACGGTCAAAGAAAAACGAGATCAACAGGAGAATGACAAAGGACGGCAGTATGACGCCGAGGGTCGCCGTAACGGCGCCTGCGAGCCCTTTTTTCTTCATGCCGACGTAAGTCGCGCAGTTGATCGCGACGGGCCCGGGCGTGGACTCCGCAATGACCGTGATCTGTGTCATTTCATCGGGTGTGATCCACTTTTTCTTTTTGACGCAGGCGTTTTCGATCAGCGGGAGCATGGCGTGCCCGCCGCCGAAGGTAAACAGCCCGATGATGAAAAAGGTCGAAAATAAATGAAAAAGCATGATTATTCCTTCCGCTGCGCGTTTTGATACGGGCCGGAGCACCCTTTTGCGGCGCCTGTCGTTTGACCGTTTCCGACGCCGGTTTGGTTTTATCTTACAGGATAATCGAAAGGAAATCAAGCGTTCTTTTTTTTAACCGGCGTTTCGGCGTAAAAAGCGCGGGACAGAACAGTTTTTGGTTGCTTTTTGCTTGTACAATTTGCTATAATAAAAAAAAACATCTTCCTATGGCGTTTACGAAAGCGCCGGAGGAAGTCGGAGTATCCAATGGCAAAGCCGAACAGCAGGGAAGTATTTGAAACGCTGCCCGTGGGGAAGGCGTTGTATACGATGGTCATGCCCACGATTTTCAGTCAGATCATCGTTTTGATCTATAATATGGCCGATACTTTTTTCCTCGGCAGGACGAACGATCCGTACATGGTCGCGGGCGTTTCTTTGCTGCTGCCGGTGTTTAATATCAGCATTGCGCTTTCCGGCTTGACGGGCGTCGGCGGCGGCGCGCTGGTTTCCAGGCTGCTGGGGGAAAAACGTGAGGACGAGGCAAAAAAAGTCGCGTCGTTCAGTTTTTGGCTGGCGTTTGCCATGATCGCCGTTTTTTCGCTTGGGATGTTCCTTTTTATCGGCCCGGCGCTTCGGCTGCTCGGCGCGAGCGACGATACGTTTGTCTACGCGCGGCAGTATGCCTTTTGTGTGATCGTGCTCGGCGGTATTCCCACTGTGCTTTCCAACGTGCTGTCCAATTTGCTTCGCAGCGTGGGACTGTCCAGACAGGCGGGGCTCGGTATTACAATGGGCGGGCTTATCAACATCGCGCTTGATCCGCTGTTTATGTTTGTTCTGCTGCCGAAGGGGCGCGAGGTGCTCGGCGTGGGGATCGCGACGCTGCTTTCCAACTGTATCTCCTGCGGGTATTTTCTGCTTGTTTACCGCGCCGTGCGGCAGGACGTCGCGCTGCGTCTCAGTCCGAAAATCGGTTTGCCGGAGAAAAAAAGCATCCGCTCTGTGTTTAACGTGGGCATGCCCTCCGCGATTTCGATGCTGCTGTTTGATATCGATTATATCGTCATTGACCGTCTGATGGCCGGTTACGGGGATATCGCCCTTGCGGCGATCGGCATAGTTTTGAAGGCGGAGCGGCTGCCGCTGAACGTGGGCGTCGGCATCTGTCAGGGCATGCTGCCGCTTGTGGCGTACAACTATGCCTCCGGCGACCACAGAAGAATGCAGAAAACGATCCGCCTGTCGCTGCTCGTCGGGCTGCTCGTCGGCGCGGTCAGCATCACGCTTTACGAGATTTTCGCGGACGGGATCCTGCGTGTGTTCATCGCGGAAAGTAGGACCGTTGCGCTCGGCAGCACGTTCCTGCGCGTGCGGTGCCTTGCAACGCCGTTAATGTTTATCAGCTTTTTTACCACGCACGTTTTTCAGGGCTTCGGCGAGGGCAACCGCGCGCTTTTCCTCGGCGTTGTCCGCTGGGCGGTTTTCAATATCCCGATGCTCTTTTTGCTGAACGCCCTGATCGGGATGAACGGACTTGTGTGGGCGCAGGTAAGCGCGGATACCCTGACCGTGATCCTATCCTTTTCGGTTTACGGAAGCTATGTGCGCCGCCGTTTTCCCAAGCCTGAAAAGACGGGGCAAAACGGATAAAACTGCGCTGCGGCGCAGCCGTTTTCTTTTGATCTTTTAATCTCTTATGATCTCTTTAATAATTTCTCTTGACTTTTTTCGTATGAGAGATATAATTTAAAAGAAAATTTTACGGAAAGGAAGAAATCGATGAAAACAAAAAATCTGTTTTGTCTTTTGCTGACGCTGATCCTTTGCCTTGCGGCATTTTCCGCCTGCGCAAAAAAGCCTGCCGATGAGACGGAAGCGACCGCCGCTGCGGACGACGCGGAGGAAACCGCCGCAAACGATGCGGAAGAAACCACCGCCGCCGAAGAAGAGACGGAGGCTCCCGAGGAGAACGAGGAGTTTGTACCCGAGGCAGACCGTACCACCGCAAACTTTGCCGGCACCTACGGTTTTGAGCGCTGCACCATCGTTGCGACAGCGATCGATGAAAATACGATGGAGTTCAACGTTCACTGGGGCAGCTCCGCATTTGAGGCGGAAGAGTGGGTCATGACCGGTACCCTCGATCCCGATACGATGCGCGTCAATTACAGCGATTGCGTACGCAAGACCGTTGTCTACGCGGAAGACGGCACCGGTACGGAGACCGTTGCGTATGAAGACGGCTGCGGCCGCATTCAGTTCCTCGATTTGAATACCCTGATCTGGGAAGACGAGCAGGACAATATAGCCTCCGGCATGACGTTCTCCAGATAAAAAAAGAAAACAATCAAAAAACCGTTGCGACGTTTGCAGTCACAGCGGTTTTTTTACGCTTATCGGCGTCCGGGGCCGACGGGCTTCAAAAAGATTTTGCACCCGTTTTTATTTTTTTGTCACGCCCTCGCCGTAAATGGCGGTCCAGTCGTTTTTCATGGAGATCGGCACCCAGTCGAACTCCGTGCAGAGATCGACCATCTTTTGCGCTTTTTCAACGCTGCCGTTTTCACGTTCGGTATCGTCGCAGCAGAGCATAAACGCAAGCGAGCGGTAGGGATTGCCGCTGGTCACGTATTCCGCCATGCTGGCGTCGCCTGTGGAGTTGCCGAAGGAGAGCACCGGCTGCTGGCCGATCTCCTGCATGATCACGGAAACCTTGTTCATTTTCAGATTTTTAACTACGAATTCGCCGCCGAGCACCAGCTCGTCATTGTCGTCGTATACGTAATTCAGACCGTCCTCGTCGCCCTGATCCTTTGTCACGACCGTCTCATCCGAGCCGATGATCTGGCGGGGCGGCACGTTCAGCGGTGAATCGCATACGATCCCGCGCACGATAAAGCGGTCCGTGCCGCTGACAACGTAGACCGTGAAGTCGTACGCCTGCAGACAGTTAACGACCTGAAGCATGGGCAGGTACCATCCTTCGCCCCGCAGCATTCCGTCGTAGCTCGGCATGGGCAGCTTTTTGAATTCCTGGATATAATCGTTAAACTCGTTGATGGTCATGCCGGCAAACGCGGAGGCGACGGCTTTGCCGTGGTCGACCTCAAGCCCGTCGAATTTTGCGCCGGTCTCGTTTTGCTCCACGATCTTATTGGCGACCTCTTTTTCAAAATCGGAAGCTTTGTCTTTGTAATCCGGATCTTCCAGCACGCGGTAGACCAGCAGCGTATAGTCGAAATAATTCGGATCGGTCTCGCAGAACAGCGTGCCGTCAAGATCGAACACCGCGATCCGGTCTTCCACGGGGATATAATCTGCGCCGGACGCGTCGGAGATTGCCTCCAGATACTCGACAAGCGCCTTTTTCGCAGTCGCGTCGGCGGTCCACAAAGAGAGCATTTCGTCCGCGGATTTCACTTCGGGTTCATTGCCCTTGTCCTTTTGCGCGCAGCCGCCGAAGACCGCTGCGAGCATGATCAGCGAGAGTACCAGACATAAAATTCTTTTCATCATTTTTTCCTCTTTATAATTTTTCTTATATTTTACATGTATTCTGCTGAAAACACAAGAGGAAAAACGAAAATCCTTCCTTTTTTGTTATTCTCCATAACAGAAAAACGCATGCAGGGTTTTGTATTCGGCTTTATTTCCCGTTTTTCTGTCTGCGTTTTCTTCTTTGCTCCGGGTTTGCTTCCTCGGATTCAAATAACTACACCGCCGCGTCGGTGCAGGATATGGTTTTGGATAAACCGTTAAAAACGGAGGCGGAGATCTCAAACAGAGTAATTATTATTTAGCACATATTCTCCCGATTGCAGTATTTTGTTTGTGCCGTCCGGCAGCATGATATCTGCGGTGCAGTTTGCCGGGACTGAAACGGTGAAAGTTACTTTTCCGTCTTTTTTCTCCCAGGCGGATTTTACGGTTCCGTACACGCTTTTATATTCTGCGGCTGCAAACGTAAAATGCCCGCCGGGTTTCGGCGCGATAATAAAATGGTTTTCGCCGTCCACTTGAATGCCGCACATTTCTTTGAACAGCCATTCCACGACCGCCCCTTTGGAGTAATGGTTCAGACTGCCGATCCCGCCCTGCGCGTTGTTCGGGCCCTCCCACGCTTCCCAGACGGTATTTGCGCCGGCCTTCGGCATGGAGAGCCAGCCGGGGACCTCCTCGTTTTCCAGCAGCCGGTAGGCGTATCCGATATCTATTTCCGCCAGCACGTAGAGAATCAGGGGCGTGGAGAGAAAACCGGTTCCCAGCCGCCAGCCGTAGTTGTCCAGCGCCTTCAAAAGACGCTTTTTCGCATAGGCGGCCTGCTGCGCGTCCAGCAGCCTGAAATACAGCGGACGCACGAACTTTGCCTGTCGGTCGGTATCCAAAGAAAAACGTTTTGTTTCCACCAGCTTCCGGTAGCCGCGCCGCACCTTCCCGGCATAGGCAAGATACCGCGCTTTATCGTCCGGCCTGTCGAGAATGTCTGCGATTTCGGCCATAACGTCCATCAGATATACGATATACGCCGTGGTCTCCTCGGGATGGGGAGATACGAAATCGGAGGCGCCAAAGGCGTTCACGTCCGCAGGCTCCGCCCACTCGCCGTAGGACTGTCCAAAGTTTGAGATCCACCGTACGTAACGGATATTTATCCCAGTCGGAACGGCAGTCGGGTACCATTTGCCGAGCGTGGCGATTTTATATTCCGCATAACGCCGCATTTGGTCGTAGTGATCCGTCAAAACAGCTTTATCGCCGTACTGCCGGTACAGCCTGTACGGAATGAGCACGCCCGCGTCCGACCAGCCGGCTGAGCCGTCCATGGGGCGCATGTAAAAGTCCACGCCGCCGGTCGGCGCGATCTGCGTAAAGCATCCGTTTTTGTGCTGCGCGTCGCAGACGTCGTTTTCATATTTACGCGCAAAGGGAAGATAATTGAACAGGTAGCTTGCCGTATTCACAAAGATCTGCGCGTCGCCGAGCCAGCCGTGGCGTTCCCGCGTGGGACAGTCGGTGGGCAGGTCCGCAGAGTTGTTTTTCGCTGACCAGCGCGTGGCCGCAACAAAGCGGTTCAGCAGCTCGTTGGAGGACCGGAACGTTCCGGTCTCCTCCAGATCGGAACAGACCGCGATCGCTTTTACGTCGGAGGCCGTTATTTTGACGTCCGTTTCGATTTCGGCGTACTGAAACCCGAAGATCGCAAAATTTGTTTTATATTCATTTTCTCCGTTTTTACAGACGTATTCGATCTTTTGCAGGGGCGTCGTTCTGTTTTTGAAGGAAAGCTGTATGTTCTTCTGGTACAGCTCGCCGTCTTTAAGCATCTCACCAAAGTGCAAAACGATTTTCTGTCCGGCTTCGGCGTTCACGCGGAACGAAATATACCCCGCGATGTTTTGCCCGAAGTCCAGCAGCTTTTTGCCGCTTGGCGCAGTTGACAGCGTGCCGGCGAACGTTTCTTTCTCCGCGATCGGCACATTATTGGAGGCGGTGGGCACGACGGGGTGAAACGCGACCTTTGCGTGTCCGCTGTAAGAAGGCGTCATGCGGGCGTCGAAGATCTCGCCGTCCTTGTTGTCTGCAAAACGGATGGGCCCGTCGTTTGACCACTGCCACGTTTCGTCCGTAACGACCGTTTCTTCTCTGCCGTCTTCATAGATGATTTTAAGCTGCGCAAGGAGTTTCGTTTCGGTACCGTATTGGTTGCGGATCCCCCATGCGCCGACGGAACCGCGGTACCAGCCGTCGGCAAGCTCCACGGTCAGTGTATTCTTTTCTTCTAAAAGCGCCGTCACGTCATAGGTCTGGTATTGGACGCGTTTTCTGTAATTTGTGACGCCAGGCGCCAGCGGCATGGAAACGCGTTTGCCGTTTAACTCCGCGCTGTACAGCCCGCAGGCGGTCATATACAGCCTTGCCCGCGCTACCTTGCCGCCGCAGGCAAAGGTTTTGCGGAAGCAGTCCGCAGGATAGCGCTTGTGTTTGTTTACGGTATAATCGCCCGTGATCCATTTCGCTTTCCAGTGCGCCTCGCGCAGCAGGCCCATTTCAAAAAAAGCGGGCTCGCTCCATTCGCCTTCGGCTCCGCTTTCGTCCCAAAGCTTGATTTTATAATTCACCCGTTCGCCGGAGGTCAGCGTCAGGGGGTACTGTGCGTGCATGGTATCCGTTTCCACTTTGCCGGTGTCCCATTTTTCGCTGACGATCCGGTAGGCGGTCTGCTTCATGCCGCCTTCGCAGGTCCAGAATACGCGCGGGTTGGCGATATCGATCCCGACGGGGTTTATCAGGTATTCGGTACGTAAATCGATCGCTTTCATTTTTCGGTCTCCTTCAACGTTTTTTCATGCCGCGTCCGGATCTCCGCCTGTTCCTCCGGCAGTTTCTTTTCCACGTTCAAAAAGAACAGGATCACCACCAGCGCGACGCCGGTGAACACCTCCAGCCCCACAAAGGCAAAGGAGATCACCCCGTTAACTTTATCCGGCTGCTGCATGGCGACGGTGAGAACGCCGTCAGCTGCCGGTTTGAGGTCCGCCAGCGCCACCTGTGCAGTCCAACCGTTCTCGGCAAGCTTTGACGCTGCCTCGGACACGCTGTTCGCGGTGATGGGCGCAAGATACCCGGCCTTTGCCAGCATCCAGTTGAATACGCCGGTCATGATGCCCACCATCGCCACCGCAATGATGTTGTAGATGGACATGGCCGCGCCGTCCATGCGCAGGTCCTTTTTCCATTCCAGATGGTCCAGACAGTCGGCAAACAGCGCCATAAATACGTAAGCGCAGGGAAGTCCGCCGATGTTTTTGATGAACTGACCCACCAGCACGACCGCGAGCGTATGGGGGAACATCCAGCAAATAAGAGACCCGACGGCGTACAGGATAAAGCCGACCATGGTCACGTTGCGCTTGCCGAACTTTTTGGCCAGCGGCCACACCGCGAAGATCCCGATACCCATGGGAATGCCGCCGATCACGGAGACCAGCATCTGCGTGACGCCGTCGTTATACGTGCCCAGCACATAGTTGCAGTAGTAGACGAGACCGAGATTTTTCAGCGTTGTGCCGACGGTATAAATGAGAAAATAGCCGTACATGAGGATCATATATTTGTCTGTGAACAGGAGCTTCATCTGCCTGCCGAAGGAGAGCTTTTTCTCTTGAGCAGAAGCTTCCTCGGTCACGCGCTCTTTTGTGAAAAAGTATTCTGTGAGCGTCAGCGGCAAAGCGACGATGGAAAGGATCGACATCAGCGTGATCCACTTGCTCTTGTCCACGCCGATCATGGGCATGACGACCATGGGGAAGATCAGCGCCACAAGAATGCCGCTCATCATGATCGTGGTGATCTGATTGAAGACCGAAAGGCCGCCGCGGGCGGTGCCGTCGCGGGTGGACAGCGGCACCATCAGGTTGTGGCTCATATTGAAAACGGTATAGGCAAAGGAGTAGAACAGGTTGTAGCTGACCATCACCCAGACGGCCTTCACTGTATCGCTGCTTTCCGGCACGGTGAACAGCAGGATACCGGTGACGGGCACCAAAAACGCCGAAAGCAGAAGCCATGGCCGCGCCTTGCCCTCGCGCGTGTGTGTGCGGTCGATGATCTGCCCCATCACCACGTTTGTTACGGCGTCGATGATCTTCGAAACGATCGGAAATACGGTGAGGAACACGCCGCTCCACAGCCCGGTGAGGTTCAATACGTCCGTATAATAGACGTTCAGGTAGGTGGCGAGCACCGCGTTGAGCAGCAGCGCGCCGGCAGGACCCGCCAGGTACCCCAGCCATTTTTCGCTTTTTGTAACGGTTTCGCTTTTTATGCGGCTTTGCAGCAGAGGAGAAAGCAGCGCTTTCATACCATGTACTCCTTTTTTCTTGACAAATATACGGATCTGTTTTACACTTTTATTATACAGACAAAATGTCGGGTCCGCAATCATCAGTTTTTATAAAATTGGCGGTAAACCCGACAAAACGGCAGAAAAGTGACGGGATAATAAAAAAATGAACGTGAAAGACAATCAACGCACACGTCTTTCCAAAAAGCTGTTTCAGAACGCCGTTTTGGAGCTTTTGGAGGAAAAGGGCGGCATTGAAAAGATTTCGGTACGGGAGCTCTGCGCAAAAGCCCAGCTGAACCGGTCCACTTTTTACGCGCACTATACCGAACCGAGAGAGGTCCTCGCCGAGGCGGAAGATGAAATTTTGACCGAGACGGCCGCGCATATCCGAAAAATCGGCGCGCAGCAAAAAGGCGGCGGAAAGGAATTCGTTTCGTCCTTTCTGCGGTATATCCGGGATAACGATAAGGTGTTTCGCGTGCTGCTGGTCACGGCTGCCGACCCTACGTTCAAGAGCAGGTTTATCCGGCTTTCCCTTTTGAGCTTGTTCGAATACATGCAGCTGACGATGGACGATGAAAAGCAGCAGTATATCTATTCTTATCTGCTCAACGGCAGCTTCGGCGTCATCACGCAGTGGATCCGTTCTGATTACGCCGCCGCCGTGCCGGAGCTGGTGGAGCTGCTGTTCACGCTGAACAGCTCGGCGTTGAGAGACCTTGCATTTTAAGTTCCGTGCGCGCGGGAAGTATTGTCCTGACATTTTACGTCCGTTGACAAAACGCCCGCCGTTTGATAGGATTAAAAAGTAAGAAATATTTTTTTGTAAAACCGCAGAAAGGAGATCTGAATGAAGCATTTGAAAGCAGTTCTGATCGTGCTGTGTGCCTTTGCAGTGCTTACAGGCTCCGCCGCCTTCGTTCTTTTCAGGCAAGCGCCCCTGCCCGCGGCGCGAACGCGTCTGTATGAGGACGTTCCGGCAGAAAACGAATTGCGCGACGCCCTGGAGGTAAACGGCGTAGGCGACAGCAGATTTTTCATCCGGTTTCCGAAAAAGGACGCGCTGCAGGCCGTTTTTGTCTCGCAGTTCGGCGCCTCTCCGGAAAATACGGACAATACCGAGGCGCTGAATGACGCTTTTGCCTATTGCAGTGAGAACCCCGGGACACGGTTGGTTTTTGATGCGGACGTATATTACGTTTCCGGCGCGTTAAGGCTTGAAAACCTTACGGACGTCTGTATCGACGGCAACGGCGCGAAGATCCTGTATGATTACCGGGGCAGCCTGTTTACGCTGACCGGCTGTGAATGCGTGGAAGTATGCGATCTTGCGTTCGACTGGGATTGGGATAAGCTGCCGCTCGGCGCGACCGCCCGAGCGGTCGACGTAAAGGGTGAAAAAAACACGATCGATTTTATCTTTGATATACCCGCCTACGCAAGGGAGGATATGCTGTACGCGATCAGCCAGTGCGATCCCGAAACGGGCACGTACGGCGCGAAAGGGACCTATATCGAAAGCTACGACGGGCAAAATCCCGACGTCGTCAAACAGGTCGCAAAAATTTCGGACGATACTATCCGGGTGGTGCATAACGGCACGTTTTCGCATTTCGGGGGAAATTCGTTTATTTTGCGCAGCGTAGCCTACGGCGGCTCTCTGATCGATATTTACGGCGCTTGCAGGGATATCACGCTTGACGGGCTGAAGCTGTACGGCGGAACGGGCATGGGCGTCATTGTCGGCGAAAAGACGTCGCATTTTGCTTTGCGCAATATTTTTATCGGTCCGGATCCGGCATACGCGGACGTCCGCTGTACGTCCCTGGACGCAGACGCAGTGCATATCAACGATTCGGACGGCTGCTTCCTGATCGAAAACTGTGATTTCAGCCGGCAGGGCGACGACGACGTCAATATCAACAGCGGCGTCGGCTGGATCCACAGCGTGGACGGCAATACGGCTGTCTTTGAGGCCGACGGTTCCATGAACGTGGATCCCGGCGACACCGTGGTTTTCAGGGACAGGAATTTTGACCTGACGGACGTCACTGCCGTGGTCGAAAGCTGCGAGCGGATGGAATCGGGGATCCGGCAGGTCACGTTCCGGGAGGATCTGCCCAAAACGATCAAAAAGGGCTGCTTTTTGTTCAACCGAGACAATACGGGCGGAAATTATGTGATCCGCAACAACTATTTCCATGAACACCGCGCCAGGAGCCTGCTTTTGCAGACGTCGGACGGATTGGTGGAAAACAACGTGTTTTATAAAACAACGCACAACGCCATCAAGATCATCATGGACATCAACGGCGTCTGGCACGAGGGTACGGGCGCTGACAACATCATCGTCCGCAACAACAAATTTATAGAATGCTCCGTCATCGGCACCGAAATCATCGAGGTCGGCACGCATCTGCTGGATAAAAGCAACCGTTCCCACGCATTTACAAATATCCGGATAGAAAACAACGAGTTTACCGATATCTGCGGCAATCTTGCAGTCGTCAACAACGTCAACAACTTCATTTTCCGCAATAACACGGTCACGCTGGGCTCTGCGTTCCGGCACGATGTGGGGCAGGGCCGCGCCTATTTCCTGCGGGACTGTGTAAACGTCGATTTTTCAAACAATACCTATACCGACGCTTCGCCCCTGTCTTTGACGCGTATCGCGCGCAGCAGCGATCCCTTTGTATGGCTGCGTGTGAACGCCGATATGATACGCGGAAAGGAGCGAGTGCAATGAAAACGGTTAAAAAAGCTGCGTTTCCGTTTTTGCTGATCATAACCTGCTGTGCGGTCCATTTCTGGCAGCACGCGGTCGCAAGCCTGCCGTATCTGCCGCTGAACGGCGTCGTGCCGTTGGGCGTCTTAACGCCCGCTTTGCTCATTCTGACCTTTTTGACCGCGTTCGTGATGCTCAAACAGAGCCATACGCCGAGACCGGTCCTGCGCGCCGTGTTCAGCGCCGCCGCCATGCTGGCGACCTTCCTTGCGACCGGCGTATATTTCCTCAGCTTTCTAACGTATCGCTACGCCGCCGTGATGCCGCTCGTGCTCGTTTTGCCGGACTGGCCGACCGGGATCGTGACCATGATCGTTACCGCGGTTTGCCTCGTCCATCTGACGGCGCTTTTGATCTGCGGGTTCATAAAGCGAAAAACGCCGGTAAAACACGTGATTTTTGCAGCGATCGGCTGGATCCTGCTCAACGGCTGTCTGTTTCTGATCACAACATGACCCATTTTCAAACCCGTCGGCGCTCTGCTTTTGCTGCTTATGCTGCTGTCCGTTTTTGCGGTTTTTTCGCTCCACAGGACGCAGAGAAGCACAACGTCGTTTTGAATGGCAACGCCGACCGCTATGCCGCCGCCACGGTCCGCTTCACGATTTCGGCTGCTGCGCGATCCATTTGGTCTGTGCTTGTGGTAAAATTGCGCATGAGGGCGCTTCTTCCTTTTTTTTAGGCTTATAAAGCCGCCGCCTTGATTATGGATACGACGGAAACGGATATCAATAAAAAACAAAAAAAACGAAAGGGTTTTAAGAAAACGAGAAAACTGAAAGCGATTTTTTCCATCCTCCTTGCCGCGCTGACGGCGGCAGGCTTTACCGCGGCTGCTTTTGCCGCGAGCGACGGCGTAATTCTTTCCGGGAACGCGGGAGAAAGCGTCACGTGGAGCCTTACGGGTGGTTCACCGTGACTGCGCCTGCCGGCGGCAAAATCGAAGCGGACTGTAGGTTCAACAGCGTCAGTTTCAAGGCACTTGACGGCGTGACCGCGCCCGCAGAGGAAGAAAACGAAAATCTTTGCGAATTCTGCGGCGAGGACCATTCCGGCAATCTGTTTCAGAAGTTCATCGGGTTCCTGCATAAGATCTTCTGCTTCTTTTTGCATCTGTTCGGAAAAAAATAATGAAAGGATCGGAAGATTAAGAATTTCATCATCAACGAGGGTCAGCATAAAAAAATAATAAACAACGCAAAATTTCGGAGGAAATGAAGATGAAACGAACGATTGCCCTTGTTTTGACGGTGCTTTTGCTGTTCGGCGTCGCCGTTCCCACCGCCCTTGCGGCAAGCGCAGCGAACGGGCCGTCTGCCGCCGCGCTGCAGCTCGAACGGGTCCTCGGCACGGCAGGCAGCCTTCTGGGGCGTATTGTGAAGCTGGTCACCTTTACGGATGAATCCCGCATCAAAAAAGCGGAGCCCCGCGACGCGGCGGGACAGGCAAGCGATTTCGCACTGTTTAACGGCGAGGCGGAGCAGACGCTGACAGCTGAAACGTGGCGGGCAGTGGAGATCGGCCTTGAAAGCGAAAAAACCTACGCCGATCCGTTTTCTGACGTGACGCTGGATCTGCTGTTGTACGGCAACGGCAGGCTTTACACAATTCCCGGTTTTTGGGACGGCGGCAATACGTGGCGCGTGCGCTTCGTCTGCCCCGCGGCGGGCAAGTGGCAATGTAAAACCGTCTGCTCCGACGAAACGAACACAGCGCTGCACGGCAGAACGGCACAGGTGGAATGCAAAGCGTACAGCGGCGAGCTCGCCGTGTATCGGCATGGCTTCGTTACAACCCGTTACGGCGAAAAATACCTGACCTACGAGGACGGTACGCCGTTTTATTACCTCGGCGATACCCACTGGGAGCTCGCGAACGAATCGCAGGAGATCGTCGCCGCGATTTGTGAAAAAAGGACCGAACAGGGCTTTACGGTTTATCAGAGTCAGCCGAACGACTGTCGATTTAACACCTTGGCGACCGAAAACGTGAACGAGGACGCGGTGGAAGACCTTCGCAGTCTGGACGACAAATTCCGCATTATCGCCGACAGCGGCCTGACTCACGCCAATTCCCAGTTTTTCTGGCCCCTTTCCGGTATGAGCCGCCTCATTGAAAATCACGGCGGTTGGACTGAGCCGAAGCTTACGGGGTATCTCGGTCTGAAAAAAGTGACCATGCCCGATCTTTCCGACGAAGCGAAGGCCTATCTCGAAAAACTCTGTCGCTACTGGGTCGCGCGGTTTGGCGCCTATCCTGTGATCTGGACGCTGGGCCAGGAGGTCGACAACGATCCGTATCAGGATGAGAATTCCAAATGGAACGCGGTGAACAACCCTTACAGGTACACGGCGGAATACCTGGCGAAATACGATCCCTACGACCATCCTGTAACCGCGCATCAGGAGAGCACCGGCAACACGACGGCCTACGGCAACGGTCTCGGGACCGGCGAAATCAATATGATCTGGTATCCCGGCGCGCAGCCCTCAGCCTTCCGGAGCGTCCCGGCGCATACCATGTACGCAGCCCAGTGGCACCCGGATTTCACGAGACGGGACGACTATATGTCCGCGCGGGATTACTGGTATAACGGACAGGGCAAGCCGGTCGTCAATTATGAGGGGCTTTACTGCTACCTCTGGACCAAAAACTACGGCGCAAGAGCGCAGGCGTGGGCGTCGTATCTTACCGGGCTCTACGGCTGCTCCTGGGGCGGCCAGCCCACCTGGGCATACGGTAACGGATTTGAGCGGGAAATCGATTCCGACGACGGCGTTGATCTGATCCGCGCCGCGGAAAAACAGGCCGCCGCATGGCAGGACGCGCTGGAGTATCCGTCCGCTTATCAGATGGGCTATATGCGTTCCTTTATGGAGCAGATCGAATGGTACAGCCTGATACCGCGCTTCAACAATTGGGCGTATTTCGTTCCTGCATCCAACGTCTATTCCTACTGCGCCTCCAATAAGGCCAACACGGAAATGGTGGTGTATTTCTATTCCTTCACGGATGAAAGCGTTGCCGAACGGCACAACACGGAAAAGAACGGCGGCATTCTGACCGGAACGGTTGGCAGCCTTGTTCCGTTCGCGGAATATACCTATCGCTGGTTTGATCCGATCAACGGGGAATACGGCGCGGAAGGCATTTTTACTGCCTCTGCCCTCGGCACGTGGTTTGCCGGGACGCGTCCCGACGATACGGATTACGTGCTTCTGATCCAAAAAGCAGAATAAAAAGAAGGGTGGACGGAGATGGAAACGAAACCGGAAATCAAGGAACGGGCAACAGCCCTCGTCCGGCAGATGACGACGGAGGAAAAACTGCGCCTGATCGTGGAGACCGCCGAACCGGTGGAACGGCTCGGTATTCCCAAATACTATCACGGCAACGAGGCGCTGCACGGCGTGGTGCGTCCCGGTAAATTTACCGTGTTCCCGCAGGCCATCGCCTTCGGAGCCATGTTTGACGACGATTTTTTGGAAGAGATCGCGGATGCCATCTCCACAGAGGCCCGCGCAAAATATTTCTTCGGCGAGCAGGAGGAAAACGGCGGCAAGCCCTATGAGGGGCTTTATAACGGCCTGCTCACCTTCTGGAGCCCCGATCTGAATCTTGCACGGGACCCCCGCTGGGGCAGAACGGCGGAAACCTACGGCGAGGACCCCTATCTTGCCGGCAAAAACGGCGCGGCCTTTGTGCGGGGCATTCAGGGGAAAGACGAAACGTACATAAAAGCGGTGGCAACGCCCAAACACTTCACCGCCAATAACGAAGAGCACAACCGCTTTTCCTGTAACGCAGTGATGAGCGAAAAAACCCTCCGGGAGTACCATCTTGAGCCTTTCCGCATGGCGGTGCAGGAGGGCCGCGCCGAGGCTGTGATGGCGGCGTATAACGCGGTCAACGGCGTGCCATGCCATGAAAACAAAAGAATGCTTACGGATATCCTGCGAGGCGAATGGGGCTTCGACGGTTACGTCACCTCCGACTGCGGGGGCGTGATCAGCCTGTGGGAATCCCATCACAAGGAGCCGGACGAGGTCTCCGCCGCTGCCGCTGCACTGAATGCGGGCATAGATCTCGAATGCAGCGATCATTTATTCAAGCGTTGCCTGCCCGAGGCGCTGGAAAAGGGTATGGTGACGCAGGAGCGTATCGACGAGGCTGCAACAAGGGTGCTTACAGCGCGCATCAAGGCCGGTCAGCTCGATGCGCCGGAATCACTTCCGTGGTATACCGTCCCCTTTTCCGTCATTGCCTGTGAGAAGCACCGGCTTCTTGCATACGAAGCCGCCGTCAAATCGGCAGTGCTTCTGAAAAACAACGGCATTTTGCCGTTACGGACTCGGGATATCACCGTTGCGGTGTGCGGCAATAACGCAGATAAAGCGCAGTTCGGCGATTACAGCGGCGTGCCCGTGCATCCCCCCGTTACCCCGTTGGAGGGCATCCGTGCCTATCCGGACGTCAACGTCCTTTTCACACCGTGGCAGTTTACCGAAACAGGAGAGGACTGTAAAGCCGTGCCCGCAGCCTATCTTTCTCATAACGGAGAACCGGGCGCAGAGGGCAGCTATTACAACAACGCCGTTTTTGCGGGTATCCCGAAGACGCGCCGCGACTCGGTGCTGGACTTCAAGTGGGACGATCAGAAGCCGGATCCGCTGATTTCCGCCCCCGCTTTTTCCA
This sequence comes from Clostridia bacterium, assembly GCA_017443805.1. Lineage (GTDB taxonomy): Bacteria > Bacillota > Clostridia > Oscillospirales > Acutalibacteraceae > RUG806. Next base: position 1,535 of record JAFSXY010000089.1, on the reverse strand, counting down.
TTATCTGGCGCGGCGAGATCGAAGCGCCTTATACCGGTACCTACCGGTTCAGCGTCCGCGCCGCAGGCAGCGCTAAATGTACGCCGCCGGAATTGACGCTTGACTGCGGGAGGTACGAGAGCGGCGACGATATCCGTCTTGTGCGCGGGCAGAGGCTGCCCTTTATGCTGCGTTTTGTGAAAAATACGGACAAACCCGCCTGTACGCTCCTTTGGCAAATCTTGCCGGATGAGGCTGCAGACGACGTTTTCGCCGCCGAAACCGAGGCGGCCGCTGCCGCCGATGCGGTGATCGCAGTGATCGGTCTCGGCATGGAATATGAAAGAGAGGGGCGGGATAAAACCGATCTTTCTCTGCCCAAGGAGCAGATCGCTCTTCTCAAAAAACTGAAAGCCGTAAACAAAAACCTGATCGTGGTGCTGGAAAACGGCAGCGCCGTTGCGATCCCGTGGATCGCCGAAAACGCCGCAGCCGTATTGGAAGCGTGGTACCCCGGCGAGCGGGGCGGAACGGCGATCGCGGACCTGCTCTTCGGAAAGGTCTCTCCCTCCGGCCGACTGCCGCTGGCGTTTCCCGAAAAAACAGAAGACCTGCCGCCCTTTGACGATTACGAGATGAATCACGGCAGAACGTATATGTACCGTAAAATCAAACCTCTGTTCGAGTTTGGCTTTGGCCTTTCCTATACCCGTTTTACCTATTCCGATCTGCACGGAACGGAAAACGGCGTTTCGGTGACTGTGAAAAACGTCGGCGAAACGGAGGCGGACGAGGTGGTGCAGCTCTATATTGATTCCGCCGGGCTGCAAAACCAGCCAAAGCTCCGTCTGAAAGGGTTCCGACGGGTCCATCTTCTGCCGGGGGAGAGCAAAAGCGTCCGTTTTACGCTGAACGACGAGAGCTTTTCTCTGTTCGGCGAAGACGGCGTCCGCCGGGTATACCCCGGAGCCTATACCGTGTATGTGGACGGCCATCTGCCGGACGAGGCTTCCTGCTGCCTCGGTATTTCACGTTAAAGGAGAACCATGGGAAAAACGATGCAGTGATGCTGCCGACCGTGTCAGGCTTCTGTATGGTCGCTGTATGGACGATATGCGGCGGCAGCTTCCCCAAAGTAAAAAAGGCTTGCCGGCGGTGATCGGCAGCCTGTTTGTCGTCGCCGCGCCTTATGAGGTTGTCGTCCTGATCGTCAAAACCTTTAAAAGAAAAAGAGTCTCTTTGTTATGAAAAAATTTTAAGTACGTTTAATGTACAGCTTTAATCTCGTTTTAACATCGGGCGTTATGATACAGACAACAAGAAAACACCGGATAATCGGTTGTATTTGAAAGCGAGTGATACCCGATGAACATTGGAGCGTTTCTTTCATCCTGATCAACAGACAGCAAAGAGAGAAAAAGGAGAAACGACCATGAAAACGAAAATGACCAACAGATTTGTTGCAGCCGTCACCGTGCTGGTGATGCTGTTCGCGATGACAGGCCTTGCCGTGACCGCCGGGGCGGCGGAATACGATACGGCCGACGCCACGCGCT
>JAFSXY010000088.1 GCA_017443805.1 Clostridia bacterium | reverse complement strand
TTCCGGATCGTCCAGAAACGGGCGCAGATCGACCGTTTCCTTCTGTCCCAGACAGGGCTTGACGCGCCCGTCCGAAAGCAGGCGGATGCGGCTGCAGTCGTTGCAGAATTTTTTGCTGACCGGCGAAATAAAGCCGATCCTTCCGGCAAAGCCGTCCGCCGTATAACAGACGGCGGCGCCCTCCTCCCGCGGGGCGGGTTGAAGGAACGGGAAGCGCTTAAGCAGCTCCTCCGACCTTACAAGCAGCCGTTGGTGCTCTGCGGGATCGTCCAAGGGCATCAGCTCGATAAAACGGACCTCCAGCGGATAGTCTTTTGCAAGCATGATAAGCCTTTCGGCGTCGGCGTCGTTGACGCCGCGCAGCAGCACCGCGTTGATCTTCACCTGCCGGAAGCCCGCAGAAAGCGCCGTTTCCAGCCCGGCGAGCACGACGGACAGCGCGTCACGCCCCGTCAAACGGCAAAAGCAGTCCCTGTCCAGCGTATCCAGACTGATATTGACGGCGTCCACCCCGGCCTGTTTGAGCATGCCTGCTTTTTCCTGCAGCAGAAAGCCGTTGGTGGTGATCGCCAGCGTTTCGGGGGAAGCGGCTTTTTTTACCAGCGCCGCGATCTCGGCGAGATCCTCCCGCACGAGCGGCTCGCCGCCGGTGAGACGGATCTTTTTGATCCCCGCCCGGGCAAAGGCCGCGGCAAAGGCCGCGAACTGCGCAGGCGCAAGCTCCTGCACGTCGGACGCCTGCGCGCCGCAGTAGGCGCAATGAAAATTGCACCGCCGGGTCACCGATATGCGCAGATAGTTGATCTCACGTCCGAACCGGTCCTTCATACTGATAATCGCTCTTTCCGCCTGTCTTTTCAAGCAGCTTGATTTCTTTGACCGTCATGCCGCGGTCTACGGCCTTACACATATCGTACACGGTCAGCGCCGCCACCGAAACGGCGGTGAGCGCCTCCATTTCAATGCCGGTTTTATAGCTGCACTTCAAAAACGAACGGATATACAATTCGTTTTCTTTGTTATTGTCAAAAGAGATCTCCGCCTTTTCGACGGGGATGTTGTGGCACAGCGGGATCAGCTCGAAAGTGCGCTTGGCCGCCATGATCCCCGCAATGCGCGCAGCAGACAGCGCGTCGCCCTTTTTTAATTCCGATGAAAGGATCTTTTGCAGCGTTTCGGGCCGCATGACGAGCGTTGCCTCCGCCCGTGCCGTGCGCACGGAAATATCCTTATCGCCCACGTCCACCATGCGCGCGCCGCCGTTTTGATCCAGATGCGTCAGTTCCATAAGCGGTAGCCTCCCATCTTTTCAAGCCGTTTTGCGAACGTCTCGCTTTTCAATAGCCTGAAAAACGCTTTGACGTAGGGGTGGTCGGCGTACGCCTCCCCCACAAGAAAATCGTATTCCTCATCGCACAGCGGGATAAAATCCAGCCCGTACATTTTGGCGGCGGAATAAATGCCCAGCCCCGCGTCGGCATTGCCGGCCGCGATGCTTGCGGCGACCGAGGTGTGCGTATATTTTTCGTTTTGATAGCCGCTGATCTTGTCCGGCGCGATATCCGCCTTTTTCAGCAGGCAGTCCAATAATACCCTTGTGCCCGCGCCGCGCTGGCGGTTGACGTAACGGCAGCGGGTCAGATCTTCTATTCCGCTGATCGCAAGCGGATTGCCCGGCGCGACCAGAATGCCCTGCACGCGTTTGACGCCTTTGACCAGGACCGCGCCGCCGTTTGGGAAAGCGGCGGAAACAAACGGCGTATTGTAAACGCCCGTCTCTTCATCCAGCAGGTGTATTGCGCCCATATGCGCCTGCCCGGCTTTGACGGCGGCGATGGCGCCCATGCTGCCCACGTGCGAGGATTTTATACGGAAGCCGCAGCCGGAGATCTGCGCAAGGTCGGAAAGCTCGTCGATCAGCGGATCGTGGCTGCCGGTGACGATCAGGGCGTTTTGCACGTCCCTTTCATTCCGCAGCAGGCGCACGCGCACGTCGCTGCCCGCCTCCAGCCCCTCGGCGTTCTGTTCCACCGTGAGGATGCCGTCGGCCTTTGTGAGACTTGTGATCACGCCTGCGCCGCCCGCAAGCGGAACGGCGGTCAGCTCAGCGTCCACGCTGCCGAGCGTAACGCGGACGTATTCCCTGTATTTTAAGGAGGAAACAATACGCCTGCCCAGCACGGCGGGCACGTATTCGTCCCCGGTTTCTTCTCTTTTATAATAGCGGTCCACAAGCGGCCGCACGAATTCCTCCATCACGACGACGGCGGAAACGGGATAGCCCGGGAGCCCCAGAACGGGCTTGTTTTGCGCAAAGCCGAGCACCGCGGGCTTGCCCGGACGGATGCCGACGCCGTGCACCAGCACGCTGCCGAGCGAAGAAATGATCTCGCTTGTATAGTCGTCGCGGCCGGCGGAGGAGCCCGCCAGCACCAGCACCGCGTCGCATTCGCCCAAAGCGGTGCAAACTGCGTCGGTGAGCAGCGCTTTTTTGTCCTTAACGATGGGATACACCCTTGCGTCCGCGTCCCAGCCGGAGAGCATGGCGGAAAACACGGCGGAATTAAACTCGATGATCTCGCCCTTTTTGGGTTCGGCCGTCGGCGGGACGATCTCGTCCCCCGTGGGAATGATACCGAACAGCGGGCGCTTTTTGACAGGCAGTTCCTGCACGCCGCCCGCAAGGCACGCGCCGATGAGCGCGGGCGTCACGACGGTGTTCGTGGGGGCGATCATATCGCCCATGCAGATATCCTCCCCCACCTGCCGCACGCTGCGCCACGGCGGAACGGCGGCGTAGAGCTTCACGTTTCCCGTCTCGTCGGAAATGACGTCCTCCACCATGATCACTGCGTCGGCGCCCTCCGGCAGCGGATCGCCCGTATCCACGACGGCGTATTTTTCCGGCGGCAGGACCACCGGCTCGCGCTCGCTTGCGCCGAAGGTATCCGCAGCCTGAACGGCGATGCCGTCCATGGCGGACGCGTTATAGTGCGGCGAGGAGATCGCCGCGTAAACCGCCCGCGACAGCGCTCTGCCGAGCGCCGCGGGGACGGGGACCGTTTCTTCTTTATACGCAAAGCCGCTTTCCTCCACCGCGCCGAAGAAGATCTCCCGCGCTTTTTCGAGCGGCGTATTGTTCAGGTAATTATGCTTCATAAACAAGCCCTCGTTTTCAAAAACATCCCAAAAGACAAGGAACCGTCC
>JAFSXY010000087.1 GCA_017443805.1 Clostridia bacterium | reverse complement strand
TGGTCGATACGTTCTACGATATCGCCATGGGCGCGCTCGGCTTAAAGCTTTGCGAGAACCCGAAGGACAGAAAAAACTTTTTCACCTTATCTTCTCTTGCCGCTTCGGTCGGCTCCATTCTGCCCGGCTGGCTGACGCCGATCATCGTCGATAAATTCCAGTCGCATTCCACGCAGCAGCTCGTATATCTGATCATGGCGATCATCTTCTGCGTCTTCGGCGTGACCGCCATGTACATGCCGTCCGTTCTGATCGGCGATAAGATCGACCGCTCCATTCAGACGCTTGAAAAGAAAAAGTCGGAGAATATGGATAAGAACATCCAGTGGAACCGCGAGACAGTCATCGCCATTTTCAGCAACCGTCCGTTTATCGTTTTGCAGCTTTCCATGCTCTCCGATACGATCCGGCAGGTCACGTACAGCACATTCAATTTCCTTTACAAGGACGTTCTGGATGATTTCGGATTGAAATCCTATATGGAGATGATCAGCGGCACACTCAAGTATATCGGCCTGTTTGCCGTTCCGTTTATTGGGAATAAAGTATCCGCGCGGAATATTCTTGCAGGCGGATATGCTTATACCGCGTTTTTCTATGCGCTGATGTCGCTGTTCAACATCAACTTCAATCTGAAGACCCTGCGGAAATACAAGGTCGTGATCGGTCTGCTGATCGGCCTTGCAGGCATGCCGAACGACGCGCAGTCCGCCGCCAGAAAGATCATCACCGCGGACTCCACGGACTATATGGAATGGTACGGCTTTAAGCGGTTCGACAACCCGGTGCGAAGCGACGGCATGCTGACCGCCGCGGGCAACATCATGGGCAAGATAACGGCACTGGCAAAAACAAATCTGTACTATTCGCTTTTCGGCTGGACCGGCTATCAGTCCACCCCGCCCGGATCCACGGAACGGATCATTCAGACCGACAAAACCCTGCACCGCGTGTTTATGATGGTATCGCTCTGCGGTCTGGCGGGCAATACACTCTCCGCGCTGGTCTTCCTCTTTGACAACTTCACGGGCAAGCGCAAGGAAAAAATAATGGCGGAGCTGGAAGCTTTCAGAAACGAACGGACACCGCAAGATACAACGGCAGACGAACAAACCGAAACCATATAAAGAAAAGCGGTGCTGCAGACTGCGGCGCCGCTTTCTTATGTAACCTCAGTTGCCCGCAGGGCAAAAATCGGCGCGTGTTAAGATCATTTTTATGCTACAAATAATTAAATGATTTCCTCCAATCACATGAAAAAAGAGCCACCGATCGGTGGTTCTCTTTTGCTCATTCAAAAACGCATCAATAAACGTTCATGTGGTTTTCGCCGCTCGTTTCACCGTCCGCCATATCAGTCGGACCATTTTTGATGCTGCAATGACAATAGCAATTGCAGTTGCACTTCTGCTTAAAAACTTCTACTTCGTTCACGTTTCTCGCTTTTTTCTCCAATTTCCTCATTTTTTCACCTCCAGAAAATATAATTTTATACATAAAATATTATATCTATTCTGAAATATTCTGTCAATCTGCCGTTTGTACAATAATAACATTTTTCCCTTGTACAAACTGCTCAAATTATATTTCCGAAGAAGCCGCAAGCGCATCCAAACTGTTTTGGACCAACACATCATAATCTTCGGCTTTCAGCGTATCAAAGAAGAACATCCCTTTCACGGCGGTCTCACGCAGAAATGCGACCTGGGCATCTATCTCCTCCCTATCGATCCATTCATATTCTATACGTTGCTCCTCCTGCAGGGCAATCTCGTCAACGCACTTGTCAGTCATACCGACTGCCCTGACCGGGAAACCGAACCGGTCCGCAAAAACAGCGCTGATCTGTTCAATGGCGTCGCCGTTATATACGTCGCCGGGAACAGTCAACACATAATAATCCACGCTGATCGCCTGTGATAAAATATACGTTCTGATGCCGTAATCCTCCCGGTTGAAAGTCGAATATCTGAGCATTCCGTTGGGCACCTGAAACAAAACAATATCCGGCTGATAAAGAAACTGCAGATTATTGAAAAAAGAATTGAGCAGAAATACGATCTCATCATACGGCTGCCGACTGTCAAGCACGTGCGACGGAAAGGGGACAAACCCCAGCAGCGCACCGTTCGGGTCGGCGGAAACAGCTGTAACGCGGTAGCCAAGCGTCCGGTATTTTTGATACAACTTCGTCAGGACCGGAAAAGAATCGACGTCCTTTAACAACCCGCCGACGCCGATCATAATGCACTCCTGCATCTGAAAAAAATCACGGCGGTGAATCTCCGCATTTTTCGGAAAGATGTAAGAAAACGTCGTATTGTATTTACCTGCGAGCGCAGACAGTGCGGCCATGTCTTTTTCCGGCAGTTCCGTACAACACAGCACATTTTTTTTATTTTCCAGCGCAAGCGAGATCTTCTGTATAATGTCGTTCCGCATCAACGTGTTTTCGGGCGCGTCGACAATCAGGACGCCGTCGACTGAAGTCAGACCGGCAGAAAAATCATAACAGATCTCCGTTGCCGGATCGAACCGTTTTTTCCACGTATGGGGCGCGCAAAGCTTGGTGACGGAGATATCTTTGCGATAATCCGATATCATTTGAACAAGAAAACACAGCGAATTTGAATACGGGTAAAGAAGATACTTCATTTCAGTCTCCTCTCGTATATACGGATTTACATTCCTGGTATAAAATAGCCGCGCCGATCAGATCCGCAGTACGGTTCATCTGTTCCCCGCAGTTTTTCAATCGGGCTTCTTTTGAAAGCTCGCCGTTTTTTACGCAGGTCCTGGCACAGACACCGCAATGTCGGAAAGCCCAACAGCTTCTGCATTTTTCCGCAGTCAGGGTCGCGACGTCTAATATGGCAGCCGCCTTTTCCTCATCAAACCCATGGCTGAGATTGCCGATTTTCAGCACATCCTCCAGTTCGCTGACCTTTTCACACGGAAAAAAATCACCGTCCGTATTGACAAACAACCGGCGTTCTCCCGGTACACAGGGCCCGCCCGGCGCTCCCTCGTCAGGCAGACCTTCCATTAAATCGTTCAGCTTGTTGATAGACTCTTCCGATCCCGCGACTTTTGTCCGGAAGATCGGCGAAACCTTAACATTCTCAACGATATTCAACAGATCGAGCCAGCAAAGGAAATACTGATACGCACTTTTCTCAAAAAACTCAGGTTTTTGTTCCAGCTTTTCCTCCAGATATTCCTCGGTAGCGCGGCCGCCTCTGACAACGATATCATTTGCAAAAAACGGATCGTCAAACAATTCAAACACGTCATCCAGGTCGTTTTTCGGATGCAGCACCATATTCACCGAAAGGTGGGATGTTATTCCCGCATCCTCATATTTTTTCCACATTTTTTTCAGATTTTCACAAGCCGCAGAAAAACTGCCCGTTCCATCTGCCCGTTTGCGGTTATTATCGTGGATTTTTTTCGGCCCGTCAATACTGAACATGACCGCAACCTCGTGGGCAGCCAGAAAATCCATCATCTCTTCCGTCAGGAGCGTCCCGTTTGTCGTCATGTTAAACGTAAGTTTTTTCCCGAGGAACCGTTTTTCGGCATAGAGGATCACCTCTTTGATCAGGTCAAATGCGATCAACGGCTCTCCGCCGTAAAAGGAAATGGCGCATTTATTTCTTTTCCATGAATGCTCGTAATAAAAATCCACCGCGCGTTTTGCCGTTTCCAGATCCATTTTTTTTGCCGAATGGTTGCGCTGCGTCGTTCCATCTGTGATATTGGCATAGGCACAGTAAAGACATACCAGATTACAAAACTGGGTTACCTGCAGACAGAGTTGTCCCAGTCTTGTTTCAAGCGCATCGTGCAGACGATCCATGGCAGGATGCCTGATCTTGTTCGTCATGGTCGGCGTCAGCGCATTCTGGGCTCGCAGCATATGAAGCTCCGCTTCCGCCTCGGGCGAAAGCGGCGATTTGGATTCCTTTTTCAAATACAAAAATATTTCTTCGGAAATCCGGATCACCGAATCCAGATATACGCTGTACAAATAGTAATTCCGGGGCGATTTAAAAAGCTTAAACGAAGCGGCAGCCGCGTGTACGGCGCTCTGTGTTTCCAAAAAAATCATCTCCTTCTATTTCAAAAACACGACAATCAGATCATTGCAACCTTTGTGCTTTATGTTTCAGAATCTTAAATTTCAGCAGGTGCATATTTTCTCCTTCCCGCACCCGGATCACATCACCCAGAATTTTCACTCGTCCGGCACGGGCGTAAGACAAAATCAACGGGTAAGACGTTGTTTCACGACAATCGGCAATAAACGGCTTATGTTTGAAATTTTCCATCAAATACGCGATCACGCCGAAAATATCGTCGCACTTTCCATTCACAGCGGCAAACTCAACAATGTTGTAACAGTTATGCAAAGAAGTCACAACAATAAACCAGTTGTCAGTCCGCTTAAAATAGACCTGTTCGATGCGCGCCGCAAAACAGAACGTCAGCAGTCTTCTCTGGGTATTCAGATTGCTCAATTGCGCAGGTCCGTCCTCATAGGCAGTTAAAAAGATTTCTTTGATTTTTTCAAAATCCGCCTGTGTTATAATCGGGTGTTTGTTTGTCGAACGGAACAATCTCAAAAAAAAACAGTGTATAAGCTCCATTTCGTAAAACCCCGGCTTATTATACACATAAGGGAGCCGTCGATTATAATGTTTGTATCGTCTTTTTTTCATTGCCGTTTGTCCTAAACAGATATTTGCGCAGAGACTGTTAAATAGTTTTTTTTATATTATCAGATTGCTTCTTTATTGTCAACAAAATCCAACCCCGGAACAAATAAAGAAAAATACATGTTGAAAATATTGTATACTATAATGTATAATGGTATTATCAAATTGATTAGAGGCGAAAAAATGATCTACCAAAACACATGGGAATCCCTGAACAGCCGTCCCGTGCCGCAATGGTTTTCCGACGCGAAATTCGGCATTTTTATCCACTGGGGACCGTATTCCGTTCCCGCCTACACCAAAAAAGGCGACCTGGCGGAGTGGTACGCAAAACAGCTGGAGGAAAACAAGCCGGAGGTAAGAGCGTTCCACGACCGCGTGTACGGGCCCGGGAAAAAATATGAGGACTTTGCAGCCGATTTCAAGGCGGAGCTCTTTGACGCCGACCGTTGGGCGGATATTATAAAAAGATCCGGCGCAAAATACATGAACCTGGTCTCTAAGCACCACGACGGCTTTTGCATGTACAAATCGGACTACGCCTGGAACTGGAACAGCGTGGATATCGGCCCGCACCGGGATTTCTGCGCGGAATTAAAGCAGGCGCTGGAGGGTACCGGCGTGCGCTTCGGCGTTTATCACTCCATTTATGAGTGGTATAATCCGCTGTTTCAAAAGGATCCGGAGGAATACGCGCTCAAGCACCTGCATCCGATGCTTAAAGAACTGATCACGAAATACGAGCCCGCCACGCTGTTTACCGACGGCGAGTGGGACTACCCCAGCAGCGTATGGCACGCCACGGACTTTTTAACGTGGCTTTACAACGAATCTCCCGTAAAAGACTATATCGTGCCAAACGACCGCTGGGGCAAAGAGACGCGCGGTCGCTTCGGCGGGAATTTTACGTCGGAATACGGCTGGATCGAAGCCAACAGAAAAATTGAAGACATTTCCCTGGACCGCCCGTTTGAGGAATGCCGCGGCATCGGCACGTCGTTCGGGCTCAACCGTTTAGAGGGCACGGAGGACTACCTCAGCGCAAAAGCGCTGCTTGTCATGCTCTGCGACCTGGTTTCCAAGGGCGGCAACTTCCTGTTGAACCTCGGCCCCGCCGCAGACGGCACCATCCCCGTTATCATGGAAGAGCGCCTTTTACAGATGGGACAATGGCTGGAAGTCAACGGCGACGCGATCTACGGCACACAAGTATACACCAAAAAGCCGCAGCAAGGCGTATATTACACAAAAAAGAACGACGCCGTTTACGCGATCAGCGAACGCTTCCCCTTCGGCGCCTTGTCGCTGGAGGAGATCGACTATAAAGACGGGCTGCGCGCCGTATGTCTGGCGGCGCCCGACGCGCCGATCCGCGTGGAAAACGAAAACGGAAAAGCAAAGCTTATCTTCCCGCCGCTCAACCCCGACGACATGCAGGCGGATCTGCTTTACGCTTTCCGGATAACGGGCTGAAACAAAACAGATCCGTAACGTAAAAAACTGTCAGCAGTCGACAGTTTTGAGTTTTGAGAATAAAAATCAAAACGCGAAGCGTTTTCCGAAAATTCACTTTTCACACTTCAAATTTCAAATTAAAAAAACGCGCAGCGTACTGAATTATTTCTTTCTTCTTTTTTCTTTATTCTTTCCGGACGCTTGCGTCCGCATTGCGGCCGCCTCTCATTCCATTATCATAGAAAGCAAATCAAAATTATACTTGCGAAAAAACGGGAAATCATATACAATGGATACGAGGTGATAGTGTTGCAGTATCTGATCACGTTTGCGGAGGGGATCATCTCTTTTATCTCTCCGTGCATGCTGCCGATGCTGCCTGTCTATATTTCATATTTTGCCGCGGGCGAGCACAAAGGGAAAAAGTCGCGGACGTTTTTCCGGTCGCTTTGTTTTACGGCGGGATTTACCGTCGTTTTCTCCCTGCTCGGCCTTTTTGCAGGCACGGTCGGTTCTTTTCTGACGCGTTACAGATTAGCGGTCAATATCGTCAGCGGGATCATTGTGATTTTTTTCGGCCTCTCCTATCTTGACCTGGTCAAGCTGAAATTCTTAAAGGGCGTCCGACATACAGTCAAGGTAACCGGACCGTTCTCCGCCTTTCTTTTCGGTCTGATCTACGCCGTCAGTCTGACGCCCTGCATCGGCGCTTTTCTCGGCAGCGCGCTGATGCTTGCCTCGGCCTCGGGCACCGCGCTGCGGGGGATCACGCTGCTGATCGTCTACTCGCTTGGACTGGGGCTGCCGTTTTTGCTGTCTTCCCTGCTGCTGGAGCAGCTCGGCACGGCGTTTCAGTTTATAAAAAAACACTATAAAACCGTAAATCTTATTTGCGGGTTTTTCCTGATCGCGGTGGGGCTTGCGATGTGCTTCGGCCTTTTCAATAAGCTTCTGTCCGTGTTTTCATGAGGTGAATAAATGAAAAAAAACAAAAAAAAGCTGCTTGTGATCCTGCTTGCGCTGCTCATCGTGCTCGGCGGCGGCTACCTGTTTTATGCAAAATACGCGGACCATACCGAACCGGATCAGGCCCTGCCCGCACAAACGCAGGACAAAACGCCGCTTTCGGATTTTACCGTATATGACGCCGACCATAACGAATTTGCCTCTGCGAACTTAAAGGGGAAGCCCGCCGTGATCAACTTCTGGGCGACGTGGTGCCCGCCCTGCTGCGCGGAGCTGCCGGACTTTAACAGCGCTTATGAACAATACGGAAACGACGTTCAATTCGTCATGGTCAACCTTACGGACGGCGAACGGGAAACCGAAGCGGGCGTGCGGGCGTTTTTGGAAGAGAACGGCTATACTTTTCCCGTCTATTACGACTTGCGCGCCGACGCTTCCTACGCCTATGCGGTCAACTCCATTCCCTTTTCCGTCTTTGTGGATCAGGACGGCAACGTATATACCACTCACCTCGGCATGCTGAGTGCGAGTGAATTATATAGCACGATCGAAGCGCTTTTGAAAGCGTGAGAAGAAAGGATGATGAAAAATGGCGGAAATCACAGTCACTGCCGCAAACTTTGAAACGGAGGTCCTGCATTCCGAGATCCCCGTTTTAGTGGACTTTTGGGCGACCTGGTGCGGCCCCTGTAAAATGGTAGCCCCTGTGGTTGCGGCGTTTGCAGAAAAATATGCGGGCACGGTCAAGGTCGGCAAGGTCAACGTCGACGACGAAGCGGAGCTTGCCATGCGCTACGGCATTATGAGCATACCCACTTTGATGCTGTTCAAAAACGGCAGCCCCGTCAAGACCAGCGTCGGCTATGCGCCGCTGGAAGAACTGGAAGCCATGCTCTCCGAATAAAAAAAGAGGACGACAAACATGGAAAAGAAAATCACGTTTTCCAAATTGCCGGCAAACGTCGGCGAGCTGACAAGCATGCCGGAGTTTCGCCTGGACGATCCGTTTGTCACGGCTGCGCTTACCGTTGCGGTCTTATGTAACTATGAAAAAGATCCGTCTGCGACGGCTCAAATGCTCAACGTATTAAAAGGGCCGCGCCCGCTCTCGCCCTTTGAGATCCAGTTTTTGCGCGACCGTCTGGCAGACAAGGGCTACAAACCGTTTTCCTTCTTTGCCGGCAGCTCGCCTGCAAACAACTACACGCCCTCGCTTCCCTATACGGTCGCCGTTTCGGACAACCCCTATTCCTATCAGAACGAGGGCTACGCGAAGCTGTATCTGCAGTCCGCCGGCGCCGACAGCCCCAGGGCGGTCGACCTGCGCAAAAAAGGCGACGGCAGCTGGCTGTTATGGGAGCAATTCCTGCTCTCGGATATCCGCATGCCCGTAAAAGACGATCCCTGGGCATAAAAGGAAGGCCGTTCTCCGACAAAACCCAGCGTAACAAGCGCTTCATCGGTCCCGTCGGTCACGCGCTTTGTACCGATCCCGGCAAGGACCACGCCGCAAAACAAAAAATAAAGCGCCATAATAATGATATTCACGATCAAAAAGGCGGAGAGTCCCCGTTGGAGGCTGCTCCCCTTTTTTTTACGTTTTTTCTTCATACAGGCCTCCGTTTTGTACTTCATTCCGTCAGATCCGACACAATCAGCGCGCCGAGGGCGTCTCCGAGCAGATACCCCGCGTACACCGCCTCCGCCAACGTATTCGTATCGCTGCCGAATTCCAGCAGCAGCGAGCAGGGCGTCAGATCCATGTTGTACTTCCGCTGGCAGAAATAGATCGGTTTCATCAATCCCTCGTATTTCTCCTGCGCCGCCTTTTGCAGCGCAAGCGCAAAGCGCAGATTTTCGCGCCAGGACGGGAACGAGGATACCAACCCCTCCTCCGCGCCGGTGATGATCATGATCTGCGCCGCTTTTTGTCCGTTGATCTCGGCGGTCGGCTTCACGGCCGAAACGGACGAATTATATACGGCGTCGCGGTGCACGTCAATGGTGACCTGGATGGACGGGTACTGTTCCAGATACGCCTGCACCGCGGTGCGGCTGCGCGCATACGCGCCGTTATAGGAGGCGTCGTATACTTCGGTATCGTGGATCACGCCGATCCCCTGCGCCTCCAGTGCGGAGACCAGCGCATCCCCCACGCGGACGATATTCTGCTTTTGGTCCGTACTATGCGTGGAAAAATCCTTATAAAAAACGCCGTTGAACGCCGGCAGATAACTTTCGGTGGTATGCGTATGGAAGATCAGCACCGTCGGCAGAGAAACGTCCGCCTGCTCCAGCGGCGCGCCGGCTTCCAGAAGCGCGGCGAAATCCGGCTTTTGTTCGGACGTGCAGTTCCTGACCGCCACGCTGCCGATTACGTCCGTTGCGGACTTGTTGCCGTAAAAGGTCTCCGTAACGGTGCCGCTGCTTTCCGTGTCCCGGAACCGTTCCAGATAGGCCCGTTCCAGCTGCAGGATATCCGCGGGCGTTTCATAGACGCCCGCGGCTGTATGCGGCGCCGGCGCCCCGGTCGTTTGCTCCTCCTCCAGCGGTGCGGTCTCGGACGCGTTTTTCGGCGTCTCCGTCGGCATGGCGGCCTCGGTCGCGGCAAGCCGCAGAAAAATGGCGTCGTCCGTTTGTACATCCTCCAGTTTTTGCAGCGCGGACAGAATACGCGCGCTGTTGGGGATGATCAGACAAAAAGTGAGCAAAACACTCACTGCGGCAGCGACCAGCTCCGCCGCTCCGCCCTTTGCGTTTGTATGCCGGCGCATTCTGTCTTCCTCCTCTTTGCCATAGCATATTCTTCTATCATCCTATGCGTGGCAAAGTGGAAAAATCACATCAGCGCAAGTAATTCTTCCCCTTCCAGCTCCGGCTGCAGCGCACAGTTGATGGCAAGCGCGAGCAGCCTTGCGGCGGCATGTGTGACGGTATCGGTCTCCCGCGGCGTGACGATCATGGAAGCATACTGCCGTTTATCTTCTTCATCCGCCTGCGCCTCCTCCCCAAAGACGTCCTGCGCAAGGCTTAACGCGTCCACAACGGTCGGTACGCCCACGGCGATCACAGGCACGCCAAGCGTTTCGGCGTTCAGCGCCCGCCGCGCGTTGCCGACGCCGGAACCGGGCTCGATCCCCGCGTCGGAAAGCTGGACGGTTTTCGCGAGCCGCTTTACGCTTGCCGCGGCAAGCGCATCCACGGCGATTACCGCAGCGGGACGCACGCGCGCGCAAACGCCGGTCACGACCTCCACGGCCTCCAACCCGGTTTGACCGGTAACGCCCGGCGCGATCACGCTGACCTCCCGCAGTCTGGGCAGCGACAGCGTCCGGCGCGTTTCATCGTCGATGTGCCGCGTAGCGAACACCAGATCCGCGCACTTTGGGCCCAGCGCGTCGGGCGTGATCTCCGGATTGCCCAGCCCCGCGACCAGCACAGGGCCCTTTTCCGGCAGCAGCTGCCGCAGCGCCTGCGTGACCGCCTGCAAGCGCCCGTCCCGGATCAGCTGTGAATCGGGAAAGCCGTCTGTTTCGATCGTGTAATACGTGCCCACCGGTTTTTCCAGCGCCCGCGCGCCGGTCTCATCCAATATTTCAATCTTTGTAATAACAGCGTCTTTTTGCCGTTCGGTTTGCATCCGAACGCCGTCCGGACTTTGTCCGCCGTGCTGTTCATGCCGTTCCAAAGCCAGATCCGTTCTTGCGATCATTCTATCGTCTCCGTTTCTGCCTTTAGCTTTGCCGCAGACAAAAAAAATATCCCTCTTGCGGAAAAATAACAAAAAAACTGTTGCATTTGTCAAGTGTTCGTGTTAATATAGGTTTTGTATGAAACAAAGGAGGTGGACACATCATGCCCAATATCAAGTCGGCAAAAAAACGCGTGCTCGTGAACAAAACCAAGGCTGCCCGCAACAAATCCTCGAATTCCGCACTGAAAACCGCCATCAAAAAGGCAAACGTCGCGATCGAGACCAATGCGGAAAACAAAGAAGCTGTCGTAAAGGCCGCCATGATCACTGTGGACAAGGCTGCTGCGAAGGGACTTATTCATAAGAATAACGCCGCGCGCAAAAAATCCGCGCTTGCGACCAAGCTCAACCAGTCCAACGCGTAAAATACCGATGCTGTGATGCAGGCTCCCGCCGCTCACCCGGGCGGGCGTTCCGCAACAAAACGGATCTGCGGGCCGTGTTCAACCGCACATCCCAAACTTTTGAAAGGACGGTAAGAATAATGAAAAAGGTTTTGAAGATCATCGCCATCATCGCTGCCATTGCCGCTGCAATTGCAGGTATCTGTATCGTTGTAAAAAAGCTCATGGACAAAAAGAATGAAACGTCCGACGAAGAGAATTATGTTTCCTGCTCCTGCGAGGAGGAATTCACCTCTGAGACTACGGAGTAAGATTTTACGACATAAAGAAAATGCCCTCTCCTACGAGAGGGTTTTCGTTTTTTTGAGCACAAACAATTTGTTCAGTCCACCGGCTTCATGGTGGGGAACAGCAGCACGTCGCGGATGGAGGCGCTGTCGGTGAGCAGCATGACGAGCCGGTCGATGCCGAACCCAAGGCCGCCCGTCGGGGGCATACCGTATTCCAAAGCGGTAACGTAGTCGTAATCCACTTCCGCCTTGCAGCCCGGTTCCTCTTTTTTCTTCGCGGCGACCTGACGCTCAAAGCGGCCGCACTGATCGATGGGATCGTTCAGCTCGGAGAAAGCGTTGCCGTACTCGGTCGCGTTGATAAAATATTCAAAGCGCTCGGTAAAGGCCGGATCGGAGGGTTTGCGCTTTGCAAGCGGGCTGTTTTCCACCGGATAATCGTAAATAAAGGTGGGCTGGATCAGATTTTCCTCCACAAACGCGTCGAAAAATTCCGCCAAAACGGTGCCCTTTGTTGCGTCCGCCGGCACGTCCACATGCTTTTCCTTTGCGGCGGCGCGGGCGTCCTCGTCCGTTTTCCAGTCGTAATAATCGCAGCCGGAATACTTTTTTACGGCTTCCGCCATTGTAAGACGCTCCCAATGGCCCATATCGATCTCGATGCCCTGGTAGTTGATTTTGAGGCTGCCGCAGACTTTCTCTGCAAGCATTTTATAAAGTTCCTCCACCAGGTCCATCATGCCGTAATAATCGGTATACGCCTGATAGAGCTCAATGCTGGTAAACTCAGGGTTGTGCTTGGTATCCATGCCCTCGTTGCGGAAGATACGGCCGACCTCGTAAACGCGGTCCAGGCCGCCCACGATCAGCCGTTTGAGATACAGCTCGGTCTCGATCCGCAGATACATGTCCATATCCAGCGTATTGTGGTGCGTTTTGAACGGACGCGCGGAAGCGCCGATCTCAATAGGCACCAAAATGGGCGTATCCACTTCAAGAAAGCCCTTGCCGTCCAGATAAGCGCGGATCTCGCGCAGGATCTGCGAACGTTTCAGGAACGTATCACGCACGTCGGGGTTCACGATCAGATCCACGTAACGCTGACGGTAACGGGTATCGGTATCCTTCAGGCCGTGGAATTTTTCAGGCAGCGGCAAAAGGGATTTTGCCAGCAGCTCAATATGATTGCAGTGAATGGAGATCTCGCCGGTCTGCGTTTTGAACACGTATCCGCGCACGCCGATGATATCGCCGATATCCCACTTTTTGAAGCCAGCGTAATCCGCCTCGCCGACGTCGTCGCGGCGCACGTACAGCTGGATATCGCCCTTGCCGTCGCGCAGGCCGACAAAGCTCGCCTTGCCCATGATGCGGCGGCTCATGATCCTGCCCGCCACGGATACGGTCTTGCCCTCCATTGCCTCAAAATCGCGCTTGATCGCAACAGAGGAGGCGTTCACCTCGTATTTGGTCTTTTCAAAGGGATCGCAGCCGTCCGACTGTAAAGCTTTCAACTTGTCAACGCGCACCTGCCGCAGTTCGTTGACGTTTTGCTCTTCCGCGCCCGTTTCGGGCGTAAAAGTCCGGTTTTCACTCATAAAGAACGTCCTCTCTTTTCCGGCGCAAACCGGGATCAGTCCTTGAAGATCTCAAGGATCTCGATCTCATCGTAACCCGTCGGGATTTCCACTGTCACGACGTCGCCGACCATGTGGCCCAGCAGCTCCCGTCCAACGGGGGACTCGTCGGAAATCTTGTTTTCCATCGGATTTGCCTGCGGCGCGCCGACCAGATGATAGGTCACCGTCTCGTCAAAGGTACGGTCATACACTTTAACGGAAAGGCCCGTATGCACCCGCTCCGTGGAAAGCGCGCTCTCATCCAGCACAGTCGCGTGGGAGATCGTGTATTCGATCTCGGCGATCCGCGCCTCCAGCTTTGCCTGATCGGACTTTGCTTCGTCATATTCGCTGTTTTCCGACAGGTCGCCGAAGGATTTTGCCTCTTTTATTTTTTCCGCAACTTCGTTTCTGCCTGTGGTCCTGAGCTCCTTGAGCTCCTCCTTCAGCTGTTCTATCACTTTTTGCGGTAATACGTATTCTTCTGCCATGGATCTGTTTCCTTTCTGCATTTTATTGTCTGTATAATAGTGTATTGTATAAACCGTCCGGGGATTTGTCAAGCGTTTTTTGGAGAAACGCCGCTCCGAAAACAGTTATCAATAAAATTCTTCTTCCGGTTCCTTGGCGTAATCCACGATTTCCTTGGTGTTTTCGATGATATCAAACACCGACTGAATCAAGCCGGAGATGAACTCGTTTATCTGTTTGCCGGCGTTCCCGTTGTCCGGTTCCGTCTGCTGATCGGCGCTTGTCGGCTTATCGGGATCGATCGGTTTTTCCTCCGGCGCGGTGATTTTTTCCGGGTCGGCGATTACGATCTGCCTGTCGGACGGCACCTTGGTAAACAAAGGTTCCAGATCTACGGCTGTGCGCAGCACAAGCCGTGCGTCGGCCGCGTTGATTTCGCCGTCAAAATTCAAGTCGCTGATGATCAGATCCGCAGCGTTGACGATATCCTCCAGGCCGACCGCATGCCGCAGCACGAGCCGCGCGTCCGCGGCGGAGACGCAGCCGTCGCCGTCCGCATCGCCGAACGGGCGTTCGTTGAAATTGACCTTTTCGATCTCAACGGTACAGTGGTAAACGATATTCAGCGCGCGTTCCCGGAGCACCGAATCCGCGGAAACCGTATCCTTGTCAAGATTTGCGAGGATCATGTTTACCGCAGAGATGACCGTTGCGTAAATATTGATCCCGCCGCCGAACGCGGAAAGCAAATTCATCAGGTCATAGAAGGACAGCACAAATTTATAATCGATATCGGAGCGGTAGGACTTCAGCCTGCCGTTTGCATCAAAGTTTGCAGTCAGCGTAGCGTTCGTGATCAGGAACTCCCGGAATTTCACGTCCTTCAAAAAGCCGCTTCCGTTGTTATCGTCCGAATAGCGGCTGCCGAACAGCAACGGGTTGATGGTGCCCTCCGGCAAAGAAAACACTTTTCCGATGGAGCCCTTTTGCGCCTGTGAAAGGGTTGTATCGTAAAAATCCAGCGTGACCTGCTGCGGATATTTCGTGCCGTCGGCCTGTTCCACGGTCAG
Organism: Clostridia bacterium; assembly: GCA_017443805.1. Taxonomy (GTDB): domain Bacteria; phylum Bacillota; class Clostridia; order Oscillospirales; family Acutalibacteraceae; genus RUG806. The sequence continues at coordinate 12,651 of JAFSXY010000087.1, read as the reverse complement.
ATCGTAATCATCCTCCGCCGTCAGCGCCGAGACATAGGTTTCCCCGTACAGCGGCACGGACCGGTTGCGCAGGGCGCCCTTTTTCAGCAGCATGGATTTGGATTCGGGGACCTTTTCGTTGAACAGTGCTTTGACAAAGCTCTGCGACAGGTTCGTGGTATTGTTGAACAAGCCCTCGATCAGCGGCGTCAGATACTGCTCCGCGCGCTCGTCCACGATATCGCTCGTCAGCTTGTTGTCGTTGGTGATCCCGCCCTCCGGAACGCCGTTGGTATAGGTGACCAGCGCGTAAGGCAGCTCCGTTTTCAGCGCATTGACGCCGTCGTTGAAAAACGAAACGGCGGCGGCTTTTTCTTTTCCCATCAGCGTTTGGCTCGCGGCGAAGGCCGGCGTGCAGCATGTCAGAAGCAGCGCGGCGCTGAGGATGAGCGCGGTCAGACGTCCTTTCTTTTTCATAAACAATCGGCTCCTTTTATATCCACTTCAGTTTTTGCATCAGCAGCGCGCCGCCGATCGCGGCGATAAGCGTTGCAAAGATCAGCGTGCCGGAGGCAAGCGTCGGCACGAAAAGCAGAATGATCACCCCGACGACGATCGGGAAGATCGAGATCTTCCAATGCTTGCGGAAATACCCTGCGCCGAGTGCGCCGAACAGCGCGGGCAGGATATAGGTAAACGCCGGCGCAAACACGGACGAAGGATCCGTAAGCTTTACCAGCAGCGGCGAAAACGCCAGAACGCCGACGGCAAGGATCACCGTCGTGGTAATGGCGGACACGCCGATGGAGATCGTGGAGATGACCTCCCCCTCCTCGGAATTTGCGCGCACCTTGGCGTTTTCCATGGCATTGAGGCTGCAGGGCATTTTCAGGTTCACGATATTGCCCGTCACAAAGCTCAGGTAAGTCGCGCCCGCGCCGAGCATGGGCGTATAGGTCAGCACCTCGATCACGGCGGTCCCCCAGTACAGCGGAATGACCGTTTTCAGCGCTGCGAAGACGTCGTGCATTTGAGGCCAGACGTTCAGATGGAGACAGATCGCGCTCGGTACGCTCAGCAGCACCAGCAGCGCGCCGACCGTCCAAAGTCTGCCCCATATATGTACTTTATCATAATACGTTCTTTCGGACTTCATTGCTTCCTCCGTTTTTCCTTCTCTGCAAAAAAAGCTGTTCGGTTCAATCGATATGAACGGCGGGAGCGTTACCACCAGGTAAAGCCGGCGACCTGCTCCGGTACGACCAGATTGAGCACTACGGCCATTCCCATGGCGGCAAACATGCTCAGCGGCATGGCAAAGGGCTCCAGTTTTTTCAGATTGAATTTCAGACAAAGCTGTTCAAGCAGCAGACTGACCGCAACGGCAGTCACAAGCGTACAAACCGACATAAAACCCGCGTCGCCGATCCCGTCGGTGGTTTTGCCGTAGATCGCCCGGGCGATAAACGCGGCGATGATGCCGATGAACGCCGCTGCGGAAACGATATCCGCGGTTTTGCTGGAGCTTTCGCTCTTATGGACCGCCTTTCCGACCTTTTTTTGAATGGTCTTACAGAAAAGCGGCACAAGGATCAGTGCAAACGACGTGCCGATGGTCATCACCCACGCGACCGCGCCGAACTGCGCGGGATCGGTGATCTCCTTGTTCAACGAAGAACCAAGGACCTCCAGCATCGTCTGAGAGGCGACAGTCTCATAGGCAAGGTTGCCGATCACGCTCAAACGGATCCACGGCAGCACGATGCCGAGCGCGGAGGCCAGCACGATCACGGTCGTCAGGATGGAAACGGCCGGCGCGATCGTAAACAGAATACTGGAGTAAACGGTGTTTTTCATCGTCTCTTTGGTAAGACCGATCTCCTTACCGCGTTTCCACGCCTTGAGAATAAAAAACACGGACTCGATCACCACAAAGCCGATCACGAACAGCGCAATGCCGTACATAAACCCGCTCTCTTTAAAATCACTCATGGTTGGGCCCTCTTAAAAATATATATTTAGTATAATATATCACATAACCATATTATAGTCAAGGGAGGAAAAACAAAAAATCCCACCTTGCGCTCCCGGGACAAACGTGGTATACTGAGGGATAAAGGAGGGAGCCGCATGAACAGAATTCTGATTTCACCCTCGATCCTGGCGTCCGATTTTTCAAAGCTCGGCGAAGAAGCCGTAAAATGCGAGGCAGCCGGCGCCGACATGCTGCACATCGACGTCATGGACGGACATTTCGTCCCGAATATCACGCTCGGTCCGCCGGTCATCCGATCGCTGCGGCCGCGGACAAAGCTCCCCTTTGACGTCCATCTGATGATCAGCGACCCGATCCGCTGCGTCGGCGCGTTTGCCGACGCAGGCGCGGACATGATCACATTCCATACCGAGGCGACAAACGATCCCGGCGCGTGTATCGACGCCATTCTGCAAAAAGGATGCAAGGCGGGCCTCGCGCTGAAACCCGCCACGCCCGCAGAGGCGGCGCTGCCTTATCTTGATAAGCTCTCCATGGTGCTGGTCATGACTGTGGAGCCCGGCTTCGGCGGCCAGCGTTTTATGGCGGATATGCTGCCGAAGATCCGCGCCGTGCGGCGCGCGTGCGACGCCGTAGATCCGGATATGTACATTCAGGTTGACGGCGGGATCACCCCGGAGACCCTCCCCGCCGCGCATACGGCCGGCGCGGACGTTTTTGTGGCGGGCAGCTACGTTTTCCGGGCGGAGGACACATCGCGCGCGATCCGCAGGCTTCGCGGCGAAGACGCTTAAATCAGTGTGCAAGCTGCTCGTTCAAAAAAGCGGGCAGCAGTTCTCCGTCGGCGGGATACGCGTCCCCGAACTCCGCGGCGCGAGATAAAGACGTCTCCATGACGTCGCCGCTGACATAGATCAGGATACGGCCTTCGGCCTCGTAAACGCGCGTCTGCGCAGCGTCCGTCAGACATGCCAGGCACCGATCGGCATCCTGCCGTGAGGCGCAGACAAACAAAAGCGGAACACGCGGCCGCTTGATCAGCTGCTTTACGGACGGCGCGCCGTCCGTACGCGGCGGCAGGACCGAAAAACAGAACCGGCAGCCGTCCGGCAGCTTGTGCGCTTCTATCAGCACACGGCCCGAAAGACTGACGTTCACGCCCGCGTCCCGCATCTCGCCCAGCAGCGTCTGGATCACGCGACGCGTTTCAATATCGGCGTAATCCAGCTGTTCGAACCGGATCCCCAGCGACTGCAGCTCCTCGTCGGTCAGCTCCGCCTCCACCCTGTATTCGTTTTTGATTACGATATTCAAACGGTTTTCCCCCAACACAAATTCTCTGTATTTTTATTTTATTCGCAACCCCCTGCCGGCGCAATGATAAAATTCAGGCAGGATAAGTTATTTTTTCCGTTTTTGAGGACGACATGAAACGCCGCAGAAAGAAAAAAAACACGCCTACCCCGCAGCAGACCGACTTGTTTGACGTCGAGTCCCTTTTCGGGGACGCCGATCCCGACGCCGCAAGACGGAGCTTTGTGCTTGACAGACGGCAAAAGGACCGCGAAAAAGAAAAGCGCTCCGCCGAGCAGGAGCAGCTTCGTGTTTTTATGCGCAAAATCAAACAGGCGTCCGGCAAAAAAGCGCCGAAAACCCTGCGCACACGCGCATATTACCGGTTTTCAAGCGTGTATCCGGGCAATACGGACGCAAACGGCTTCCGCGAAAACGCGCCGGACCCGAAACGCCGCAGACGGCAGATCCTTCTCGGTGCGCTGGCGGCCGTGCTGGCTTTCTGCGCCGCCTTCATCGGCGCCGGCGCCATGCGCCTGATCTCCGCCCAACCGCCGGAGGACGCGCAGCCGGCCGTTCAGCCGGCCGCGTACGTTCCGCAGACGCGCATCCTCCGTTTTTCACGTGAGGAGCTCGCCCGGGGAGACACGGACGCCATGCTGCAGACGCTGCGGGAAAACGACTGCAACGCCGCGCTGTTTGAGATCAAGGACGTCTCAGGCGGCATATCCGTTTACACGGGGAACGCCATGCTTGCCGGCACAGACCGGATCGTGGTCGGCGCGCAGGAAACGTTTCAAGCGCTGAAAGAGGAAGGCGTCACCCTTTGCGGCTATATCAGCTGCTTTCGGGATACGGCCGCTGCCGCCGCAAAGCCGGACATGGCCGTCTTAAAAGGCTCCGCCGTGGGCGGCGTATGGACGGACAACGCCGACGCCGGCTGGCTGAACCCGTTTTCCCGGGAAGCAAACGCGTACCTGCTTTCCGTTGTTGACGCCGCGGTCCAAGCGGGCGTCGACGTCCTGGTGCTGGACAACGTCGCGTTTTCCACGGACGCAGGCTCTGCGCAGGCATATTATCCCGGGGAGGGCGAGACAAACGCCACCCGGAACAGCGTGCTGGTCTCTTTTGTAAACAGCGTCGTCAAAAACGCCGGCAGCGTAAAAACGGTCCTGATGGCACAATATACGGCGTTTGACGCCGATGCATTGTCGGACGCCGCCGGCTACGGCGGCAATCTGCTCTCCACGGGCGCGGGGGCGCTCTGCGTGGACGCGCGCGTATCCCTGCAGAAAAAAAACATCTCGGTCGGAGACGAAACGTTTTATGACGCGTCTGGCCTGCCGCTTCCTTTCGCGCTTGCCGCGGGAGAATTTGCGCAGGCGGGCATGGCGCAGAGCGGCGCCGACGCAAAATTCTTTGTATGCACCGAAAAAAACACGGCCGCGACGGATCCGGCGCAGGCGGCCGTTCTGCTGCGGGCGGACGGATATATTATATGGTAAAGATTTTCAGTATCTTTTAAGTTCTGTTTTTTATATTTTCAGTGGGAAGAAAAATAAACCGCTTGCTTTTAGGTTGAAAGTGTTGTATAGTGGTTCTATCTGATGAAAGGAAAATCCAAAATGAAAAAAATGCCGTACGCAATCATTTTTATCATTATTTTAGTTCTTTTGGTTTTTGTGGGATGCATGAAATTCACCAACGAGCTGCCCGGCATGAATGCCGACGCCTCAACGGAGGATCTCTCCGACCCCGAAAACACTTTGGCAGAGGCAACGACGATCGACCCCGTAAAACAGGCTGAGGAAGAGGAGGCAATCGTCAACCAAATGGTTGAAGAAATGCGTGAAGCCCTGGACGACGAGGGCCAGACGATCTTTTCCGAACAGGAGATCTCCTCCGCCGAGGTATCCCTGCGGCAGGAGATCGAATCTTCCGTCGCAGCGATGCAGAACAATCCGAGCGAAAGCCGGAACCAACAAGCGCCCGCAACGCAGGCGCCCGTCACACAGCAGAACCAGTCGACGCCTGCGACGCAGCCCTCCGTCCCTGCCACCACGCAGCAGGCGCAGTCGGGCGTCAACGAATTTGAGATCCTGCGCAGCGGCACCTTCTACTGCAGGGGCTCCATGGCCGACGGCAGCAGTTCAAGTCCGCTTGAGCTTGCGGTCACGCCGAGCTCCGTATACATGCTCAGCAAGTTTGATACCATCGATATCGGGCTTCTGGTCTCCGACGGAACCACCTACATGATCTACCCGCAGGAAAAGGTGTACTTAAAGCTCAGCGCGCTTGTCAAAAAAATGATGGGCCTGGACGACGACGACATGCTCAGCCCCTCGGAGCTCGGTTTTACGGATCTTGATCCGCTGAGCAGCGCGGACAGCGTTACAGACGGGACGTTTGACGGCAGAAGCTGCACGATCTATACCTTCGGAAAATCCGGCAGCGGTAAACAGGTCGTCTATATGGACGGCAACTCCCTGCTCGGTCTGGAAACGTATTCCGCCTCCGGATCGCTTGAATCCGGCACGCATATCACTTATATTACCGGCAGCGTGCCTGCAGACAAGATCAATCCGCCCGCCGATTATTCGGAGACCACCCTGACCAAATTTATGACCATGCTTGCAAGCGTGATGTGACCGTAACATGAAAACAGCGATCGTAACGGGCGCTTCCGGCGGGATCGGCGGCGCCGTCGCAAAAAAGCTGTGCGAACAGGGGTTCAGCACAGCCATCCATTACAACACCGCGGAGGAAAAGGCGCAAGCCCTTTCCTCTTCGCTTGTTTGCGCGGGATACGACGCTTTTCCCGTGCAGGCAAACCTGACGGACAGCCGCGAAACGCAGGATCTGTTTGACGCCGTTGTCCGCCGGAACGGCAGACTCGACGTGCTTGTCAACAACGCGGGCCTTGCGGAGCATACGCTGTTCGACACGCTTTCGGACGCGCAGTGGGAAACGCTTTGCGGCGTCAATCTCACTGCAGCGCTTTACTGCTGCCGCGCGGCGGCGAAGCAGATGCTCCGGCAGAAAAGCGGACGCATCGTCAACATTTCCTCCATGTGGGGACAGACCGGCGCCGCGATGGAGGTCGCCTACTCCGCCGCCAAGGCCGGCGTGATCGGTCTGACAAAGGCGCTTGCAAAGGAGCTCGCGCCGAGCGGCATTCTGGTAAACTGCGTCGCCCCGGGCGCCGTGGATACCGCCATGCTGCGGCAGTTCTCCGCCGAGGAGATCGCAAACCTCTGCGAGGAGATCCCATTGGGACGCCTTGCCTCGCCCGGGGAGATCGCCGCGGCCGTCGCTTTTTTCACCTCGGCGGACGCTTCCTTTATCACCGGACAGGTGCTCGGCGTCAACGGCGGCATGGTGATTTAAAACGATAAAGTTTCCGTTCAATATCTTTAATAAGCAAATCAAAATAATTCATAAATCCCCCTTGACTTTTACGCTTTAGCGTAGTATAACTGTTTCAAACAAAAAAACAGGAGACCAAACACATGAAAAAGATTTTTTGTCTTATTCTTGCCGCTGCGCTGGTGCTCTGCGCATTTGCAGGCTGCAGCGGCAAAACCGGAACAGATGAAACCGCCGCGCCTGCAAACGCCGACAAGACCTACACCGTCGGTATCTGCCAGCTTGTACAGCACGTTGCGCTGGACGCTGCGACGCAGGGCTTTAAGGACGCTCTGACCGAGGCGCTCGGCGACGCCGTCATCTTTGACGAGCAGAACGCCTCCGGCGATTCCAACACCTGCTCCACCATCGTGACCAGCTTTGTATCCAAAAACGTGGATCTGATCCTCGCGAATGCGACGCCCGCCCTGCAGGCCGCAGCAGCCGCGACCACCGCGATCCCGATCTTAGGCACCTCCATTACCGAATACGGCGTTGCGCTCGGTATCGATAACTTCAACGGCACCGTAGGCAGCAACATCTCCGGCACCAGCGACCTTGCGCCGCTGGACGAGCAGGCCAAAATGCTCACGGAGATTTTCCCGGAAGCCAAGAACGTCGGTCTGCTTTACTGCTCTGCCGAGGCGAACTCCCAGTATCAGGTGGACACCGTGAAGGCCGAGCTTGAAAAAGCCGGACTGACTGCCACCCTGTACGCATTCTCCGACAGCAACGATCTTTCCGCCGTATGCACCGCCGCCGCGAATGACAACGACGTGCTTTATGTGCCCACCGACAACACCGTCGCTTCCAACGCCGGCATCATTGACGGGATCTGCCGTCCCGCGGGCGTGCCCGTAGTCGCCGGTGAAGAGGGCATCTGCGCGGGCTGCGGCACCGTAACGCTCTCCATCAACTACTATGATCTCGGTTATGCCACCGGCAAGATGGCCGCCAGGATCCTTGCCGACGGCGAAGACATTTCCGCCATGCCGATCGAATACGCCCCGCAGTTTACCAAGGAGTATAACGCCGAAATCTGCGCGGAGCTGAACATTACCGTTCCGGAAGACTACGTCGCCATTGAAGCGGCTGCGTAATCACAAACAGATCGGCCAACGCGCTTCATATTAAAATGAATCCTGCCGGACACATACCGTCCGGCAGGCATTTATTCATCTTTAGAAACATTTTTCGGAGGCCTTATGAACATACTATCCCTGCTGGGCACCATGCCCGGCGCGATCGCCCAGGGGCTGATCTGGGGCATTATGGCGATCGGCGTTTTTCTGACCTACAAGATCCTTGATATCGCCGATCTGACCGTGGACGGCTCCATCTGTACCGGCGGCGCCGTTTGCGTCATGCTGCTGCTCAACGGCTGTCCCCTGTGGCTCAGCCTGCTGACCGCGCTGCTTGCGGGCATGCTTGCCGGCCTGGTGACGGGACTTTTCCATACGCTGATGGGGATCCCCGCGCTTCTGGCGGGTATCCTTACGCAGCTTTCCCTGTATTCCATCAACCTGAAAATCATGGGAAAGGCAAATCAGTCGATCAACGTGCGGATGCATGATCTCCTTGTATCCATGCAGTTTTTGAAAGGGGTTCCGTTTTACAAAAACAGCATTTTCGTCGTGTTTTTGTTTATAGCCGTCATTATCGGCCTGCTTTACTGGTTCTTCGGCACCGAATGGGGCAGCGCGATCCGCGCGACGGGCAATAACCCGGCCATGAGCCGCGCGCAGGGCATCAACACGAACTTCAACAAGGTTATCGGCCTGATGCTCTCGAACGGCCTTGTCGCTCTCAGCGGCGCTCTGCTTGCGCAATACCAGGGCTTTGCAGACGTCTCCATGGGCCGCGGCGCCATCGTGATCGGTCTGGCCGCCGTGATCATCGGCGAAGCGGTATTCGGCAGGTTTTTCACGCAAATGTACATGAAACTGATCAGCGTTGCCGTGGGCAGCGTGATCTACTATATCGTCTACCAGACGGTCATCTGGTGCGGCATCGACACCGACCTGCTCAAGATGCTTTCGGCTATCGTGGTCGCCGTTTTCCTGGGCGTGCCGTTCTGGAAGAAAAAACTCAGCGAAAAATATTCCGCAAAGGGAGGGAAAAAGAATGCCGGCGCTTGATCTGCTGCAGATAACAAAAACCTTTAACCGCGGGACCGTCAATGAAAAAAGAGCGCTGGAAAACCTTTCCCTCTCGCTCAATCCCGGAGACTTTGTGACCGTGATCGGCGGCAACGGCGCGGGCAAAAGCACCATGCTCAACGCGATCGCGGGCATCTGGCCGTTGGATTCCGGCTCCGTCCTGCTCAGCGGAAAAGACGTGACCGCTTTGCCCGAATATAAAAGAGCTGCGTATCTGGGCCGGGTTTTCCAGGACCCCATGCTGGGCACCGCCGCCGGCATGAGCATTCTTGAAAATCTCGCGCTCGCCGCAAGACGCGGCAAACGGCGCGGCCTTGCCTGGGAGATCAAAAAATCCGAACAGGCGCGGTATCAGGAGCTGCTTGCCTCGCTCAACCTCGGCCTGGAAAACCGTATGACAAGTAAAGTCGGTCTGCTTTCCGGCGGACAGCGGCAGGCCGTAACGCTTTTGATGGCGATCATACAAAAGCCGGAATTGCTGCTGCTGGACGAACATACGGCGGCGCTTGATCCGAAAACGGCGGCTACCGTGCTGGAGCTGACGGATAAATTCGTAAAAGAGAAAAATCTCACAACGCTGATGGTCACGCACAATATGCAGAACGCGATCGACTACGGCAACCGGCTGATCATGATGAACAACGGCAAAATCATTTTGGATATTTACGGCGAAGAAAAGAAAAAGCTCACCGTGGAAACGCTGCTGCATAAATTTGAAGAGATCAGCGGATCGGAATTTGCCAACGACCGCGCCCTGCTCTCATAACACAACACCGCCCGGAGCCATACGGTCTCCGGGATTTTTTAACGCAAGGAATTGCTTTTTTGGTCTGTGTGTGTTATGATTTAATAAGAGAAGGGGGATGCTTTATGAAACTGAATAAACTGCTGCTGCCGTCGTTTTTTGCGCTTATCCTGTTTGCCTTTTTCGGCATGACCGCGCACGGCGCGGTCGCGCGGGGCGACGTGGACGCAAACGGCAAACTGGAGGCGTCGGACGCACGTCTCGCGCTGCGCGCGTCCGTGGGGCTGGAGGTCTACCCCGAGGGGACATTGCCGTTTATTGCCTGCGACGTGGAACCGGACGGTCAGCTCACCGCGGCGGACGCCAGAACGATCCTTCGCGGCGCCGTCGGGCTGGAGCTTTTAAGCTACAACGATAATTTTTACATGCCGCTCACGATCGCCGAAACAAGCGATTTCTCCGTGACGCTGGTCTCCTATTTTAACGACGGCATGCTGCAGGGCTTCGATTTTGATATAACCAACAAACATCCCTCGCACACGCTGGAGATCGACGTGTTCTATCCCGCGGTCAACAGCTATATGCCGGACGGTTCCGTGATCGAGGCAACGCCGGACGCGGGTGAAACCGTTACGGCGTCCATGATATTCGACCGGGACGTCCTGGATAAGGACGCTTTCCTTTCCGGCAGCGTCAACGATCTGCAGCTCAGCGTGCAGGTATACGATCTGTCTGCGGGCGACTATCATTATCATCCCGCAATTTATGACAAGGTCTGCAGAGTTTCCCCGAACAAAGTCCACCCTGCCGCGGATACGATCCTTCAGTACCCGTACGAAACGAACGACGTCTTTGTAAACGACGGGCGTTTTACCATTGCCTACCTCGGAGCAGACGTCGGGTGGGGCGGCACGGGAGAGGACGCTCTGCTCATCCGGGATATCAGCCTGCGCTTTGAGATCTGCAACAAGTCCGGCCACGCGCTTTACTTTACGTTTGACGATCTCACGGTCGCAGGCGAAACGCTGCCGGATTACGGAAAAAAATACCTGTATCCCGGCGCGAACGGCATGACGCCCGTATACTACGACGTCGGGCCGATGCATATCTATTACGGCGATCTGGACGCGCTGGTCTTTACCCTGCACGTCTGGGATACCGTTACACAAAGCTATATCTATTCCGATACCTATAACGTCTCGATCGGGGCCGGCTGATCCCGCGGAGGCAAACACATAAAAGGAGCGCGTAACATGACAAAAAAAATCGTTTCCGCCGCACTGGCGGTCATCCTGCTGGCAACGCTGATGCTGCCTGTTTCGGCGCAGAGCTACACACTGCGCAACGACGAAGTACCGGTCATCATGATCGGCGGCGACGGAGAACCCATCGTTGACGCCGAAGGAAACCAGGTCATTGACGTTGCCCATTTGAGCGCGGTGACCGCGGACGTTGAAAAAAAGGACGTATACGAATCCGTTGCAAACATCCTGAAACCGTTTTTGCTGGAGGGCATCTTCCTCAACCGCTGGGATAAGTACTACGAAAACCTGTATACCGAGATCAGCGAGATGACGCAGCCGTTCCGGCTGGACAAAGACGGGAACGCCACCAACGGCACCAATATTTCAGCGGCGCGCATTGCGGAAAACGAGCGCAGCATGCATGCGGACAAAAAGGGCGAAAAGGGGTATTACTCCTATAACGATTACCTTTTCTGGTACGACTGGCGTCTGGACCCGCTGGAGACCGCGGACCGCCTTGCAGAGTACATAGACAACGTGCTTGCGGCGACGGGCAAAGAAAAAGTCGCGATCATCGCCCGCTGCGTCGGCACGAACATCGCACTTGCATACGTTGCGAAATACGGCACGGCAAAACTGTACGGACTGGGGTTCGACGGTTCCTGCTCCTGCGGCGGCGAGTTTATCAGCGACGCGTTAAGCGGTAAATTCCACGTGGACGGCAACGCCATTGAACGCTTTTTGACCGATTACGACGCAATGGGCTTAATGAACGTCTCCGAATTTGCCATCGCCTCCGTTGACCTGCTGACGAAAAGCGGCGTTCTGGACGCGTTTTTGAAGGTTTCGCGCGCAACCATTTACAAAAAGATCGCGGAAGGGGCGACCTCCGCGCTGGCGCTTTCCACCATGCTGACGATGCCGTGCTACTGGTGCTTTGTGACCGCGGAGGATTATGAGACCGCAAAGAATTATATTTTCGGAGAAGAAGGCAGCGCAAAACGCGCGGAATACGCCGTTCTGATCGAAAAGCTGGACCGCTATCAGGATACGGTCCGCACGAAGATCCCGGAACTGATGCAGAGCTTAAAGGATAACGGCGTAAACGTTGGCGTCTTCTCCAAATACGGCTACCAGATCGTGCCGATCTGCGCGTCCTGCGACGCGGTCGCCGATACCTACGCCTCGGTCCACAGTTCCTCTTTCGGCGCGACGACCTCCACCGTTTACGACACGCTTTCGGACGACTATATCGCCGCGCGCGTGGCCGAGGGCAAGGGCAAATACATCTCCCCAGACAAAAAAGTGGACGCCTCCACCTGTATCTTTCCTGACAACACCTGGTTTTCCAAGGGCGCCCGTCACGGCGACTGGACAAAAACGGAAAACGAGCTTTTGTACGCCGTGGTGACCGCAGACCGTCAGCTGACGACAGAGGATTTTGATTACACGCAATTTATGGTCTATAACACACAAACGCGTGAGATGTCACCCATGACGACGGAAAACTGCAATACGGAATACTGGACGGCAGATCAGGAAACGGACGCGCCGACAAACGTCTTCCAGTGCATCCGCGCTTATCTGAAAGCGCTGGTCAACTGGATCAAAGCGCTGGGAACGCGTCTGCGCACAAAGCACGAAAAGTAAAGAAAAAAAACCACAAGAAAGCGGCTGCGCCGCAGTGCCTTGCGGCGCAGGAATTCCGCTTTCGTATACGCCATCGCCGTTGTCCGCAGGGCAAAATCGGCGGGCGTTAAGATCTTTTTATTTAACAGAAAACGAGCAGTTTCCCCCTGTTAAAAAACAGGCCCGTCTTCCGACGGGCCT
>JAFSXY010000086.1 GCA_017443805.1 Clostridia bacterium | reverse complement strand
GTGTAATGCATTACCTGATGCCGCTGCACACCATAATGTAATTGTTTTTTTGAGTATTTTTTCAAAAAAAGTATTGAAACAGAGGCGTATTGTTGCTGCTTAACCTACTTTTTCAGCGGTTTCGGACGGTTCCTTGTCTTGCGTATTTTAATGATGTTTGCGCCTCGCGGCGCAAGTGATGTTACGGCTCACGCCGCAGTGATGTATTGCGGCTTTGCCACAAAGTGATGTGATGTGTTCCGCTCACGTGCCGTAGGCACACATCACGCACGAAGTGCGTATCACTTGCGAAGCAAACATCACGTTCCGCGAGAGCGGAACACATCGTTCAAAAACGCCCTTTTGTCAGAAGACAAAAAAGGCGTTTTTGATTCGAACCCATGGCTCAACACTTGCGGTGCCCAAAATCGCTGATGCGCCTTGGAGCGGCGCGCGATTTTGACCGCTGCGAGCTTTCCGCCTTCGCTCCTCCTGCCACCGGCAGCGCTCGGCGGAAAGCCTTGGTCCCTCACGTTGGTTCGGGACCGTAAAAAGGCCATGGGTTCAACCGCAGTAATTCAGAAAAAAATACAGAGGACAAATGCCCTCTGTATTTTTTTGGTCGGAGTGACGGGATTCGAACCCATGGCCTCTTGGTCCCGAACCAAGCGCACTACCAAACTGTGCCACACCCCGAAGGTTATTCAACTGAAAGCTCTCATAGTATAACACAGGAAAATTTAAAATGCAAGTAAAATCCTTTATATTTTTATATTCTTCTTTACAAACCTCAAAAAGTGCAGTATTATAATACAAAAACAGGAAATCAGGTGCATAAAATGAGCGAGCAGAAGATCGGAACCAAATGCGTACAGGCCGGCTACACGCCGGGCAACGGCGAGCCGCGGCAGATCCCCATTTACCAGTCCACCACTTTTAAATACGACACAAGCGAAGATATGGGCAAGCTGTTTGACCTGGAGGCCTCCGGCTATTTTTATTCCCGGTTACAGAACCCCACAAACGATTACGTTGCGGCGAAGATCGCCGCGCTGGAAGGCGGCACGGCAGGCATGCTGACCTCGTCCGGACAGGCAGCAAACTTTTTCTCGCTGTTCAACGTCTGCGAAAACGGCGGCCATATCGTATCCTCCTCCACCATCTACGGCGGCACGTTCAACTTAATGGCCGTCACGATGGCGAAGATGGGCATTGAAACGACTTTTATCTCTCCGGACTGCACCGAAGAAGAACTGAACGCCGCGTTCCGCCCAAACACAAAAGCGGTTTTCGGTGAGACGATCGCCAATCCGGCGCTGACGGTGCTGGATATTGAAAAGTTCGCGAAAGCCGCGCACGCGCACGGCGTACCGCTGATCATCGACAACACCTTCCCCACCCCGGTCAACTGCCGTCCGATCGAATGGGGCGCGGACATCGTGACGCACTCCACCACGAAATACATGGACGGTCACGGTTCGGGCGTGGGCGGTGCGATCGTGGATTCCGGCAAATTCAACTGGCTGCAATACGCGGACAAGTTCCCCGGCCTGTGCACACCGGACGACAGCTACCACGGCATCGTATACGCCGAGAAATTCGGCCTTGGCGGCGCGTTTATCACCAAATGCACCGCGCAGCTCATGCGTGATCTGGGCTCCATCCAGTCCCCGCAGAACGCATACTTATTGAATTTGGGGCTGGAATCCCTGCACGTGCGCATGGCCAAACACGTGGAAAACGGCCAGGCCGTTGCGGAGTTCTTAAGTTCACGCGAAGAAGTAAACGCCGTCAGTTTCCCGGGCCTTCCCGGCGACAAATATTATTCGCTCGCACAGAAATACCTGCCCAAGGGCGGATGCGGCGTCGTCTCGTTTGAGCTCAAGGGCGGCAGGACGGCCGCGGAAGCCTTTATGAAGAAGTTAAAGCTCGCCGCCATTGAAACGCATGTGGCGGACGCGCGCACCTGCTGCTTAAACCCCGCCACCTCCACACACCGGCAAATGACGGACGAACAGCTGGCCGCCGCCGGTATCCCCGCGGGCCTGATCCGCATTTCCTGCGGCCTGGAGGACAAGGAAGACCTGATCGCAGATCTGAAGCAGGCGTTCGAGGGCTGAAAAAACTATCGTCTTAATAAAGGAGCCTACGCGAAGCGACGGCTCCTTTTTTATGCATTGAAACAAACCTGTGATTTACAGCGCCAGCAAATTTACGCCGAGGCTTTCGTCGCGGAAACGGTCCACGGTTCCGTCAATCACGGTGATCACCATCTCGCAGGTGATGCTCACGTTGGCACGGTTTAAGTGTCCGCCGTGCACGTGCCCTTCGGTATCCCCCGCGCTCAGATGCAGGTGGGTATAAAACGCACCGTTCATCGTGTTGATCGTACCGAGTAAGGATACGATCTCAAAGCTGCCCGTAAAATGCAGCATGTTGTATTTTTGCTTTTCAACGTCATACACGCCCACGGTAAAATCATCCGTGGCGCCGAGGGCGGAAACCGAAGCAAGCTTTATATCTTCCCGCAGCGCGACCGCCTCGACCTGCTCCAGGATCTCTTCTCCCTTATCGATGCGTACGATCAACGTATTATCAAAACGTCGGTATTTCATATGCCGCCTCCATCATATTTATTTATATGATTATTTTATCATATTTCGGATACAAATAGCAATCGTTAATTAACTTTATTGACAAATTCTTTTTTATGCTATAAAATAAAAAAAATATTTTTTCTTTCATTGAACGGGAGGATGAAAACATGAAAATCGGCATTTACGGCTACGGCAATCTGGGACGCGGCGTGGAGTGCGCCATCCGGCAGAACGCGGACGCAACGCTTGTAGGCATATTTACACGCAGGCCGCCGAAATCGGTGAAAACGCTGACCGGCGCGCCGGTGTACGCGGCAGAAAGTGTTTTGGATTTCAAAGATGAGATCGACGTTCTGATCATCTGCGGCGGCAGCGCGACGGATCTGCCCGTTATGACGCCCGCCCTGGCCGAACACTTTCACGTGATCGACAGCTTTGACACGCATGCCAACATTCCCGCACACTTTGAAAAAGTGAACGCCGCGGCGGAAAAAACAGGTCACCTGGCGATGATCTCCGCGGGCTGGGACCCGGGGATGTTCTCCTTGAACAGGCTGTACGCCTCCGCCATTCTCGTCGACGGCAAAGACTATACCTTCTGGGGCCGCGGCGTAAGTCAGGGCCACTCCGACGCGATCCGCCGGATTTCGGGCGTAAAAGACGCAAGACAGTACACCGTTCCCATTGACGAGGCGCTGGACGCCGTACGCGCAGGCGCCATGCCGGAGCTGACCGCGCGCGAAAAACACCTGCGAGAATGCTACGTGGTTGCACAGGACGGCGCGGATAAGGCGCGTATTGAAAAAGAGATCAAGGAAATGCCGAACTATTTTGCGGACTACGACACCACCGTCACCTTTATCACGGCGGAAGAGATGCAAGAGAAACATTCCGATCTTCCCCACGGCGGTTTTGTGATCCGTACCGGAAAAACCGGCTTGAACAAAGAACACACGCATACGATCGAATACAGCCTGAAGCTGGACTCCAACCCGGAGTTTACCTCCTGCGTGCTGGTGGCATGCGCCAGAGCGATCAACCGTATGGCGAACCGCGGCGCAACAGGCTGCAAGACCGTGTTTGACATTGCGCCGGCGGACTTATCGCCGCTGAGCGCAGAGGAATTACGCAGCCACATGCTGTAAAGAGAAAAGAGGAAACGGGATGTTGAAAATCGGGGAAACAAAACCGTTCTTTCCATGCGACAACCTCGGCGTCGGAGAAAACGGGCGTCTGACGTTTGCCGGCCGCGATACCGTGGCTTTATCGCAAAAATACGGTACGCCGCTTTATTTAATAGATGAAATGCGCGTCCGCAAGAACTGCCGCACTTATCTGCAGGCCTTCAACAAAAACTTCCCGTCCGGATCCCTGCCGCTGTACGCAAGCAAGGCAAATTCCTTTAAGCAGCTGTACCGGATCATGCAGGAAGAAGGCATGGGGATCGACGTAGTATCCGCCGGAGAGATCTACACCGCGAAAGCGGCCGGTTTTCCGATGGAAAACGCATTTTTCCACGGCAACAACAAAACGGACGAAGACGTAAATTTCGCCATGGAAACAGGCGTCGGTTACTTCGTTGCGGACAATGAAGAAGAAGTGCTTTGCATTCAGGCAGCCGCGGAAAAGAAAAACATCCGGCAAAAGGTCCTGCTGCGGCTGACGCCCGGGATCGACACGCACACGTATGAAGCGGTCAACACCGGCAAGGTGGACTCCAAATTCGGAAATGCCATCGCAACGGGCCAGGCGGAAAAAATCACCCTGCTGACGCTCAGCCAAAAAAATATCGAGCTGTGCGGTTTTCACTGCCACATCGGCTCGCAAGTGTTCACGGAGGACGTTTTTGAGTGTGCGGCGGCCATCATGCTCCGCTTTATGGCGGAGATGAAGGCAAAACACGGTATTCAGGCAAAGATCCTCAATCTCGGCGGCGGCTACGGCGTACCCTATGTACAAGCGGACGGACGCATCGATATCCCCGCCAAAATCGCGGGCCTTGCCGCGCAAATGCGTAATGAATGCGCCGCACTGGGTATGGAAATGCCTGCCGTTTGCATGGAGCCCGGACGGAGCATCGTGGCGGACGCGGGGCTGACCTTATACACCGTCGGCGCGGTAAAAAGCATTCCGGGGTATAAGAATTACGTTTCCGTTGACGGCGGTATGGCGGACAATCCGCGCTACGCGCTTTACAGATCCCGCTACACCTGCCTGATTGCGAACAAAATCAACGAAAAGACGGATTTTACTGCGTCGCTTGTGGGCCGCTGCTGTGAAAGCGGCGATATCATTCAGGAAAACGTGTCCTTCCCCGCAAACGTATGCCGCGGCGATATTGCGGCGGTCTGTACGACAGGCGCCTACAACTATGCCATGTCTTCCAATTACAACCGCCTGCCCCGCCCCGCAACCGTTATGCTGACGGAAAACGGCGACTACGTGGCCGTAAAACGGGAAAGCTTTGAAGACCTGACGAAGCTCGACATCTGACAGCGAATTACAAAACCTTTTGGAAAACCCCGGAGCCGAAAACGGTTCCGGGGTTTCTGTTTTATATGCATTTACCGAGAAGGATCACGTACCGTAATCCGACAGTGCACGGAAGGTGTAGCCCATTTCCCTTGCCGTGTCGATGATATCCGCAAGCGCGTTGGCGTTGTCCGGGGAAACAGCGTGCAGCAGCATCACGGCACCCGGATGCAGACGGGAAACGACCGTCTGCAGCGCATAATCGGCGCCCTTTTGATTGTTCAGGTCCCAATCGGCGTATGCAAGCGACCAAAATACACATTTGTAGCCGACAGAATTGATCAGATCCAAAGAAGCTTCGCTGTATTTGCCCTGCGGATAACGGAAATATAAGGCCGAATAGCCGAAGTTTTGACGCAGATAATCATCAAAGCCCTTGATCTCATCCAGCATTTCCTGTCTTGAAAGCGATGAAAAATCGGGATGCGTGACCGAGTGATTTCCCACGATATGCCCTTCGTTGATCATCCGTGCAATGAGCGTTCCGTTTTCTTTCATCTGGGGCAGCGTACAGAAAAAAGCAGCCTTTACGCCTTTATCCCGCAGCGTATCCAGAATTTTGGCGGTATAGCCGTTTTCATAGCCGCAGTCAAAGGTCAGATACAGCACTTTTTCCTGCGTTTTTGTATCCAGGCACAATGCGTTATACCCGCCGTTATCAAAAAACTGTTGGTTGTTGACGCTGATGCTGTGCGCCTTTTCATCCGTTGCCACACCATAGCTGTGTTCAATCGTTTTAGTGGAAAACGTTTCGGGATCGGGAAACGACGCCGTGGAAAAAGGGTTTAACGGCAGCGGCTGCAGGCCTGTAAGCGTTTGGTCCGTGCCGGTTTTTTCACCGTAAAAACAACCCGGCGCAAGTTCGGACATCGTCGGCTGCACATACGACGTCGTGCTCTCTGCCTCCGTCGTCAAATCGGTTGTCTCCGGTGGTTTTCCCGCCATGCCGTCGTCTGTCGGCAAAGCGGACGTCTCCTGCGGGAGCGTTGCTTCGGCTGTTGCCGGAACCGACGCAGTTTCGGCAGGCTTGTCCTGTACAGTAGGCTTCTGACAAGCAGACAGCATACTGAAAAGCATAATGATCAAAAAAAATGTAAAGTATTTTCTCATTACATTCTCCCCGTTATATCTATGTATCTGTAAAGAAGTTTTCTTTACAGATTTGTGCTTTTATTTCATATAATGTTGGATGCTGGTCAGCGCGGCGTCCACTGCGTCCATTGCCTTTACGGCTGTTTTTTTAGCCTTTTTTTTCAGAGAAGTATTGCTTTTGACAAGCGCGGTCCCAAGCATGGCGGTTCCGCCTACTGCCATTGCGGCGCCGACGTATTTGATTGCTGTTGTGCTGTTTTTATCCATATTAACACCTCCGTATGACGTTAGTATGAACAATTTTTTAAGATTTATCAGTAAAAAACGGAATTTACTTTTTTTCGGAACTGTGATAAGATAACAAAAGAAATCTTTTCAGGAAAGACAGGGCATCCTTATGCATGAGTTGAACATCGTACTGATCGAACCGGAAATCCCGCAGAATACCGGCAATATTGCGCGCACCTGCGCCGCTACGGGCGCGCGGCTGCATCTGGTGGAGCCGATGGGCTTTCGGGTGGACGACAAAAAACTGAAACGCGCCGGACTGGATTACTGGTATCTGCTGGACATCACCTATTATGCCTCCACCGCGGACTTTTTTGAGAAAAACCCAAACGGAAGCTTTTATTATTTTTCCACCAAAGCCCCGCAGACCTATACGGACGTCTGCTATCCGGAGCAGGTGTATCTGGTTTTCGGCAAGGAGACCGCCGGCCTGCCGGAGGATCTGCTTTACAACAATCCGAAAACGACCGTACGGATCCCCATGATCTCGGAAGCGAGAAGCCTGAATTTATCCAATGCCGCCGCTGTCGGCACGTTTGAAGTCCTGCGGCAGTGGAATTATCCCGACCTGCTCGGCACCGGGCAATTACGTACGCATACCTGGTAGAACAAATAAAAGAAAAAGAGAGAAGCTGCAATAAACAGCTTCTCCTTTTTTGTCTCAACAAAACCGTGTTATACGGTAATCGTTGTATGCCGTTCTCAGCGACCGAACTGGCAGTCGTTGTTGCCGGAGTCAGTCATCCACATTTCGAGCATGTTGATCGGGTCGTTGAAGTCAGCGATCCAGCCTTCACGCGCGAAGTCGAAGTTACCGGCTTTACGCTCCTCAAGGAATACGTTCCAATCCTGCTCCTGAATGGTCAGCTCAATGCCGACTTCAGCCAGATCCTGCTGGATGGACTCGGCGATCGCGATGTGACCGGAGGAAGAGTTGGTAAGATACTCAAGCTGGATGGGCGTATCAGCGGAGAGTTTGCCGTCGTCGCCGAACGTGTAGCCGGCAGCCGTCAGCAGCTCAACAGCCTTCGCAACCGTAGCGTCTTTGTCGTCATTGATTGCTTTGACGTCAAAGTAACCGTCCTCGGCATTCTCCTTGAAGATGCCGCCGTTGCCGTCGGCCATGCCAAGCGGGATGAAGGAGTTCGCCGCAACCTGACCGGTCTGGCCGATGTTCTCGCAGATGTAGTCACGGTCGATCAGCAGGGAGAACGCAAGACGCATGCAGGCAGCCTGCGCAGCGGTTTTGCCCTCAAAGATAGAGGACTTGGCGTTGAACGCCACATAGTATGTACCAAGCTCGTCAACAATATGGAACTCCGGATTGTCAAGCAGAGACTTTACTTCATCGGTGGGTACGGAGTCGGCAAAGTCGATGTCGCCGGCATTGTATGCCGCATAGATGGCAGTGTCGTCAGCGGAAAGCATGAACTCAAGCTTCTCAACGGTCACGCTGTCAGCGTCATACCAATAGGGGTTCTTTTCATAGGTCATGGAGACGTCGTGGTTCCAACCGGTGCAGACATAAGCGCCGTTGGAAACAAAGCCCGCCTCGGAGCACCAACCGCCGGGGCTGGTCTGCCAGTCGGCATAGCTCTCGACAGCTTCCTGCTTCACGGGATAGAAGGTCGGGAACGCCATCAGGTCTTCCATGTAAGCGCAGGGCGCGAGCAGGGTGAAGGTAAGCGTCACGTCGTCGGCAGCGGTCACGTCCAGAGCGCCGTCTTCGGTACGGGCAAAGCCGTCAAACATGTAAGCATAGTCGGCAGCAGTCTCTTCAGCGACAGCGCGCTTCCAGGAATACTCAAAATCCTTGGCGGTCAGGTCGCTGCCGTCGGACCATTTCAGACCGGTTTTCAGCGTTACGGTGTAGGTCAGACCGTCTTCGCTGACAGTGTAGCCCTCGGCGCAGGCAGGGCTGGTCTTACCTTCGGCATTGTAAGTATACAGACCGGAGAAGGAGTTGGCGGCAAGGCAGGCGCCGTCAACGGAGCTGTTGAGCGCGGGATCCAGATAGTCCGGCTCGGAAGCAAGGTTCAGACGGAGCGTGTCAGCGCCGTTGGACATCTTGGTATACATAAAGAACTTCGTTGCAAAGGGGTTGGAATAGATGCCGGAAACGTAGTCCTTCTGCAGATAGATGTCGTTGTAGTAGTAGATCGGGATGACGCAGCCCGTGGACATCAGGATGTCCTCAGCCTGGTGCATCAGCTCGGTGCGCTTCGCATAATCCGTTTCGGTTCTGATCTGTGCGATCAGCTCATCATACTGCCCCCAATCGGCCAGCGGATCGATAAACGCATCGCTCAGCAGCGCAGCAGCAGCATCATCGGTCTCGTCGCCGCTGTTGGTGACTTCGGGATCATTGCCGGGTTTCTTTGTGCAGGCACAGAATGCAAACACAAGAGAGAAAACCAGAAGCAAAGCAATCAGTTTTTTCATTTGAAAATCCTCCAAAAATTTTTTTGCCGCAGAATTCAGCAGATCGGTCGGCCGCCGCGGGCTGCGCCTGCCCTTGTTCGGCCTTTCCTTTGCCGTCCTTTGGCTATATAATTCCCCAGGGGAACTATGTACAATTATTTATTCCAGCATGCAACACAGTGCCCGTTGCCGCGGTCTGTCAGCGCGGGGCATTCCGCCGCACACTGTTCGGTCGCGTACCGGCAGCGCGTACGGAACGCGCAGCCGCTCGGCATTTTAAGCGGACTCGGCACATCGCCCTCCAACAAAATACGCTGTCTGGCGCGGGTGACCTCCGGATCGGGGATCGGGACCGCGGATAAAAGCGACTGCGTATAGGGATGAAGCGGATGCTCGTTTAAATCGTCCGCATCGGCGATCTCCACGATCTTGCCGAGATACATCACGGCGATCCGTTTGGAAATGTGGTGTACAACCAACAGATCATGCGCGATAAACAGATAGGCGACGCCGAGCTTATCCTGCAGTTCCTCAAACATGTTGATGACCTGTGCCTGAATGGAAACATCCAGCGCGGATACCGGCTCATCGCAGACAATGAACTTCGGATTGATCGCAAGCGCGCGGGCGATCCCGATGCGCTGCCGCTGTCCGCCGGAAAACTCGTGAGCATATCTGCGCGCATGCTCCGCGTTAAGCCCGACGTAATTCATCAGCTCCAAGATCCTCTCACGCCGTTCCTTGCGGTTGGAGCAAAGATTGTGCACATCCAAGGGTTCGCCGATGATATCCTCCACCGTCATACGGGGATCCAACGACGAATACGGATCCTGAAAAACCATTTGCATCTGCTTGCGCATGCTGGTGATATTTTTGGCCGTTACGGGCTCTCCGTCAAAAATGACCTCGCCGCCCGTCGGTTCATACAAACGCAGGACCGTACGGCCAACCGTGGTTTTGCCGCAGCCCGACTCGCCGACCAGCCCCAGCGTCTCACCGCGGCCGACAGTAAAGGAAACGTCGTCCACCGCCTTCAGCGGCATTGTTTTCAATCCGACACGCACGGGAAAGTATTGCTTTAAGTTTTTGACTTCTACAAGCGTTTCACTCATTCGGCAGCGTCTCCTTTCTCAAAGCATTCCTTCACGTTCAGCCAACAGGCCGCCTTATGCTCGTCGTTGATGGACAGCTCTTCCGGAATTTCATTCAAACAGATTTTCATCGCCGCGTCACAGCGTGCGCAAAATGCGCAGCCGGCCGGCAAATTCAGCATGTTGATCGGTGAACCGGAAATCGGCACCAGTCGCTTTTTCATATTGTTGACATTGGGGATCGAACGCAGCAGGCCCTTCGTGTACTCATGACGGGGGTTGTAAAAGATCTCCCGCGCCGTGCCGCGCTCGCAGATGCGCCCGCCGTACATAACGACAATATTGTCGCACATATCCGCGATCACGCCCAGATCATGCGTCACAAGAATGACGGCCATGCCGAGTTTTTTCTGCAGCTCCTGCATGAGTTCCAAAATCTGCGCCTGAATGGTCACATCCAGCGCGGTAGTCGGCTCGTCTGCGATCAGGATATCCGGTTCGCAGGCAAGCGCCATTGCGATCATCACGCGCTGCCGCATCCCACCGGAAAGCTCAAAGGGATACTGTCTTAAACGCTTCTTCGGTTCGTTGATGCCGACCAGCTCCAAAAGCTCCATTGCGCGCGCAGCGGCTTCTTTTCCGCGTTTCTCGGTGTGAAGCGTAATGGCCTCCTTCATCTGCGAACCGATGGTAAATACCGGATTTAAGCTTGTCATGGGATCCTGAAAGATAATGGAACAGCACTTGCCGCGGAATGCGCGCATTTGCTTCTCGTTCCACCGGGAAAGGTCCTGCCCTTTGTACAAAACCCTGCCGCCGACTATTCTGCCGGTATCTGCAAGGATCTGCATAATGGAATATGCCGTAACCGATTTCCCGGAACCGCTCTCCCCCACGATGCCGAGGATCTCCCCTTCATCCAGATTGAAGCTGACGCCGTTGACAGCCTGTACCTCGCCGGCATCCGTAAAGAAAGAAGTATGCAGATCCTGTACGCTTATCAGATGTTCACTCATATACTTACCTCTTCAGTTTCGGATCAAAAGCATCCCGCAGACCGTCGCCCAACAGGTTTAAGCTCAGTACGATCAAACAAATCATAATGGCAGGAAAGATCAGTTTATAAGGATAACTCTGTAAGCCTTCGCGTGCGGAGTTCGCAAGAGAACCGAGCGACGGCATGGGCGCTTTGACGCCGATCCCCACGAAGCTCAAAAAGCTCTCGGTAAAGATTGCAGAGGGAATTTGCAGCGCCGTGGAAATTATGATAACGGAAAGGCAGTTCGGCAGGATATGCCGGCGAATGATTCTGCCGGGCTTCGCGCCAATGGCACGGGCGGCAAGAATATATTCGTTTTCTTTAATGGAAAGAATTTGTCCGCGGATCAGACGCGCCATGCCGACCCAATACAGCAAGCCGAACACGATAAACAAGCTTACCATGTTTGTTCCGAGCTTTGCAAGGGCGGATCCGGACGGAAATTTAAGGACCTCGTTGAGCACAACAGACAGCAGAATGATGATCAGCATATCCGGAAGAGAATAAATAATATCCACGATGCGCATCATAATCAGGTCCGTTTTGCCGCCGACATAACCGGAAATGCTGCCGTAGATCATTCCGATGATCAAAACGATCAGACTGGCAAAGAAACCGACGGAAAGGGAAATTCGCGTACCGTATACCACGCGGATAAAATAGTCCCGGCACTGTTCGTCTGTTCCGAAAATATGCGGGAACCGCGTGCCGCCCGCGTCTATGTACTCCTGTTCCATTTCACTGTAGGTAAACGGCGCAAGATTTTTTGCGCCCTTGTCCCGTTTGCCGTTCACAGATAAAATTTCCTCATAGCTGTAGGGAATGATCATCGGCGCGATGATTACGGTAAGAAGGATCAAAAGAAGAATGACCAGACTCAGCACGGCAAGCGGATTTTTAAACAGCTTGCGCATACCGTCCTTAAAGAAGGTGGTACTCTTGCTCATGACGTCCTGCTGGCGCTTTTCTTCATCCGTGGCGGCTTCAAACTGCGGCGCGGAAAACTTTGACAGGTCCAACTGTGCGCTGAGAAGATGTTTTTTCGGCAATTGATTGTTTTCCAAAGTGCATTCTCCTCTCAGTCATATTTGATCCGGGGATCCACCAGTTTATAAAGCAGATCGCAGATCACGTTTGCAACCACCATCAACACGGCAAGAAAAATCGTCGTCGCCATAATAAGCGTATAATCCCGGTTATTGATCGCGCTTACAAATTTGCTGCCCAGCCCCCCGACGGTAAAAATGGTCTCAACGACCATGGAGCCGGTGATGATATACGCGATCTGCGGGCCTGCATAGGTGATCACGGGAATCAAAGAGTTGCGCAGCGCATGCTTGAAAATCATCTTAAAACGGGAAACGCCCTTTGCCCGCGCCGTGCGGATATAATCCTGGCCGAGCGCATCCAGCATACTCGTTTTGGAAAGACGCGTGATATACGCCATGGGATAGGCGGACAGCGCGATGATCGGCAGCAGATAGTTCTGCTCTGCCTGACTCCAAACCGGAATCCATCCGAGCTGGATACAGAAAAACAAAAGCAGCAGAGAGGCAAGAACAAAGCTGGGAACCGCGGTAAACAGCGTGGACAAAAAAACGATCACACGATCCGGCAGCTTGTTTCTCGTCAACGCGGCAGTGCTGCCGAAAACCGTCCCGAGCAATAATGCCACCGCCATGGCGCTGACGCCGAGTTTTGCGGAAGTCGGGAAAGATTCTTTGATAATGGTGGTGATCTCACGTCCGTTTTTCAAAGAAACGCCGAAATCGCCATGCAAAATCCCTTTCATATATAATACGAACTGCTCAATCACGGGCTTATCCAAACCATATCTTGCATTAAGCGCAGAGATCGTCGCCTCGCTGAGCGCCTTTTCTCTGTTAAACGGCCCGCCCGGGACGGCATGCATCGTAAAGAACGTAATTGCACAAATGACTAAAACCGTCAGCACTGCAAGCAGCAGACGCTTTACCACATACTTTGTCACATGCAGCTCCCCTTTCTCTTTTATTTCTATGATCCGGCAGATCCTTTTCCGCCGGAAAATTTTTCCGGTGCTTTATTTTAATGCAAGCCCCATATCGTTGTCAAGCAAATTTCCCATTAATTTATCAAAATAATATATAAAAAATTTATATTATGAGAAAATATATAATATTTATACCATAATGCGAAAAAAATTGCAATCTTTATTACAAAATTGTAACCTTTTCTTTCAAGGCCGCGTCATTCTTTGTTTTCAGAGACAAAAAAAGGGCCGCCGCGCGCCATTAAAAAAAGCCGCAGCAGACCTTTTATGGATTTTGTATACGCCGACCCGCAAAAACCCCGACGCACGGCGCCGGGATCTTCTGTCAGCGGTATTTGTTTTCGTCTTTCAATTCCGGGATAAAATCGTATACGTCTTTGCTGTCGTTTGTGCCGAAGCCGTTTGCGTTTTCTCCCGTCAGCGGAACAAATTCCGGACTGTTTGCCGTGGGAACGGAAGCCGCAAGCCGCGGGTCCGCGCCCGTTACGCTGATTTTTTTGTTCTTTTTATCTTTTTTGCTCATTTTATCATCACCGTTACATAGTATGTCCGGCAATACGGAAATCATGCAAAAAAAATTAAAAAAACAATCGTTTTGCGTTTTCGGTCGTTTGGTCGATCAGCGTCTGCGCGTCAACGCCGCGCAGACCGGCGATAAACTCGGCTGTGTACGGGATCAGCGCGGAGGAATTTCGCTTACCTCGGAAGGGCGTCGGCGCCATATACGGACAGTCTGTTTCCAGCAGCAGCCGGTCCGCCGGCACTGCCTTTGCGACATCCACGGCTTTTTTTGCGTTTTTGAAAGTCACCGCGCCGCCGAGCCCGATATACAGCCCGAGCGATACGGCTTCAAACATGGTTTCCACGCTGCCGGAAAAGCAGTGCAGCACACCGGCCGGACGGTATCGCCGCATGAGCGCCATCGTATCCCCGTGCGCTTCCCTGTCGTGGATGATCACGGGCATCTTACAGTCGTTTGCGAGCGCAAGCTGCCGCTCAAAAAACAAGTTCTGTACGTCGTGCGGCGGCTCCGGCCAGTAGTGATCCAGGCCGATCTCGCCCACGGCAACGCATTTTTCATGCCGGAGCAGCGTTTGGATTTTCGCAAGATCCTCTTCCTGTGCATTTCCGCAGTCCTCCGGATGGATACCCGCGGCAAAATAAACAAAATCAAACTGTTCCGCCAGCTCTCTGCTTTGTACGGATGAGGCAAGATCCGTGCCGCAGTTGATCACGCAAACAATGCCCGCCCCCCGTAAAGAGGCGAGCACGTCGTTTCTGTCACTGTCAAACGCGCGGTCGTTATAGTGCGCGTGCGTGTCAATGATGTTGGAAAGCATTTCAGCGTACCTTTGCGCCGGCGGGAATGCCGTCTGCAAAAATGACCTTTACGTCGTTTTCGCCCGCGTCCGCGGCCAGGATCATGCCCTGGCTTTCCACGCCGCACAGCACGGCGGGCTTCAAATTGGAAACAACGATCACACTGCGCCCGATCAGCTCCTCTGGGGCGTACCATTGCGCGATGCCGGACGCCACGGTGCGTGTGCCGACGCCATCGTCCAGCGTAAGCTTCAACAGCTTTTTCGCCTTTTTGATGCGCTCGCAATCCACGATTTTACATACGCGAAGATCAACCTTTGCAAAGTCGTCGATACCGATCTTCGCTATACCGGCGATCTCTTCTTTCCTCTGCGCGGCGGCCTGTTTTTCGGCAATTTCCGCTTCGATCTCTTTCATCATGGCTTCCGCGTCGATACGGGCAAACAGCGGCTCGGGAGCGCCGACCTGCGTTCCCAAGGGCAGCGCGCCGAAGGACCGGATGCTTTCATACGATCTCACGTCTGTATTCAGCTGCGCAAAAATCTTATCGACCGTTTCGGGAATAAAGGGCGTTAATTCCACGGCGATGATGCGGATGGCCTCCAGCAGGTTATATAAAACGGTGGAAAGCCGGTCGCGCTGCGCTTCGTCCTTTGCAAGCGCCCAGGGCGCCGTTTCATCGATATATTTGTTGCTGCGCTTTGCGCTGTTCATTACGGCTTCCGCGGCATCCGCGATCTTGAACTCGTCGAAAGCCTTTTCCATGGCGGGCAGCGCCGCAAGGATATCCGCCTTGAACGGCGTATCCAAAGTATCGTCCGCGGCGGTATTGCAGGGTAATTTCCCGCCGAAATATTTGTTGGCCATGGCGACGGTGCGGTTCACAAGGTTTCCAAGCGTGTTCGCAAGATCGGAATTGAACCGCTCGATCATCTCGCCGTAAGAGATGGAACCGTCCGAAGCGTGGGGCATTTCGCTCAGCAGATAATACCGTACGGCGTCTACGCCGAAACGCGCCACCAGCTCGTCCGCGTAAATCACGTTGCCCTTGGATTTGCTCATTTTATCCTCGCCGAAGAGCAGCCACGGATGCCCGTACACCTGTTTTGGCAGCGGCTCGCCCAGCGCCATGAGCATAATGGGCCAGTAAATGGTATGAAAGCGCACGATATCCTTGCCGATAATATGCACGTCCGCCGGCCAGTACTTTTTGTAACGCGCACCGGCTTCGTCAGGCGTGTAGCCCAGCGCCGTGATATAGTTTGAAAGCGCGTCGATCCAAACGTAAACGACGTGCTTTTCGTCAAACGAAACGGGGATGCCCCATTTGAAAGACGTGCGTGAAACGCAAAGATCCTGCAGGCCCGGCTTGATAAAATTGTTCAGCATCTCTTTTTTGCGGGCCTCGGGATAAATAAAATGCGGATTGGCCTCAATATATTCCTCAAGCCGTTTCTGATATTTGGAGAGCTTAAAGAAATAGGCCTCTTCTTTCGCCGTTTTTACGGGGCCGCCGCAATCGGGACATTTGCCGTCTTTGAGCTGCGCGTCGGTAAAAAAGCTCTCGCAGGCAACGCAGTAATTCCCCTCATATTCGCTTTTATAGATGTCGCCCTGGTCATACAGCTTTTTAAAAATCTTTTGGACCGCTTTTTCGTGGTAATCATCCGTAGTCCGGATAAAGTAATCGTAGGAGGTATTCAGCACGTCGCAGATGCCGCGGATCTCCCCCGCGACACGGTCGACATAGTCCTTCGGCGTGACGCCTGCCTCCCGTGCGTAATTTTCGATCTTCTGTCCGTGCTCGTCGGTGCCGGTGCAGAAAAACACGTCGTATCCCTGCAAACGCTTCAGACGGGCAATGGCGTCCGCAAGCACGATCTCGTAAGAATTGCCGATGTGCGGTTTTCTGGATGCATATGCAATGGCGGTGGTAATATAATATTTCTGTTTTTCCATTTTTTTGACCTCCCGGGGAATATGAATATAGTATATACTCATATTATCCTCTTTTCAAGAGAAATTTCTTTACTTTTACATTTTAATGTGCTAAAATATATTCTGTAAAATATCAACGTAAAGAGGGCTTTGCAAATTGGGAAGCAGGATCAAAGATCAAAACACCGATTTTCTTTTTGAGTGTATATTAAAGCTGAAAAACATGGAGGACTGTTACGCGTTTTTCGAGGATCTTTGCACGGTACAGGAGATCAAAACGATGGCGCAGCGGATCGTTGTGGCAAAGCTGCTGTCGGAAAAACGCGTCTACAGCGAAATCGTGGCTGAAACAGGCGCATCCACCGCGACCATCAGCCGCGTCAACCGTTCGCTTGCTTACGGCAACGGCGCATACGAAAAGGTATTCGGAGAAAAAGACTGATGGCGTATCTGGAAACCTTTGCGGGGATATACGACGCGTTTACGGATAACGTCTCTTATGCCGACCGTGCGGCTTTTGTGCTGGAGCTTCTGCGCGACGCCGGCATTTCCGACGGGATCCTGACGGACCTTGCCTGCGGGACCGGTACGATGTCGGCTTATTTTGCCGACGTCGGCTTTGACGTGATCGCGATCGACGCTTCTCCCGATATGCTGATGCGCGCGCGGGAAAAGCTTGCCGCCTACGGTGAAAAAGTACTCTTTTTGTGTCAGGACATGCGCAGTCTGGATCTCTACGGGACCGTACGCGCGACGGTCTGCTCTCTGGACGGGATCAATCACCTGCTCACGCCGGAGGACGTGCTTGCGGCGTTTCGGAGGGTGGCGCTTTTTACGGAGCCGGGCGGCGTTTTCATTTTTGACGTCAATACGCCGTATAAACACAGACAGGTGCTTGAAAACCGGAGCTTTGTTTATGAAAACGACGACTGTTTTCTTGTCTGGCAGAACGAACTGGACGCAAAGACGGACACGGTGGATATGCTGCTGGATATATTCACGCTGCAGCCGGACGGCGGCTATCTGCGGGACTGCGACGAGATCACAGAGCGTGCGTATGAGACGGAAACACTTTGCGATTTATTGAAACAGGCCGGTTTTTCAAGGGTGACGGTTTACGCCGATCTGCAGAAAAAAGCGCCTGCTCCTGAGGAAGAGCGTATATATTTCACCGCGATAAAAGAATAAAAGAGAAAGGACCGCAGTTTATACATGGGACATTTGGTAAGATGCATTTCAGATGACGGAAGCGTCGTCTCGATCGCGCTGGACAGCACCGATATCGTGGAAACGGCAAGACAGTTCCAGCATTCCACAAAGGTTTGCACGGCGGCGCTCGGACGGCTGCTGACCGGCACGTCCATTATGGGGTATATGCTGAAGAATAAAACGGACAGCATCACGGTCCGCGTAAACGGAGAGGGCCCCGCCGGTTCCGTGATCGCCGCCGCGGACGCAGACGGCAATGTGCGCGGTTATATCATGGATCCGCACGTAGAGCTTCCTTTGAATGAAAAAGGAAAACTGGACGTCGGCGGCGCAGTCGGGAAAAACGGTTTATTAAGCGTTGTAAAAGATCTCGGCGGCAGGGAACCCACCGTCGGGCAGGTCCCGCTGGTCTCCGGCGAGATCGCGGAGGATCTGACGTCTTATTTCGCGGTCAGCGAGCAGATCCCGACAGTCTGTGCGTTGGGCGTGCTTGTAAACCCCGATTTAACGGTGGCGTGCGCCGGCGGTTTTCTTGTTCAGCTGCTGCCCACGGCAGACGACGAGATCATCGACAGAGTGGAACAGGGGCTGCGCGGTCTGCCGACCGTTACCAAAATGCTTGCCGACGGAAAAACGCCGCTTCAGATCTGCAAAGACGTTTTGCCTGATTTTCAGATGGACGTGCTGGATGAAGCAGATCCCGTATACCGCTGCACCTGTTCCCGCGCCGGCGTGGAGCGCGCGCTTATCAGCACGGGCAAGGAGGCGCTGGAGGAAATGGCCGCAGATCCCGTGACTGAGGTCAAGTGTCATTTTTGTCCCGCCGTATATCATTTTACGCCGCACGAGATCAAAAATCTGATCAAAAAAACAAACTGAGAAAAGGAGGGGCCAAAATGAAGCTTTATGAATCCGGAGAAATGTATTTGGAAACAATTTTGATCCTGTCAAACAGAAACGAGTTTGTCCGTTCTGTTGACGTGGGCGAATATATGGGATTTTCAAAACCCAGCGTAAGCCGTGCGGTCGGGCTGTTAAAAAACGGCGGATACCTTACGGTGGATAAGGACGGCCATCTTTTTTTGACGGAAGAAGGAAAAATCGTTGCGGAGCGGACCTATGAGCGGCATACCATCCTGACGGCATTTTTTGAGCGTCTCGGCGTGGACCCCGACACTGCGGTGGACGACGCCTGCCGGATTGAACACTGCATCAGCGAAAAGACATTTGACGCTTTGAAAAAACACATCGCCGAATTATAAAGATTGAAAGAAACGCGTTTTTTTCAAAGCGAAAAAGACTACTTGTCCCAATCGTTTTTTTCTGCAAAAAAGTGTTGACAAACTTGGGAGGCTGTGTTATATTTATATAGCCGTAAGGGCAGAATGCCTATGTATTCTGCAAAAAAAGGGAGTATAGCTCAGCTGGGAGAGCACTTGCCTTACAAGCAAGGGGTCACAGGTTCGAGCCCTGTTGTTCCCACCATTTGGCCCGGTAGTTCAGTTGGTTAGAACGCTAGCCTGTCACGCTAGAGGTCGACGGTTCGAGCCCGTTCCGGGTCGCCACCTTACGGTTTTTCTTTTGCCTTTGTAGCTCAGTTGGTAGAGCAGCGGACTGAAAATCCGCGTGTCGTTGGTTCGATTCCGACCGAAGGCACCATCGAAAGGTCAGCATGTTGACCTTTCTTTGTGCGGATGTAGCTCATCTGGTAGAGCGCCACCTTGCCAAGGTGGAGGTAGCGAGTTCGAGCCTCGTTTTCAAAAAAGCGGCTCTGACAAAATGGAGCGGATGACGAGGCTCC
>JAFSXY010000085.1 GCA_017443805.1 Clostridia bacterium | reverse complement strand
CGGTTCAGCAGCGCGTCGTTGCCGGAGAGCCCCTCCGGCAGCGTTTTAACATAGTCCACGCCCTGCACGAGCCGGCGGTTATCCAGAAGCAGCGCATCCCCGTCAAACGCCAGAGTCTTCACGAATCTTTCGCCGCCAAGGTCTTCGTCGGCATACTGCATGACCACGTTGTAATCGTAATATTTCAGCACGGACTCCCGCTCGCGCGAAGTCAGATTCTCCGCGTCCATATCGTAGTATTCGCAATAACGTACGGCAAAGGTATATTCCTCGATCCACTGGATCGTTCCCATATACTCCTCCGCCGTGCCGTCGGGATCAAACCGGACGGCGCGCGCCGGTTCATCTTTATAATGCCACGTAACGCCGACGAGCTTTTCCCGGAGTTCCTGCTCCGTGCGGTGGATCTCTTCAAGCTCCTCTTGCGTCAGCGTTTTTGCCTTTCCGCCGCAGGCGGCAAGGGACAGCAGAATACTCAATGCAAGCAACAGGGCCAAAATACCCTTCCGTTATGTTTCATTTTTACCTCCTGAAAATATGGATCCGTTTTCTCTCCGAAATACCGGATCCGTTGCAATCATTATAGCAAACGGATCTGACAAAAGCAAGAAAAACTCTCTTTCTTTTACGCGTTACGAAATGCCGCGAAACGCCGACAGAGGAAAAAAACGCGGCTTTTGCACCTGCGTTCGCGCACACGTTCTGCGGATATCGGCTGCGATTTACAGACCGGCGTCTTTTCTGACGCAGGATGAAAAAAGATCCGGTTTTTGATGCTTTTTTCAATATTATTATTGAAAGTGTTGGATAAATATGGTAAAGTAATGATATAAACGGAAAGCGAGATGGAAACGATGAAAAAATGCCTGGCAATTTTTCTTGTGCTGATCTTTGTTTTATCTACGGGCGGCATACCGGCCGCGCTGGCAGCGGAGAATACCGTCGCCCCCATCGTGTACGTGTACGGCTATCAGGGCGTTTACGTTTTCAATGAAGACGGCTCGTACTATACGCCCATCGACGCGAATAAAGCGCCGCCGGAGACAGACGACGGCGATATCGTTTCCGCCGCGATCCCCAAGCTGATCCCGCTGTTCGCCCAGGGGCTCATTACGGACAATTACGACGCCTACTGCGACAAAGCGCTGGAGCTGCTGATGCCGATTTACGCGGAAGTGAAGCCCAACCCGGACGGCACGGTACCCGACAACACGGGCCCGCTGTGGACCTGGAGCTACGACACGCTGGAAGAAAACCCCGATGAAAACACGATTTACGGCTTTTCCTGGGATACCCGCCTTTCCCCGCTGGCCGCGGCAGACAGGCTGGACGAATACATCAAAGCCATTCAGCAGAAAACCGGCTGCAGACAGGTCACGCTTGTAAGCCGCTGCGCCGGCACGGAGGCGGTTGCCGCCTATCTGTGGAAATACCAGCAGGCTGTGGATTACGC
Source organism: Clostridia bacterium (assembly GCA_017443805.1). GTDB lineage: Bacteria > Bacillota > Clostridia > Oscillospirales > Acutalibacteraceae > RUG806. The sequence continues at coordinate 7,441 of JAFSXY010000085.1, read as the reverse complement.
GGACGTGAAAAAGTGTATTTTTATTGCCAACACGCTGGACGGCTACGACTTCTTTGAGGTGCTGCTCAGCGGCAACATCACCGGCGCGACCGAAGCGCTGTACCGTTACGTCAAGCAAAAAGAGATCCTTGAAAACCATATAGACAGCCAGGGCCTGCTCAAGCTTGTAAACGCCATGTTCAGTTATCTGGAAAGCTCCTACGGACTGGACGTTGCCATGGAAAAGGCGGTGCACATTTACGCAAAGATCAAGGACCGCCTCATCGCCCCGCTGTTGAAGGAATTCTACGCCATCTCGCTTGGAGAGGTCGGCACGATCAACCGGCACTATGAGGAATACAAGGATTATATTTTCTGTGAGGAAGGCGACCGGGAGAAATACGCCGCCATTATTGCGAAAGCGGATGAATACCACTACAACGTGCAGGTGAATATCCGCGATATGCTGCAGGAGATGAACGACGCCGGCGCGACGGTGTATTTCATCGGCGGCTACGGTGAGCAGCAGTATCCGCTGGGCGATTTTGCAAACTATATCGGCGACGAGTATTCCGATCTTGCCTCCACGACCTTCGGCGCGACCATCGCAAAAGTCGCGGAAAAGCTGCCGGCGGACTATCTCGCCGCGCAGGAAGCCGCAGGGCTCGGCGCGTGCATTTCCCCGGACCGTCAGGTGGACGTCTCCACCTGCATGTTCCCGGAACAGACGTGGATCGTTAAGAATCTGCGCCATACTTTCGGCGGCGACGACCTGACCGAAATGATCCGCGCCATTGCAAGAACGGACAACGCCACGGTGACCACGGTAGAGGGCTACCCGCAGTTTTTGAACGCCAATAAAGACCACTCCGCCATGGAACCCGCAAAAGCCGTGAACGACAACGACGTGAACTGGAAGGCTCTTTCGCCGAAACTTTCCCTGTTTGGAAGCATCTTTGCAAAGCTTTCCTCGTTCTTCAAAAAGATCATCCTGCAGTTCAAATCCATATTCCAGTTCATTACCGCCGGTTTTTCCGCGCGGTAACGGCACAGGCGCATAAAACAAAATCTTTACTTAAAAGAAAAGGATCCCCGAACGGTTCGGGGGTCCTTTGTTATTGTCTGTCGGAAACAGGGCGGCTTTTTCAGGTCAGCCCTCAAACGTTTCCCGGTCGATCCACAGCCCGAGGGCGGGGTTGGGGATGAAATAGATCTCCTCGCCGTCGACCTCGTTACAGCCGTAGCGCAGCTTTTTCGGATCGTATTTTTTTGCCGTTTCGTCATAATCCGCCGCTTGGAACCCGACGGAAGCGATCTCTTCTTTGGAGATCTTCTTTACGGCGTAGGTGATGGAAAATCTGCCGTCCGAAGAGCCGTGGATCAGGTGCGCAGCCGCGCCCATATTCTCGCGCAGGTCTTCGTTCTCCGGTTTCCTGAATTCCTCCAGCGTATGCAGCCTGCCCTTGTAGCCGTATTTGCGGATCAGTGCGTCCACCTTGTCGTCCTCGCCGAAGCGCTCCACGCCTGGCGCGAGGATGATCAGCTCCCCGCCGTCTGCCATCGCCATTCTTGTCCGGTAAACGGCCTTGTTGCCGAGCCACGTGCTCTGAAATTCCTCCGGGTCCAGATAGACCACGCATTTTTTCAGCCCGTGCTCCACAAAATCGATGTTCTTCTCCTGCGCAAGCTTGACCGCCTGCGTCAGGCACTCCCTGCCCTCGCCGATAAACAGGCCGTGCGTGCGGATCTTCCCGCCGGGGGCGGTCGTGACCGTCAAAACAAAGAGGATCGGGCGGTCCTTTAAGAAATGCTCCATGCCGTAGTCAAACATTTTGCGGACGGGCGTATGGTCTTTTCCCATCATACGCTCCATACCGTAAACGGCGCCCACCATATGCGAACGGTTGATCATTTCGCTGCCGCCCACGCCGACAAAAAGGTTTTTGGCGTGGTTGGCCATACCGATGACCTCGTGCGGGACCACCTGGCCCGGCGAGATGATCAGGTCGTAGCTTTCGTCCATGACCAGCCGGTTGACCTCCGCCGCGACCGGCTCGTTCCAAAGGCCCTCGGTGATCTCGGAGATAAAGCTTGCCGGGATCTCGCCCAGCTTTATGACGTCCGTGCGCCAGTTGTGGACAAGCATCCGTTCAAAGGGCACGTCGCCGAACATGGCCTTCCACTGCGTTTCGGTCACCGGCACGTGGGTGCCCAGCGCCGGCAGGATATCCACCCGGACGCCCCTGTCCGTCAGCGCGTGATAGTATACGTTCGTAATGTAGCCCGCGTTGGAATGGAAGCGGGTATAATCCGGCGGGAGGATCAGCACTTTTTTCAGCGAACGTCCCTGCAAAGAGGCCAAAAGCGCCGTTTTGATCTGTTCCGGCGTAAGGCCGGTATCCGTTTCGGCAATTCGATAGATATCGTTCATGGTTCATTCTCCCAAAGTAAACGTTTTAACGCATGCGAAACGCCGCTTAAATCGCAGTCGTCCGTTATACAATCCGCCGCGCGTTTGACTTCTTCTCCGGCGTTTTCCATGGCGACGCCGATCCCCGCCGTCTGCAGCATGGAAATGTCGTTCAGGTCGTCGCCGAACGCCGCGGTTTCTCCGATCGGGACGCCGAGGTGCGCCGCCAGCTTTTTAAGCGCGGTGCCCTTGGTTGCCTCCCGGCTGTTGAATTCGATATTGTTGACGATGGAGGACGTCACGACCAGATCGGGGAATTCTTCCGGCAGGGTCCGCAGCATTTCCGCGCGCAGCGCCATATCCCGGAAAAAGACCTGGATCTTCTGGACGCCGGCCGCCCGTTCTTTTAAGCAGGCCTTTAATTCCGGCACGGGCGTGCGGAGATTGCGGAGCATATCCAGACTGCCGGCGTTTGCGGCGTACTGCGCCGTCTGATCGTAGAACGCTTTCGTCATCCAGCCCCAGCCGTTCTGGTAGCAGTCGTAGATTACGGGCAGACCGTCCATATGCTCCATCACGGCAACGGCGCGTTCCCACGGGATCTCGGAGGCGCAGACGGTTTCCTGCAGGGCTGCGTCAAACACCTGTGCGCCGTTGACCGTAATCACGTAGCGCACGTACGGAAGATCCTTTACGACCTGCGGCATGCCGCGGTAGAACCTGCCGGTCGCGGGGACGATTTCGATCCCTTCTTCGGCGGCCCGGGCAAGCGCGGCGGCGTTTTCCGCCGACAGACGCTTGTCACGGTCAAGCAGCGTGCCGTCCAGATCCAGCGCGATCAGTCCGATTTTATGCATTGTAATTGGTCGCCGCGGTGCTGCCGCCGTGGCCGGTCCAGTTGGTATGGAAAAACTCGCCTCTGGGCGCGTCGACTCTTTCATATGTGTGGGCGCCGAAGTAGTCGCGCTGGGCCTGCAAAAGATTCGCGGGCAGACGCGCGGTGGTGTAGCCGTCAAAGTAGCTGAGCGCGGAGGTCATGGCCGGCGCCGGAACGCCGTACTGCATCGCAGCCGCCGCGACCTTGCGCCATGCCGGGACCAGCTTTTCGACGGTGTCCTTAAAGTAGGGGGCGAGGATCAGGTTCTTCAGGTCCGGATCGGCCTCGTAGGCCTCCTTGATCTTGCCCAGGAAAACAGAACGGATAATGCAGCCGCCGCGCCACATCAGCGCGATGCCGCCGTAATTGAGGTTCCAGCCGTAGTGCGCGGCCGCTGTGCGCATGAGGGTGTAACCCTGCGCGTAGGAGATGATCTTGGAGGCGAACAGCGCCTGCCGGATGGCCTCCACCATTTCGGCTTTGTCGCCCTCGAACGCGGGGATCTTGCGGTCAAAGACCCTTGCCGCCTCCACGCGCTCTTCCTTCATGGCCGACAGGCATCTCGCAAAGACCGCCTCGCCGATCAGCGTCAGCGGCACGCCCTCGTCAAGCGCCGCGATGCCGGTCCATTTGCCGGTGCCTTTCTGTCCGGCAGTGTCAAGGATCTTTTCCGCCAGCGGGGCGCCGTCGGCGTCCTTAAACGCCAGAATGTCGCGGGTGATCTCGATTAAGTAGCTGTCAAGCTCCGTCGTGTTCCACTGCTTAAAGGTCTCGTGCATCTCCTCGCAGCTCATGCCGAGCAGGTCGCGCATCAGCTGATACGCTTCGCAGATGAGCTGCATGTCGCCGTACTCGATGCCGTTATGGACCATCTTGACAAAGTGGCCCGCGCCGTTCTCGCCGACCCAGTCGCAGCAGGGCTCGCCGTTTTCGACCTTCGCGCAGATCGCCTGAAAAATGGGTTTTACATACGGCCACGCTGCGGGCGAACCACCGGGCATCATGCTGGGCCCCTTTAAGGCGCCCTCTTCGCCGCCGGAAACGCCGGTGCCGATATAGAGCTTGCCCTTGGACTCCACGTATTCGGTCCTGCGTATGGTGTCGGGAAAGTGGGAGTTGCCGCCGTCGATGATGATATCGCCGTCCTCAAGCAGGGGCAGAAGATTGTCAATCATCTCGTCCACCGCAGAGCCCGCCTTGATCATCATAAAGACCTTGCGCGGTTTTTCGAGATTCGCCGCCAGCTCTTCCAGACTGTGGCAGCCGATGATGTTTTTGCCGTTCGCACGGCCGTTCACAAAGTTGTCCACCTTGGAGGTGGTACGGTTGAACACCGCGACGGTGAAGCCCTTGGACTCCATGTTCATCACGAGGTTTTCGCCCATAACGGCGAGGCCGATCAGACCGATATCCGCTTTTTTCATTTTTTCTTCCTCCTTTTATCTCTGCACACGGGCGTTGCCCTTATAAATATCCCAAACCTGTTTTTCATCCGCCGGCTCCGCGTAGTCGTTCAGGCTGCTGGCCGCCAGCGCGCCGGAGGCCCAGCCGAACTGCAGCCACTTGTCGGGCGTCCAGCCGCTGAGCAGACCGTATAAAAGCCCGCCGGAGAAGCCGTCGCCGCCGCCGATGCGGTCCATGACCTGAATGGGCCGCGGCTCTTCCACGTACCACTCGCCGTCCGCCCGGAGGATCGCGCCCCAGAGGTGCTCGTTGGCGGAAACGACCTGCCGCAGCGTCGTCGCGTAAGCCCGCGCCTGCGGATATTTTTCCCTTACTTCGTCGATCATGGCCTGAAAGCGTTCGATCTTGGAGGAAAGCTCCCTGCCGCCCGCCTCGGGGCCCTGAAAGCCCAAACAGAGCTGGAAGTCCTCCTCGTTGCCGATCAGGATGTCGGCGACGGAGGCGATCTCATGGAAAGCGCCGCGCAGCTCTTCCTCGCGGCCCTTCCAGAAGGTGGCGCGGTAATTTAAGTCAAAGCTGACAAGCGTGCCGTATTTCTTGGCGGCCTTCGCGATTGCAAGACAGCATTTTGTCGTCTCCTCGCTCATCGCGGCGATCAGGCCGGAGAGATGAAAGATCTCCACGCCCTCCTGCCCGAAGATACGGTCAAGGTCGAAATCGTCGGCGGACAGCATCCTGCCCACTTCGCCCGCGCGGTCGTTCCATACGCGCGGCGCCCTGAGCCCGAAGCCGGAATCCGCAATGTTGAACTGGTGCCGGTAACCCCAGGGCCCGCCCTGCGGGACGTCCTTTCCCTCAAAGCGGATGTTGCGCGCGCGCAGCTGCCGCTTGATGAAATCCGCCATCGGCGACCCTTCGACAAATTTCGTCAGGACAAGGCATTCCCTGCCCAGACTGGACGCCACGTTCAAAACATTACTCTCGGCCGAGGTCGCCTGCAGATAAAACAGGTTGCTGTTCTGCACCGCCATGCGGTCGGGCGGCGTGATCCTGAGTCCCATGCTGGTCACGGAAGCGATTGCGTATTTTTTCATATCTGACACTCCTTTGTATCCCGCCGTATGCGGGAAGTCTGCCGCAGCAGGCTTCAAATAAAATATCAATTTATATTATCATATCACGGACTGAAAATCAAGAATTTCGGATCAGAATACTCACGGATATTTGAAACAGCTTTTTTCGTTGTATGTTGTAAGGAAATCGTTCTCCGCTTAAATACAAAAAACAGGGCAGTCTTACAGTCAAAACCCGGGAACTGATCCTTGATCCGATACATGATGTTTGTCGTTGTCGGCACGTCCATCGTTTTTTAGATGCTTGCGTTCTAAAAACCGGTCTTTGGAAATCATCGTTGTTTTACCTCCTTCGTTAAGTTTTGATTTCCAAATCAACTGTGCACAATCATACGCATCAGCACGCGCATATATGGCAACAGCCACGGTCGCCCGTGGCTGTGTGCTTTTCTGAATGTCATATTGTCTTGCGGATATAATAGGTTGACCGACCGCCGCCGCGTTTTTCTATCTCGCCATTTTCGCAGAGCGTCCGAAGGTGCCGTTCTATCGATGTAGCGCTCATGGACGTAACAAGCTCGGCTATTTCGCTCTTCGTAAACTACAAGTCCTTGTAAAGTGATGTTTGCGCCTTGAGGCGCAAGTGATGCTATGCCTGCGGCATAGTGATGCTGCTCCCTTTGGTCGCAGTGATGTGATGTGTTCCGCTCACGTGCCGAAGGCACACATCACGCCCGAAGTGCGCATCACTTAGCGTCGCTGACATCACGTTTCGCGCAGCGGAACACATCGTTCCACCACCGAACAAAAAAGAACCGCCTAAGGCGGTTCCGTTCGGTGGTGGAGGCAGGGAGATTCGAACTCCAGACCTTTCGCACGTCAAGCGAACGCTCTAACCAGCTGAGCTATGCCTCCGTATTGGGTTGATTGCCTGTTTATTGTACCCTATTCCTTTCGGTTTGTCAAGATAAAAATTTGGGGAATTGCATATTGACAAAAGAACGGTTGTGAGATATAATAACACTCGTCCTTTGGTATGGTGGGTATAGCTCAGTTGGTTAGAGTGCCAGGTTGTGGCCCTGGAGGTCGTCGGTTCGACCCCGACTACCCACCCCACTTGATCGCAAAGTCATTTGATTTTGCGTTTTTTTTGTAAATCAGCATATTGGGGAGTCGTCAAGCGGTAAGACACAGCACTTTGACTGCTGTATGCGTGGGTTCGAATCCCGCCTCCCCAGCCAGAAAAACGAGACGCCTTGCGGCGGCTCGTTTTTCTGCGTTTGGGTATTCGTGAAGGTGGATTCGAAAGGCGGCTCTTGGCGACAGTCCGGTGGACTGTCGCAACCGCCGTGTCTTTTCCGCAGAAAAGCGAATCCACCTTCCCCCACCAGGAAAAGGACTTGCGAAAGCAAGTCCTTTTTCGACGTATTCCACCCATGCGGGCAGGCAGAATCCGGCCTGACGAAAAATGCAAAGAAAACTTTGCAAATACCTCTTGACAAGTTTACTTGTCAGTGTTATACTGACGATGTGCCAAGTAAACTTTGCAAAAGGAGGTTCCAAGAAATGAATCGGGAAGAAATACTGGCAAAAGCGCAGAACGAAGGCAGGGAGAGGGATCTGCCGGATTGCGAGGCCCAGAGGAGCGGCGCGTGGGCGGCGTATATTCTCGGCGTGGTGCTGCTGATCCTGGTGGAT
>JAFSXY010000084.1 GCA_017443805.1 Clostridia bacterium | reverse complement strand
AGATCATAGAGCGGTATTCCTCGCGCAGGGCGTTCGATCTGGCGGAGCTTTTCACGCGTCTTGTGTTCTGCTTTATGACCGGGAACGCCGATATGCACCTCAAGAATTTTTCCCTGATCGAGACGGAGGAAAACAGCGGCGAATATATCCTTTCGCCCGCATACGACCTGCTGCCCGTCAACGTGATTATGCCGGAGGACAAAGAGCAGTTCGCCCTCACGATGAACGGCAAGAAAGCAAATTTGCGCAGGGGCGATTTTCAGAAATTCGCCGACGCCTGCGGCATCTCCCGCACCGCCGCGGAAAAAATGATTGCCCGGCTGCTTGCGAAAGAACAGAAACTGCTTACACTGTGCGACGATTCATTGCTTCCGGAGGAAATGAAACAGGTCTTCCGGGCGCTCATTACAAAACGTTGCCAAACGCTTTCCGGGGAATAATGCGGTTTTTGTTCAGCGATCTTCCGTTTGTTTTTTTAGATGATTTTTTGACATTCCACAGAAAAATCGCCAAACTGAACACACCTGCAAGAGTGATTCTTGTTGCCACTTTTGCGGTTTTTCGCGGAAATCTGCGTGAATCCGTGAAAAGGCCAAAATGCCCGAAATCCCTTATATAGAGCCATTTGTGAGCATTTGCGTGCACCTGTGAAAATCTGTCCGAAACGGTTTCGTAATGAGCAGGTTGTCAGTTCGATTCTGACCACCAGCTCCATCCCGCAATCCCTTATGTATCAAGGGGTTGCGGCTTTTTTATGCCTTGCTGAAAAAGGCCGGAAATTGATACGGAAACAGGTTTGTGCCCCGTTTTTTGTACCCTCTGTATTTTTTGTGCACGATATCGACCGGATTTTGTTGAAGCGATCGCACGGAACAGCTTTTTTTACGGTATTTTTCCCAAAACGGATGAAAGGGCGGGTTGCAAGACAAATATGCAACGCGCCTTCACGCTTCATACGCGCGGCGTCGGCCGCACTTTCCTCCCATAAGCGATTCCCCGTCGATTTTTCTTGTGTTTCGTTGCGTTTTGCAATATAATAAAAAAGAAAAAAATTTCGGGATATTTTTCATAAGGAGAAGCGATAACGATGGACCGGCAAAAGCCTTTGAATAAAGCGGCGTGGGTGATGCTTATCGTCGGCTTCGCCGCCTACGTGTTTTCCGGCGGACGATGGAATATCGGCGTCACGGCGTGGATCTGGCCGTTCGCGTTTCTGTATTTCAGCCGACACACCAAAATCAAACGGCAGTTCCTGCTGCTGGCTGCTGCCATTGCGGCGGGCCACGTGATCAAATGGCCGGATATTCTGGATTCCGGTTATCTGCTCAGCGCTGCTTTCTGTCTGCTTTGGAGCGTTTGCTGGATCCTGCCGTTCCTTGCCGACCGGCTGCTCGCGCAAAAACTGCCGGGGTCTTTTCTCAGCAGTCTGATCTTCCCCGCGGCGTTCGTTTCGGTGGAAGCCTTACGCGCGCTCACGCCGATCGGGAGCCTCGGCGCGATGGCGTATACGCAGTCAGGATTTCTGCCGCTGATGCAGGTAACGTCGCTGATCGGCAGCTTTGGGTTATCCTTTTTGATCTATTGGTTCGGCGCGGTCGCCGTTAAGGCGGCGGAAAAGAGGCCGCGGTGGAAACCTGCCGCGGGCGTCTGCCTTGCGCTTCTGGCGGCGTCCGTCTGCTTCGGTTGCATCCGGTT
>JAFSXY010000083.1 GCA_017443805.1 Clostridia bacterium | reverse complement strand
GGCTTCGTCGTCGACAAATTGCAGCCGCTGCGCCACCCACTCGTTGAACCCGGTGACAAAGACGATATCCGGATCCAGTTTGATGGCGTATTCCCACTGCTCCGCGAAATTATAGCCCTGCAGCACGGCGCCCTCGCCCGTATCCTTTTTGCCGTTGTGCCAGCTGCGGCCGTGGTCGTTGCCGCCGTACCAGGCGGACGCGCTGAACCGGCAGGTGTCGCAGTGCTGCGCCACGGAAACGTTCATGATGCTTTCGTCCTTCAGGGAATTCTTGTAATATCCCCCGAGCGTGTGCAGTGTGGTACCGAACTCCATCCACGGGAAACCGTCGCTGTGTTTCCGGTCGGTGGGCCACTGGACGGCCTTGATACGGAAATACGCCTTCACTTCCGGGCGCAGGGCTTCGTCGTCGGCGTTGCCCACGACCATGGGCTTGCCGTTCATGGTGAACCACAGATCGTCAAGATCGGGATATTCGGCCCCGAGCTCGGCGTTGTTGTAAAGCGCGTCGTAGATCCCGTTGATCACGTTGCCGGAATTGGCGTTGGTATAAAACGCAAGCTGCGGCACGTTTTTGCCCTGCGTATAACAGCCGTACCATACGTCGATCAGATCCCGCACGGTATCGAGACAGGCAGCGCCGTTGGTCGTGTCAAAAACCAAAAAATCCACGCCCGCGTCCGTCAGCATCTGACAGTGGCGGCTGAGGACCCATTTGTCGCGGCTCTCATAATAGCCGAACAGCGGCTCGCTCCAGTGGTGGAAAGCGCCGTAGCCCCCGCCGCCGGCAAGCATCCATTTTTCTTCGGATTCGATGGCGTCGGGGTGCGCCTGCACGATCCCGGGGATATTATAGGGGCCGGGCCAGTTATGGTCAAGCCACAAAAAGCAGAAGATCCCCACCTTTTTATTTCCTTCATGATCAGGCCGGGGATAAGGATGAACGCCGGCGGCCTGATCTTTTTTCGTTCCCGGCTTTCGGACGAAGCGCTTTTTTATCAAATTCCGCCCGTTCTTTTTTATGCGGTTACGGATTATGGCAGCTCGGGCATTTCGGGTCGTCAAAGTCGTGGATACAGCCGCACTCCGGACATCTGACCTGCGGCAGCAGCGCAGCGCCCGATTCCCCGCAGCCGGGACAGAACTTGTTGTCTTTCGGGACCATCCTGCCGCAGGAATCGCATCGGAAGCCGATGATCTCGTTGGGTCTGGCAGGCTGCTCACTGAGATCCGCCTCTAAAAGCACGGAGGACGGCATATAGAATTCCAGCTTGCCGCATCGCGGGCAGACGTAGATCTCCACGTCAAGCGTACCGTGAAGGATATGGTTCCAGTTGTGTAAAAGGCTTTGCTTTCCCAACTGGATATCTTCCTTTTTCAGAAACAGCATTTTTTTGCCGCAGCGCAGACAGTGCATTACGGTTTCTTCCATCTTTTTTCCCTCTCTGATCGATCATTCCGTTCGGCCTTAAAAAGCCGCGGAGGCGACAGAAAAACGCTTTATGAGTCGAAAAACGCCCGTCCGTCGTCCGTTACGAGCCTCTCGGATCTGGGATATTCAAAAACAGCGGGGTTTTCCGCGTTTGCTTCCAGATAATCGGCAAACTCGGCAGCATACCATTTTGCCATTTCCAGATCGTGCATCAGGTAATGGCCGCAGTTCACCGGCGCGGCGCCGGGAACCTCTTTTACATCTTTCACCGACTGAAAGGCGTTCAGAAGCAGCGGATAGATCTCCTGCGGCGAACGGCTGTTTTTCAGGATCAGGTAAAACCCGGTCAGGCAGCCCATCGGGCCCCAGTAGATGATCTCATCCTTCCATTCCGGATCGTTTCTGAGCGTTGTGGCGATGATATGTTCCAGAGAATGCATGGCTGCCACGTCGATGACCGGTTCCCGGTTCGGGCGTTTGAGCCGGATATCATAGGTCGTGACCGTCCCGTCCCCGACCCGGTCCACCCGGCTGACAAAAATACCGGGGACGATCGCCGTATGGTCTACAGAAAAGCTTTGAATCAGTTCCATCGTCAGCACTTCCTTTTTTTAACTTGTACTGTCAGTATAACACAATACGAAAAAGAAATCAATTCGTTTTTCCGAAACCGTTCGGAAACGGTTTTTTGTTTCGGACGCCTCTTTTTTATACTTGCAACGAAGGCATACTTATGCTATCCTATAAATAGTTCTGTGAAAAGATCTGCATAAAATGATCCTTACAAACGGGAGATGATACTTTGTCCGCAATAAAAACGATCGTCAAAGCAGGCGCCGGCGCCGCTGCCGCAGTCATGGGCGCGGGGGCGCTGGTGTACGAATGCGCGCTGAACACGAAGGTGAACGGCTTTTTTATCCGGCTGTTCGACGACCGCCCCGCCCCTTCCGGGAAGGCAGAGCCCGCAAACGCCGCGCCGCCGAAGCCGGACTGGTTCACGGCGCATAAGGGCGACGACCGGGTGATCACCACCGAAACCACGGGACGGATCCACGCCTATATCATTCCGGCAGAAGAGGCGTCCCACAAATGGGCGATCCTGTGCCACGGCTACAACTCCGGCCCGGGCTCCGTAGGCGTTTTTGCGCAGCATTACCGCCCGCAGGGCTTCAACTGCATCTGCCCGTCGATGCGCGGCTGGGGCAACGACGAAACCGTATACTGCACCATGGGCTACCACGACAAGGATATCCTGCTGGCGTGGATCGACTATATCCTGCTCATGGACCCGGACGCCGAGATCCTGCTGCACGGGTATTCCATGGGCGCGGTGACCGTCATGCTCGCCACCGGCGAAAACCTGCCGGCGCAGGTCAAGGCGGCGGTATCCGACTGCGGCTTTACCAGCTGCTGGGAACAGTATGCAAACGTGATAAAGCTGTACGCAAAGCTGCCCGCGTTCCCGCTGCTGCACGCCGTGAACGCGGTATCCATCCTGCGCGGAAATTTTGATATCCGCAAAAACGTGCCCCTCGACGCCGTAAGACGCAGCGTCACGCCCACGGTATTCCTGCACGGCACCGCAGACAACTTTGTGCCGTTTGCAATGATGGACCGGCTTTACGAGGCTTGCGCCGCGCCGAAAGCAAAGCAGGCCATAGAAGGCGCGGACCACGCGGAGGCGGTCTATACGGACCCCGCCGCGTACTGGAAGACGGTAGACGCGTTTTTAGAAGACAAAATAAAGTAGAAACGGCATACCGGCGCCCGGCGGCGTACGATTCAACTAAAAAACGGAGGCAACAGAATGGATGACCGCACGCCGGCGGAAACGGCTGTGCAAAAACAGCAGGACGGAAATTTGTTCCGCAGCTACAACTACGTCGGCACGAAGGAGACCGTGGCGTATCTGTTCAACGACTGGTCCAACTCCTTCAATATCAACGGCTATAAAAACAGGTTCATCTGGGACGTGGTCCGGATCGACTTCGGCGTCTCCGCCATCGTCGGGCTGTTTACCGGCGCCTGGGACGTCAATCAGGGGGCCGGTTCCCTGATTGATTTTTTTATTTTTGTCGGGGAGAGATTCAAAAGATAACGGATCCTTTGCATAGAAAAGTGCCGCCGTTACGCGACACTTTGATCCAAATACGTATTTCAGGTCTCTGATTTGTATTGTCTGAGAAAATCATATGCAGCTTTCATCTTGCCTGCCGTCAGGATCGGTCGGTTCCCCGAACAAAATGCGCATGAAGTCCCGTCGTCTGTAAAGGATTCGCGCGATTTGCACTTCATTTTTCTCAACATGATAAAAAGCTGTGTAATTTCCGCATACAAGATAGCGAAAATCCGTTTCGATATTGACAATGCTCTTCAGCGACGCACCGGCGTATGGATACTTTTCAAGCGCGCGCAAAGATTTTATGATTTTGGCTATCGTGTTGTTCGCGGCTGTTTCATTGCAGAGCTCAACGGCGATATATTCCTTTGTCTGCGCGAGATCATCGATCGCCTGCGCAGATAACACGACGTCAGCCATTTGCGATACCCAGCCTCTTTTCAACTTCATCAAGACCGATCCAACCTTGTTCCTTACCGGATCGTTCACCCTCGGCAAGCGCATTCATCAGCCGGATGATCGCCTGTGTTTTTTCGTATTCCTCTATATCGACAATGGCATATCTGCCTCTGCCGTTTTTTGTAAGAAATACCGGCTCGCCGACCGCTATGTCTCGCAGGACCTCATTATAATTTCTCAGATCGGATACAGGTTTAATATTGGGCATTGCGATTCCTCCTTTGCTGTTAATATTGTAGCATAATCTTTCGTAAAATACAACAGCAACTTTTAAGAAATATTATCAATCCGGGGACGGCTTTGATTGAAATGTTAAAAAAGTAAAAAAGTTACAAAGTTGCAAATGCGGAACGCGCGTTGGCGCGTTGATTATAGGGAAACCGACGCTTGTGCCGCAAAGAAAAAGCCAAACAGGTCAATCAAGGACCGGTTCCCGTGATCGTCCCCTGCGCTTACGCGCTGCCGTATGCGCATTGCCGAGGCTCTGAAATCAAGGGCGAAGCCCTTCCGAATTTCATAACTTTCGTAACTTTTGCAACTTTCAAATCTTTGATAACTTACAAGGCTAACAGCATACAGATCAAGGGCGTAGCCATTCCGCATTTGTTACTTTGATACTTTCTTACTTTGTTACTCTTGACCGAATAGGGTACGCTTCTCTGTCTTTGCGTTATTTCTCCGCCGACTCCCATTTGCAGCGGACGGGGGAAACGATAGCGCCGTCTTTTTTCAGCGCGGCAAAGGCCTTATCCACGTCCTTTCTGACAAGACCGGTCAGCTCGGCGACCTTGCCGGCGTTCAGCGGCTCGCCGACTTTTTTCATTGCTTCCAATACCATTTCTTTGTGATCCATAGTCAAATTGTGACAAACGTGGACAAAGAAAAACCCCTCGGAACCGTTGTGATTCCTGGGGTTTTGAGCAAATATAAGGGTCGATCAGCGCTTGCTGAACTGCGGAGCGCGGCTGGCGCCTCCCCGACCGTATTGCTGCGATTGTTTCGGCTGTAAACCATTACGACACAAGGCTTCCCGGGCTTTG
>JAFSXY010000082.1 GCA_017443805.1 Clostridia bacterium | reverse complement strand
GGAGATTTACACTGTCATACCCGGTTGTCCGACGGTTCAATGGGGATCGAGGATATTATCACGTTGGCAAAAAATCAGGGCGTGGACACCATCGCGATCACAGACCGTGACTGCCAGGCAGGCACGATCAGGGGGAAGGTGATCGGCGAGCGTTACGGTGTGCGCGTGATTCCCGGAGTGGAACTGTCCGCGATCGATGAAGAAAGCGGCCTGGTCGTCCATATCCTTTGCTATCTTCCCGATTTTGCGGACCGGCTGGAGGGGCTTTGCCACAAAAACGCGGCGGCCACCAAGCGGGCGGCGCAGTACATGATGATCAAGGTGGCAAAACGCTATCCGGTCACGGCGGACGTGATCAAAAAATGTGCCTCCGGTTCCACAAACCTCTACGCGCAGCATATCATGCACGCGCTCATGGAGTGCGGCGTGACCGACGCGATCTATTCGGATAAATACTATGAGTTATTTTCTCCGGAGAGCGAGAATAATATATTGGTGAAGCCGGCATACGCCTCCGTTACGGAAGTGCTGGATGCGATCGTCTCCGCCGGCGGGATCTCGGTGCTGGCGCATCCGGCGACCTATGAGGACGCAACGCTTGTCGAACGTTTGGTGGAAAAAGGGATCAACGGGCTGGAGGTCTGGCACCCGTCGGCAGACAAAGCGGAGACGGACGCCCTTTATGCCCTGGCAAAAAAGAACAAACTGCTGATGGTCGGCGGCTCGGATTTCCGCGGCATGTACAACCGGCAGCCCCTTTGCATCGGTGCGTATTCTACGCCCAAAACGCAGCTCACGGAGCTGTTGGGATACAAGGCAAAACAAAAACGCCTGGCGAAAAAAGCGACGCAGGCGCAGGCAACAGAAGCATAACGACAGGAGAAACGGTATGGCGCAAGGCTTTGATGACAGTGATATGAAGATCGTGGGCGATAAAGGCCCCCGCAGTGACGACGCGATCGACGGGCCCGGTTTTTTGCTCGAAACGGCGCAGCAGCATTTTAACGGCAATATCCCCAAGGCGAAACTGTTGGGGTCCAATATCGTGAGCGCGTTTTCGTACCGGGCGGCGCCGGACGAGCTGACCGAGCTGATCGGCCAGTACCGCCTTGAACCCACCGACGCGCTGATCCTGCAGCTCAAGATCCTTTCGGTTTTTTCCGCGGAGTACTGCCTGAAGCGGTACCTGCCTTCGCAGCTCCTGTCCGCCGTGGCGCTGGGCGAGATGTACGAAACGCTTATGCGCCTCTCCCCGGACTTTTATCAGGAGCTCTCGCAGACGGCGGCGTTTTCCTTCTATTATCTTGCCGTGGGCAGCGATGAAAATAATTACACCGCCATCGGACGGCAGCTTGCGGAAATGATGGACGACCCCGAAAACGGGGATCTGATCGCGCTGGGCGCCGCGCTGCATGCGCATAATTTACAGGTCTACAAAAAAGCGATCAACGGGTTTGCATTTGTTTGATCCCCGACAACATAGCTTCATCCGTTCTCTTTTGTTGGGGGACGTAACGCTTTTTCTTCTTCACGCTCGCCGGACAGGATCCTGTCCGGCGATTTTGTATGAGACGTAAAACCGAAAAGAGCTGTTTCCTGTCCCTTCCCGTTGCGGGGACGAAGGAAAAAATCGGAATGAAAGGGGGAAAACCGGGGGCGCATGAAGAAATCGGAGAAAAGGAAGAAACCGGGACGGAGAAAAGACCGGGGCAGAGAAGAAGCCGGCAGGCAAAAGCCTTTTGAGGTCGGTTTGGGTTTATTCCACGTCCTTTGGCGCAGGGGCGCGGGCAAAAAAAAGAGCGGGCGAAATGACCCGCTCAAATTGCTTTATAAGCCCAAAAGCTGTTTTTTCTTAGCGTCGAATTCTTCTTGTGTGATGACACCGCTGTCAAGCAAATTCTTAAACTTTTTGAGTTCATCTGCATGTGATAGCGCTGCTTGCTCAATAATCTTTGTTGTTTTCTCTTGTTTTGTTTGCCTCGAGAGAATTCACTTATTACCTTAAACAGTTTATTTTACACTCTCCTCCATGGGCATTGTTACGTTCCGGAACATACGTCTACGCTTCCGAATGTCACTTGGTTGAAACAGATGTCCTCGCTCAAACCGTTGAGTGAGATCTGAAAAAATACAACTCAAATATCCATACGTATCACATGGAAAAAAATTGCCAACTCCTACTTGACACATACTTCGCCGTATCGCATTGACAATGCCCGGCGGATCTGTTATACTATTGATCAGAGATGATCGTTTTTCATGCCAACACCCCACGGCGCCGTTTCCCCGATCGTCGCCGGCTGCCGGAAACAGCCGGACAACGCCCGCCCGGCAGAAAGAGCTTTGTCTCCGGCGCAGAGAAAAATCATAATATCCGCCGCGGCGCATTTTTGACCCGTTCGTTTTTCCGGGGCGCAAAGCGTGAAACCCGTTTGCGCCTTCATCCGAAAAACAGTACGAAACAGGCATTTCGTCGTCCGTTTCGTGCCCGATGAAAAAGGAAGGAGTTTAGTAAATGTATCAGGTTTTTCTGAAAATACTGTCGTTTTTTTCCGCGTTCCTGATGCTCTTTTTAAGCCCCGGCGGCGCGATCCGGCAGCCTTTGGCTGCAAAACGGTGCCCCGCATATTACGGCAGCCCGGCTGCTGCGAATAATATCGGTACGGTCGGGGGCTTTGAACATCCGTACCTTGCCGACGAGGGGACCAACGGCATGCACGGCAATTCCTATAATACCGGCGCCTATAATTATACGGGGCCGCTGGGCGTGGATCCCGTGGTCAAATCCCGCTCCATGAACGTTTTCGGCGGGCTGGTGGCGACGCTGATGTTTGATTCCCTCGGCCGCATCATGTGCATCAGCGGCAACGTGGTGGGCTTCCGCCTGCTGCTGATGGACGCCGACACCCTGGAGATCCTTGCCGAGACACGGCTGCCGCAGCGCGCCTCCACGCGGGAGTTCTTCCGGACGCTGGATTTTAACAAGATCTCCAGCGATACCTCCGGCGGCGCCTACTGCCATCTGTTAAAGGGCGACCGCCCGCTGATCGGCAATTCCGATAACGTGATCCAGATCTACTATGTGGATGAGAGCACGGGAAAACCCGAATGGAAGGTCGAAAAAGAGTGGGCGATCGGCGACTGTCTGCCGCAGGGGGCGTATATCACCGACGCCATCCCCGATTATGAAGGCAATATCTGGTTTGTGACCCGTCCCGGGCAAGTGGGATACGTGGAGCCCGAAAGCGGGGAAGTCCATGTGATGACGCTGGAAAACGAAGAGATCCAGAACACGCTTGCCGTTTGCGCCGACGGGATCTATATCGTCTCGGATTATGCCATGTACCGCTTTGAGATCGGCGGGGATAAGCTGCCCGTATATACCTGGCGTACCGCGTACGACCGTGGCAGCGCCTTAAAGCCCGGCGCTATCAACCAGGGCAGCGGCACCACGCCCACCCTTTTGGACTGCCCGCGCGCGGACGGTACAACGGCGCGCCTGGTCGCCATTACCGACAACGCGGACGAGCGCGTGAATGTGGTGGTTTACGATCGGGATACCGGCGCGGTCCTTGCCGAGCAGCCCGTGTTTGAAGCCGGGCACAGCGTCAGCGAGAACAGCCTGATCGCCTTCGGCAGGTCCTTTATCGTCGAAAACAACTATACGGACACCGGCTCCGGCTTTTTGGTCAGAAACCCCACCGGGTATCCGGGCGTGACGCGGATCGATATGAACGAAAACTGCGACGGCTGCACCGTCGCGTGGGAATCGGAGGAAGCCTCCTGCACCGTCGTGCCGAAGCTCTCCACGGGCAGCGGGCTCGTGTATCTGTATACGCGCGAAATAAACGGGGATATCCCGAAAAACGCCGTGGCGTGGTACCTGACCGCCGTTGATTTTGAGACCGGCGAAACTGTTTACAAGGTGTTCACCGGCTGCGGCAGAAACTGGAACAACTCCTACGGCCCCATTACGATCGGTCCCAACGGCACGCTCTACATCGGCGTATTCAACGGACTGGTCTCCGTCAGCGACGGCTGAACCGTCAGTAAACTGAAAAAGAACGATCATAAGCGCCGCTCTCCCGAATAAGGGAGGGCGGCGCTTTGGCGTCCGGATAAACGTGGCCGGCGGCCCGTTCCGAATCAATCCAGCCCCGGCTTTTTCCCTGTCACGTGGTAGTACATTCTGCCCACGTCCCTGTTCATGTTCAGGGGCAGCAGACGGATCTCCGGGTTTTCGTTTTGAAACACGCGGAACACCTGATCCGCAAAGCCCTGGCCGATCCACTCCACGTCCGCAAAATCAAGCGAGACCTCCCGAAAGCCCTCCAGACGGGCGCACAGGCGCTTTGCCTGCGAGCGGGAGACCGGCGCGCTTTCAAAATAAAGCTTCAACGGGATCTGCGTTCTTGTAAAGCCGCCGTCAACGTCCGCATACAGATCGAAAACCTCCTTTGCGCGTTT
>JAFSXY010000008.1 GCA_017443805.1 Clostridia bacterium | reverse complement strand
CCCGCAGACTCCTTTGATCGCGAATCCGCCGCGCTGAACGAAGAGCTTGACCGGCTGCGTGATACCTTCCAAACGGAGTACGACAAAGCGAAGGCTGCCGCCGAGGAAGAGACGGCGGAAGCGTCCGGCCCTGAAATTCAGGCCTTGGACGACAACCCGGAAGAAGAGCCGGAAGAGGAAGTAACGGAAGAAGCAGAACAGCAGACCGCTAAAACAGGCCGCAAAAAGACCGGCTTGCCGAAAAAAATCAAAGCGCTGATCATTGCTCTTGTTTTGATCTGCCTGGTGATCATCGGTCCGTTGCTTTCCTATTTTATCATTACACTGCGCATTCCATCCTTTAACAGCTTTCTTTCCGCCTACGCCAGAGGCCGTTCCGCAACGGACGCCGCGGAACAGGTCAGCTGTTATACCGAGGCGCTGAGCTACGCTTCCGAGGATGATACGCTGAATTTCTTCACGCAGGAGCTGCACGAGCGGATCGCAGTCGCGAAATGCGAGACCGACGGCTATGCCGCCGCCATATCTTACGCCGACGAAAATCTGACGTCCGAAATGCGTGAAAATCCAAAAACAAGGGAGTTCAGATCCCTGCTGCAGATCGGCGGCGTGATCGAGGAAATTGCCGCAAAAGCGACGGATACCGTAGCACAGGCACTTGGCGACGACGCCGATACGGCCGCGCTTGATTATGAGGATTTGGCGCTTTCGCTCGGCACGCCGGAGGTGGCGATGGAAACCGTTACGCAGGCGCTGAAAACGCTCGCCGAAGGGATTTCGCTTGAAAAAACCGCTGAAACCAAAGAAGACTTCCAGAACGCCATGAAGTCCTACCTCTCCGCGTATTCACTTTTCAACGATCTGGGCGCGACCGCACAGCCGATGCTGGAATCCATCTGCGTCAAACTGTACGACAGAGGCTTTGCCTACGAGGCGGAACTGGTTTTGAACCAGTATTTCACCGAAGAGACGCTTGCAAAATCGGAAAATGAAGCGTTTGCAGAAGTACAAAAGGAACTGGATGCGCTCAAGGGTACGCTGTTTGACCCGGCTGCTTTAGCTGAAACGCAAATCGCTGCAGGCGCGACACAGGAAACGGACTTTACGTCCGCCGTCGCCGCCGCTGACACCGGTCTTTCCGAAAAAGGACAGTATGCGCTCGCGCTGCTCGCACAGACGGTCGCCGATGCGATCCTTGCCGAAAACGAGCACAACCTTACCAAAGCCAACACATTCATTTCCACCGCCCTTGCCGCGGAGGAAACACTCAGCCTGCCCACATCGAAAACCGCGCAGCACGCCATAACCGTAAGCATGACGCTGGGCGACATTGACACGGCATACCAGCAGGCGGGAAACCATATCACCGAATCGGTCCTGAAGGACGCCCCCGAAGAATTCAAGGCGCTGCACGCGGAACTGCTGCAGATCAACGCCGCAAAGGACGCCGTAGACGAAGTGTTCTATCCGTTCTATTCTACTTATGCTTATTACGGCACCGAGCTGGACAAGGAAGAGATCACCGCCGCGCTGGACGAGCTGCTGACAGAGGACGCCTCCTATTACACCATCGCGTACGTCAATTACTACAAATATATTGCCGAGGCGTTAACCGACGCCGATTATGCCCAGATGCAGAAGCACCTGGAGCGCTTTGCCGACGCCATGCAGGACTATCCCCTGCTCTACGGCAATTCCATGATCCAGCTGTATCTTGCACAGGATAAAAACGAAAAAGCCGTCACGCTTGCCAAATATTTACTGGAGATCAACATTGCCGACGACCTCGGAAACAGCATGCTTGCGCTGGACGCCAGAATGCAGGGCGACGTGCATGCTTCCCTTGACGCTGCAAAACGTGGCATGGAGCTCTCCGGCGCGGAGGATTATTCCGCCCACCAGGCCGTGATCGCCTATCTGCTGCTCGACGATTACCAGGCCGCCTACGAGCTTGCCTACCGTCTTTACGAATCGTCTTTGACCGTAGAGAACTGTGAAACGCTCAAGGTGATCGCCGTCACGTATGACGGCGACGACGCCGACCTGAAAAACCAGCTGGACGACATTTCCGCGGAGATCGACAGCGTTTACGCACAATATAACGTCACCTATTCCGACGCCGCGCAGGCAGTGATAGACGGAGAAAAAACGCCCGAGGATATTTTTCTGAGCGGTTCCTTCGATCTGCGCTGAAATATTGCAAAAATGTGACAATTGTGAA
Organism: Clostridia bacterium; assembly: GCA_017443805.1. Lineage (GTDB taxonomy): Bacteria > Bacillota > Clostridia > Oscillospirales > Acutalibacteraceae > RUG806. Next base: position 24,180 of record JAFSXY010000008.1, on the reverse strand, counting down.
TTTTTTAAAAAACAGTTGACAATAAAAGATCTTTTGTAGTATATTTATCCTGAATAAAAACGAATATCGTTTTTGCAGCAAAGAAAGGGTGTTTTTATGAAGAAAATCATAGCAGTCGCGCTTGCCGTAATTGTTGCGCTGTCCCTCTCCGCCACGCTTTCCGCAACGGCTCTGTCCAACAGAGGTATTGTTGCGTTCAGGCTTTCCGGCGGCAGCGGCAGCGGCAGCGGTAAGGGCAATGGGGAAGACAGCGCGGAAGAATCCACCGCTGCTGCACCGGAAACCACGACGGAGGCTCCTAAAGAGGAAACCACAACAGAGGCTCCAAAAGAAGAAACCACCACAGAGAAAAAAGAAGAGACCACCACAGAGAAAAAAGAAGAAACGACCACAGCTGCTCCTGCGAACTCCGGTTCCAAAGACAACGCGCTGGACAAGATCAAATCGTTCTTCTCCGGTCTCGGACTGGGCGACGTCGACCTGAGCACCATCATGAACCTGTTCAGCAAGTTTGATCTGAGCAAGATCACCGGCATGTTGGGCGGCTTTGATATCAGCTCCATTTTCTCCGGCTTGGGCGGCAACTTCGATATCAGCTCCATCATTGACTTTGTAACAGGCCTGTTCGGCGGCGGATCCAGCTCTTCCAGCAGCTCCTCCAGCAGCTCCTCCAGCTCCACGCCCTCCAGCAGTTCTTCCAGCTCCTCGAGCTCTTCCAGCTCTTCCAGCTCAACGCCTGCCGCCAACGTCAACACGGGCGACTATATCGGCTGAGAAAAACAAAATCAAAAACGCGGATACGGGAAACCGTATCCGTATTTTTTAATGTAATCTCAAAACTCAAAACTATCTGCTGCGCGGCAAAGCGCGCCTGCGCACCAAAGGTGCGTCTATCCGGCGCAGCCGGAACTACTCGCCGCAGGCGAGACTGCGGCCGAAATGCGGCCGCAATTATTTTTTTATCTCCTTCCAGTACGCCCGGGCTGCCTGCTCGTTTTTATTGTCGCCCGGCACGTAATACGTCGTATCCCGCAGATTGTCCGGCAAATACTGCTGTTTTACCCAGTGGTCTTTATAATTGTGGGGGTACAGATAATTTTGTCCTTTTACGGCGGCGTCTGCGCCGTCAAAGTGTTTATTCTGCAGCTGCCGCGGCACAGGCCCCGCTTTGCCCGCAGCCACATCCGCCATAGCGGCGTTGATCGCCGTATAGGCGGCATTGGATTTCGGCGCGTTGCAAACCAGGATCACGGCGTTGGCAAGCGGAATGCGCGCCTCCGGCAGCCCGACCTGCAAGGCGGTATCCACAGCGGCTTTTACAATGGGGATGATCATGGGATAGGCAAGCCCCACGTCCTCGTTGGCACAGACCAGCAGCCGCCGGCAGGCCGAAGGCAGGTCGCCCGCCTCAAGAATACGGGCAAGGTAATGTATTGCGGCGTCGGCGTCCGATCCGCGCATGGATTTCTGATAAGCGGAAAGCATATCGTAATATTCGTCGCCGCTGCGGTCAAAATGCATCCCCGTGCGTGCACAGACCGCGTTCGCGGCCTCCACGGTGATTTTTCTGACGCCGTCTGCGTCTGCACGCGGACTGCCGAGCACAGTCAATTCACAAATATTCAGCGCCTTGCGCATATCGCCGTTGCAGGCGTCGGCGATCAACGGAGCAAGTCCCGCTTCAAATTCCAGCGCACCGCCGTTTTCTTCGTTTAAGAAGGCAAACGCGCGTTCGATCCCAGGCAGGGCGTCCGTCGGTGAAACGCTTTTGAATTCAAAAACCGTAGAGCGGCTGAGCACGGCGGAATAAACGTAAAAATACGGATTCTCCGTGGTGGACGCGATCAGCGTGATGTCGCCGGTCTCGATATACTGCAAAAGGCTCTGCTGCTGCTTCTTATTAAAGTACTGGATCTCATCCAGATATAAAAGCAGACCGTTCGGCGCGGCAATGGTGTTGATCTCGGAAATGACCTCCCGTACGTCGTTGAGCGATGCGGAGGTGCCGTTCAGGATATGCAGCCGCTTTTCCGTTGCGTTGGCAATGATGCGCGCAACCGTTGTTTTTCCCGTCCCTGAAGGGCCGTAAAAAATCAAATTCGGGATGTTTTTGGATTCAATGATATTCCGCAGCACGGCGCCCTCGGCAAAGAGGTGGCGCTGCCCCGCGATTTCATCCAGCGTTTTTGGCCGGAGCCTGTCCGCAAGCGGCGTTGTCATTTCAAAACACGTCCTTTCCCCCTGTTTTTGCAAAAACGGTTTGCCGTTTTCGATTGTACCATACAACGTTGATAAAATAAAGTGTTTTTTCCGCCGTTTTCCCCGGGAAACATTCCGAAAAAAAATAAAAAAAGCGAAAAAAAATATTGACACCCCGGAAAGGGTGTTGTATAATACCACCGTGTCAAAGTGAAATTGACCCACGCACATGCGGAGGGAGGGAATACATATGAGCCAGGTTAAAGTAAAAGAGAACGAATCTCTTGACAGCGCACTGCGCCGTTTTAAGCGCCAGACTTCTCGTGACGGCGTCATCCAGGAGGTCCGCAAAAGAGAGCATTACGAAAAGCCCTCTGTCAAAAGAAAAAAGAAATCTGAAGCTGCTCGTAAACGCAAGTACAAATAAAAATACGAAGTGTGTTTCACCGGGCTGTCGCAATGATGCGACAGCCCTCATTTTTTGAAAATGGCGTCATATTCAGCGCAGGACAAAAAGAATGTAAACATAATAATTTTTGATCTTTCGACAAACCGGAAATTCAATCACCTTACAGGAGCAAACGCTATGAAACTCAAAGAAATGGGAGAGGATTTCAGCCCGCAATATATTTTCCGCACCATAGCGGACGTCACGCCGGAAACGCTGCTTGCCGCCGGCGTAAAGGCCGCGGCGGTAGATATTGACAATACGCTTGCCTACGACAGCACGCTGACGCTTTTCCCGGACGCGAAGGACTGGGTACGGCGCATGAGGGACGCGGGCATCCCGCTGATCATTCTGACCAACACCTACCGACTGCGCGCAAAAACAATCGGGAAAAAGCTGGGGCTGCCCTATATCTGCAAGGCGAACAAGCCGGAGCCGGAAGGCTATGTGCAGTGTGCAAGGCAGCTCGGTGTGGACGTTTCTGCGCTCGCCATGATCGGCGATCAGCTGCGCACCGACGTGCGCGGCGCCAACAACGCCGGCGCTGTTTCGGTGCTGGTACGGCCGCGGCACAGAGAGATCCTGGTGGGGATCTATTATTACAGAATACGCAGGCTGGAAAATATCTATCTGAAAAACCACGGGCTATTATAGAAAGGAACACGCCACAATGAACGATAAAACCGATAAGCTGTTTGAACGGATCGCGTCCTTTGCCGATGCGGCGCTGATTTTTTCCGAAACCAACCGCTTTTACTTTACGGGCTTTGCAGCCTCCGACGGCGCGCTGCTTGTATATAAAAAAGGCGCGCTGTTTTTTACAGACTCCCGTTACACCGAGGCTGCCTGCCGCAAATTAGGCGAGACGTTTGTGCGGGACTCCAAAACGCTGTTCGCGGATCTGCGGGCGCTGTTTGACGCGGAGGGGATCCGTACCGTGGCGCTGGAAAACGACCGATTGACCCTTGCGGAATATGAGACCGTCAAAAAAGAACTTCCCGCTGTACAGACGGACATTTCCGACCGGCTGTGTGAAGCCGTCACCGCGCTGCGAATGGTCAAGTCGCCCGAGGAGATCGAAAAGACCGTAGCGGCGCAGCGGATTGCGGAACGCGCTTTCGACCATATTCTGCCCTTCATCCGTCCCGGCGTCACCGAAAAAGAGATCGCGCTGGAGCTGGAATATTTTATGCTGCGAAACGGTGCGGACGGCCTTTCCTTTGAGACCATCGCCGTCAGCGGCGTCAACTCCTCCCTGCCCCACGGCGTACCCGGCGACAAAAAAATAGAGTCCGGAGACTTCATTACAATGGACTACGGCGCGCTCAAGGACGGTTACCATTCCGACATGACGCGCACCGTCGCGCTGGGACATGTCAGCGAAAAGCAAAAGCAGATCTATCAAACGGTCCTTGCGGCCCAGCAGGCAAGCCTTGCGTTTCTCAAGGACGGCGTTTCCGGCTTCGACGCGGATAAGCAGGCGCGGGATGTAATCGAAAAAGCCGGCTTCGGCGCATATTTCGGCCACGGCACCGGCCACGGCACCGGTGTGGAGATCCACGAACAGCCGCGGCTGTCTCCGCAATCCAAACGCACGCTGCATACCGGCAACATCGTGACCGTAGAGCCGGGCATTTATCTCCCCGGCGAATTCGGCGTGCGGATCGAGGATATGGCGCTGATCACAGAAGAGGGCTGCGTCAACCTCACCGCCTGTCCGAAAGAACTGATTATTCTTTGATTTTTTCACAAAGTACTTGCAAATTTGTATAAGATACGGTATTATAAAAGAAATAATGGTATTAAACCTGAAAGAAAGGATTGATTTTGTATGGTTTCAGCCGGCGATTTCAGAAACGGCGTCACCTTTGAAATGGACGGCCAGGTTTGGTCGATCATCGAGTTCCAGCACGTAAAACCCGGCAAGGGCGCGGCCTTTGTCCGCACCAAGCTGCGCAACGTGATCGCGGGCGGCGTGGTCGAAAAGACCTTCTCCCCCACCGACAAATTCCCCACCGCCTATATCGAACGCAAGGAGATGGAGTACTCCTATAACGACGGCGATCTTTATAACTTCATGGACCCTGAGTCCTATGAGATGGTCCCCATCGGCAAGGACGAGTTGCCCGACAGCTTCAAGTTCGTGAAAGAGCAGATGGTCTGCCGGATCCTCTCTTATAAAGGCAAGGTCTTCGGCGTGGAGCCGCCGAACTTTGTCGATCTGGAGGTCGTAAAGACCGAGCCCGGCTTTGCCGGCAACACCGCCACCAATACCTTAAAGCCCGCCACGCTGGAAACCGGCGCCGAGGTCAGAGTCCCACTGTTCATCAACGAGGGCGAAATGATCCAGATCGACACCCGCACGGGCGAGTATCTCGGCCGCGCGTAAGCGCACCCAACCGGACCGATCAGGAAAAACCCACAGAGAAAAAGGAGGAACCAACATATGACGGTTACCGAAAGAATTGCTTATCTGAAAGGCCTTGCAGAGGGACTTGAGCTCAACACGGAGTCCAAAGAGGGCAAGGTCATCGCCGGCATGCTGGAGGCGCTGGAGGACATCGCCATGGAGCTTACCGATATGACCGAGCGGATCGACGTACTGGATGAGGACCTTGCGGACGTAGAGGATATCGTTTATGATGATGACGATTTTGACTTCGATCTGGACGACAACTTCTCCGACGAGGACGAAGAGGACGACGTGTACGAGTTTGAGTGCCCGAACTGCCACGAAACGGTTTACTTTGACGATTCTCTTTTTGACGGCGACGACGATGAGGACTTTGAACTGGAATGCCCCGCCTGCGGCGCAAAGCTGGACGGCGTGTTCGAGTTTGAAGACGAGGGCGACGAGGAATAAGCCGATAAAAAAAATCAACGGATACGGGAAACCGTGTCCGTTTTTTAATATAAAATGAAAAAAATCAGAACATAAAATCAAAACGCAAAGCGTTTTCCGAAATGATTCGCCGCAGGCGGAACACATCATGTTTTCGCTTGCAAAAACGCATCATGCACCGATAGGCGCGCATCATGTTGCACAGCAACACATCATTGCGGACGCGAGCGTCCGCTTACCTGTGCCATTTGACGCCCTGCGGCGTATCCTCCAGCACGATTCCCATTCCGGCAAGCGTATTGCGGATCTCATCCGCCCGCGCCCAGTTTTTCTCCTTGCGGGCGGCGGTACGTTCGACGATCAGCGCTTCGATCTGCGCATCGTCGGAGGACTCCTCCTTCTTTTCGTCGTACACAAGCCCCAACACGCCGGTCAGCTCGCCGAAAACCTGCAGCGCGGCTTCCACAGCCGGTTTTACCGGCGCAGACGTCAGAACAGCCTTGTTGATATGGCGCACAAGATCAAAGAGCACGCCGATGGCGTCCGCGGTGTTCAGATCGTCGTCCATCGCGTCGCAAAATCGCGCCCGCACGTCGTCAAACGTCTGCTGCAAGGCCTTCAGCTCACCCTCATCCATCCCGTCGGCGGCGTTTTTCAGCGCGAACTGCAGGGACTCCAGACATGTGTGCAGACGGGCAAGGGACGTTTTGCACTGCATCAAAGAATCGTAGGAATAATTGATGGGGCTGCGGTACTGACAGGAGAGCATCAGCATCCGGATCGGCTCGTAGCCGAACTGCTGCGCAACGTCGCGCACGGTAAAAAAGTTCCCCTTGGACTTGCTCATCTTTTCATTGTCTACCGTAATAAAACCGTTGTGCATCCAATATCTTGCAAAGGCCACGCCGTTGCAGCACTCGCTCTGCGCGATCTCATTTTCGTGATGCGGGAAGATCAGATCCTGGCCGCCGCAATGGATGTCGATGGTTTCACCCAGATACCGGCGGCTCATGGCCGAGCACTCAATGTGCCAGCCGGGACGGCCCTGTCCCCATGGGCTTTCCCAAAACGGCTCGCCGGGCTTGGAGGCCTTCCAGAGCGCGAAGTCCATCGGCTCGCGTTTGATTTCTCCCACGTTGATCCGCGCGCCGCTCATCAGATCCTCCAGCGGCTGGTGCGAGAGCTTGCCGTATTCCTTAAACCTCGCGGGACTGAAATAAACGTCGCCTTTGACCTCATACGCAAAGCCCTTTTCGATCAGGACGGAGATAATGGAAATGATCTCGTCGATATTTTCCGTCGCCTTGGGATGGATGGTCGCCGGACGGACGTTCAATCCCTCGGCGTCCTTTTTATATTCCGCGATATAGGTCTCGGATACGGTTTTGTAATCGCTGCCCTCTTCATTGGCGCGGTTGATGATTTTATCGTCGATATCGGTAAAATTCTGTACAAAGGTCACCTTGTTGCCGCGGTACTCCAGATATCTGCGCAGTACGTCGAACACACAGATGGGACGCGCGTTGCCGATATGGATAAAATTGTAGACCGTCGGTCCGCAGGCGTAGATCTTATACTCCCCGGGCGTGAGCGGCGTCAGCTCCTCTTTTTGTCTTGTCAGCGTATTAAAAACTTTCATGCTTTATCCTCATTCTTCATTATATTCTGTAACCCTCGTCGGCGCTGCCCAGATCCTCCAGCTGCGCCTCCAAATGGGAAATCCGCGCCTTCAGACGGTCAAGCTCCGCCTGCACGGGGTCGGGCATATGCACCTGATCGAGATCATCCACACGCCTGCCGTTATGCTTGACTACTCTTGCGGGAGAGCCCACGGCGGTGGAATTTGCGGGAATGGCGTGCAGCACCACGCTGCCGGCGGCGATATTCGTATTGTCGCCGATGGTAAAGGGCCCTAAAACCTTGGCGCCGGCGCCGATCATCACGCCGTTTCCGACCGTAGGGTGCCGTTTGCCCACGTCCTTGCCGGTACCGCCGAGCGTGACGCCCTGGTAAATGGTCACATCGTCGCCGATCTCGGCGGTCTCGCCGATCACGACGCCCGTGCCGTGGTCAATGAAAAAACGGCGGCCGATCTTTGCGCCGGGATGGATCTCAATATTCGTTTTTCGCGCGCTGCGCTGCGAAATGTAACGGGCAAGCAGCGGCATTTTATGCGTATAGAACCAATGCGCCTTGCGGTGCGACCGTACGGCCTTCAGCCCCGGATAGAGCAGAATGATCTCCAAAAACGAGGTTGCCGCGGGATCCCGCTCCCGGATGCAGTTGATATCCTCGCGCAGCAGACTGAAATAATTACCCAAAACGATTATCCTTTCCGAAACAGCGTTTCGCCTCAGAACAGGCCGTCAAGCAGATCGGACAGCCCGGAAAGACCGGAGCTGTTCTGCGCCGGATTGCTTTCTCCCGCATAAACGGTCGCCTCCGTCGGCGCGGCAGTGGTTTCCTCCAGCGCGCCCCAAAGGATCACGGTGATCATATCGCCCTGCGTGATCTGCGTGCCGGCGGCGGGGAACGTCTCCGCAACAGTATCCGGCGCATGGGTGCCGTCGTTGTATTTCGTGCGGCGTTCACAGATAAGTCCCTGCGGCACAAGAATGGCCAGCGCTTCCTCGTAGGTTTTGCCCGCGACGTCCTCAACCGTCATGGTTTTCGGTCCGGCGCTGATATACAGGATCACTTCCTGCCCCCGGTTGACCTGCGTGGTGGCAAGCACGCTTTGGGACATAATCTGGCCCTTCGGCACCGTAGGACTGTATTCCTCCACCTTTACAAAATGGAAATAGGTGGAATAATAGCTGTCCGTGACAACAGTATCGTACATGGCGCCCGTAAAATCGGGAACGACCACAACCTCAAGCAATGTGGTTTCCGACTCCCCCGGCTTGTTTTTCTCCTGCATACCGATCACAAAGACGGCAAGCCCGATCAAAGCGAGCGCAAGCAAGACGCAAAGCACAATGATCAGATTTCTGCGGAATTTTGCCTTTTGCGCCTGTTCCAGCAGCAAACGCTCGGCGGCAGGACTCATCCCGCCGGCATAATCATTCTTTATGGACTGGGCATTCTGCTGCCGCGGCGCGGCGTTTTGTACGGGACGCTGCGGCTGTACGGGACGCTGCGGCTGCGCGGGACGCTGCGGCTGTACGGGACGCTGCGGCTGTGCCGAACGCTGCGGCTGTGCCGAACGCTGCGGCTGTGCCGGACGCTGCGGCTGTGCCGGACGACGGATACCGGGGTTATAAACGTCATTGGCCCGCGACGATACAACAGCCTTTTGTCCTGCGCCGTAAATATCGGCGGAAGCGCTGACCGCCCGCGGAGAAGCGGAAAGATTGCTGCGCAGCTGTTCCACATTGCGCGTACGCGCGTCGGGATCGATCTGCATGCCGTTGATCAATGCGTTGATCACATAAGGCGGCAGCTGCTCGGCAAATTTCGCCGGGATCATCATCTGGTCGTTCTGCGCGCGCACGGGAGCAGGAATGGGTCTGGCGCCTATCAGCGTACGGTATAAAACCGCCGTAAAGGCGTAAACGTCCGTCCAGGGTCCGACTTCATATTTATCGGAATAGATCTCCAACGGCGCGTACCCTTCGGCCACATCCGCATCCAGATCGCCGTAGCAAAGCTTTGCCTCGGAAATGGAAAATCCGGTCAATCGAAGCTTCCCGTCCTCCGTCATCAAAAAGGCGTCCGGCTCTATGCCGCGGTGCACAACGCCGGAGGTGTGCAGCGTGCCCACAGTGGAAAGCACCGGCATGAACAAAATGCGTGCGCGCTCCCAGGAGAGATACCCGCCGCCGCCGGAAAGCAGATGATCCCGCAGCGTGTAGGTTTCGGTCTCCTCATACACGGCATACGTCGTGTTGTTTTCAAAAAACAAATCGTAAACGGTGATCAGCGCGGTAAGTCCCCGCAGACGCGCAAGCTTTCCCCAAAGCTCGCCGAAAGCGGTCAGGCAATCGGAAAACGTATTTTCACTGCCTGCCACAGGCTGTACGCCAAGCCCGTCGTCCTCCCGCCTTGCCAGTGCTTCCGGATAAAACTCCCGCACGCTGCACTTTCGGTTCTCCCGCAGATCAAAGGCAATGTACGTTGCGCCTTCGCTGTTCTTCCGCAGCGCTTTGCCGATATAATACCGGCCGCAAAGGATACTGCCGAGCGGCAGCAGCCCCGATTCCTGCGAGATCTCTTTTTCGCGTCCGCAATGCGGGCAGACGTTTTGGTCATCTTTTTTCTCCATGCACAAAAAACAGCGCATTGAAAGGTCTTCCATTCTGTTTCTCAACTCCGTCAAACAGGTTTATATAAATAAAAATATAAATAGTCACATTAGATTATACCACTATGACGGGATAATGTCCACAACTTTTTACACAGAACAAAGAAGAGAGGCAAAAAAGTTTGTATCCCATGGAATTTTTTTAATTTTTTTAAAAAAACTATTGACAAACAGGGCCGGAAGAGATATATTATAGATAAAGTTAGCACTCTAATAGCACGAGTGCTAAAAAACCGGAGCATTGCAGTCCGAACAGACGACTGCTGAAAAAAGGGGGGAGCGATACGGAACTTTCCAAGCGAAAGGAACTGATTCTTTCCGCCATTGTTGAGTTTTACATCGCTACGGGCGAACCGACCGGCTCCAAGCTGATCGTTACAGCGCTGCCCTTTACGGTCTCTTCCGCCACCGTCCGGAATGAAATGGCGGAATTAAGCGAAATGGGCTATTTGGAACAGCCGCACACCTCGGCCGGCCGCATCCCCTCCGACAAAGGCCTGCGGTACTACGTGGACCGGCTGCTGAAAAGCTTCAGCCCGTCGCCTTCGGAAATTTTTCGTGTACTCAGCGCCATGGACCAGTCGGAGGGAGACGCCCGGCGCATTCTCACAAGCGCCTGCGACATCCTCGCGGAGCTGACCGGCGCAGCAGCCGTCGCCGCCGCGCCGTACGCCGAAAACGCCGTGATCAAAAACGTGCAGGTCATGCCCGTGGGCGGCAAAAGCGTGCTCGTAGCTGTCTCCACCTCATCGGGCGTTTTGAAAAGCAGGATCGCAAAGCTGGAACAGAAAACGGATTACGCACTTTTGGAGCTGTTTTACAACGTTGCGGCTGCAAACTTTACGGGCGCAGCCTGCGGCGACGTCACAAAAGCGCGGCTGCAAAGCGTCACCGCGTCGCTCGGTGCGCGTGCGCTGGATATGGCGCCCCTGCTTGCCAGCCTTGCCGAAGCGGTCGACGAGTGCGCCTCCCCGGATACGGTCTTCAGAGGCTACACCAATCTGCTTGCCTCTCCGCTGCGTGCGGACGCGCCGCAGATCATTGAGTTTGCCTCCCGCAGCGACCGGATCACCGCGCTGCTCGGCGCGCCGGAAACCGACAAGGTCCAGCTGAAAATCGGCAGAGAGAACCGTCCCTCCTTTTTACAGAACACCGCGATCATCACCACCGGATATTCCGCGGGCGGCGGCACGGGCGTCATCGGCGTGATCGCCCCTACAAAAACCGACTACGCACACACCATTCCCCTTGTAAAATACGTGGGGACCATCGTGGGGAATCTGATTTCGGACAATCTTGACGCCGGAGAGGACAATACCTGAAAGGAAGCAAGTTACAATGGCTGAAAAAGAAAAAGAAAAAGAAAAGAAAAAAAAGCAGCCGGAGCCCGAAGAACCGGCAACGGAAGAAGCGGCGCCGGAGACCGCACAGGAACCGGAAGCCGAAAAACCGGACGAAACGGAAGCTCTGCGCAAACAGTTGAGCGAAGCAAACGACAAATGGCTGCGCACCCTTGCGGAATACGACAATTTCCGCAAACGGTCGCAAAAAGAAAAAGAGGCGCTGTACGCCGACGTCAAGGCGGAAACCATCGCAAAATTTTTACCGGCGATCGACAATTTTGAACGCGCCGCCGCTGCTGACAGCGATCCCGAGAGCTATAAAAAGGGCATCGAAATGACTGTCAAGCAGCTGTTGGAGATCCTGGCAGCGCTTGGCGTGGAGACCTTCGGCGAAGCCGGAGAGCCCTTTGATCCGAACCTGCACAGCGGCGTGATGCACGAGGAAAACGAAGAGCTGGGCGAAAACACGGTGGCCGACGTTTTTCAAAAAGGGTATAAGCTTGGCGACCGGATCATCCGGCACGCGACGGTCAAAGTCGCCAATTAAATAAAACAGTAAAATAATCTACGGAGGATACGAATATGTCAAAAGTCATAGGAATCGATTTAGGTACTACAAACTCATGTGTGGCTGTGATCGAGGGCGGCGAGCCCGTCGTCATTGCCAACGCCGAAGGCGCCAGAACCACCCCCTCGGTGGTCGCGTTCGGCAAAACAGGCGAAAGGATGATCGGCCAGGTCGCGAAACGTCAGGCCATCACCAACCCCGACCGCACCGTTTCTTCCATCAAGCGTCAGATGGGCTCGGAATACAGAGTGAAGATCGACGACAAGTCTTACACCCCGCAGGAGATCTCCGCGATGATCCTCGGCAAGCTGAAAAACGACGCCGAGAGCTATCTGGGCGGCCCCGTCACCGAGGCGGTCATCACCGTGCCCGCGTACTTCACCGACAGCCAGCGGCAGGCGACCAAGGACGCCGGCAAGATCGCAGGTCTGGACGTCAAACGGATCATCAACGAGCCCACGGCGGCCGCGCTTGCCTACGGCATCGACAAAGAGACCGACCAGAAGGTCATGGTTTACGACCTCGGCGGCGGCACCTTCGACGTTTCCATCATCGAGATGGGCGACGGCGTGCAGGAAGTGCTTGCCACCGCGGGCAACAACCGTCTGGGCGGCGACGATTTCGACCAGCGCATTATCGACTGGCTGGCGGACGAATTCAAACGCAGCGAGGGCATTGACCTGCGCGGCGACAAAATGGCGATGCAGCGGCTTAAAGAGGCCGCGGAGAAGGCCAAAATCGAACTTTCCGGAGTGACGACCTCTACCATCAGTCTGCCCTTTATCACTGCCGACGCCACCGGCCCCAAGCATCTGGAGACTACGCTGACAAGAGCGAAATTCAATGAGATCACAAGCGACCTTGTGGAAGCCACCATGGGTCCCGTACGTCAGGCTATTCAGGATTCCGGCTTAAAGATCAGCGAGATCGACAAGGTGCTCATGGTGGGCGGCTCCTCCAGGATCCCCGCCGTACAGGAAGCGGTCAAATCCTTTACCGGCAAAGAGCCGTTCAAGGGTATCAACCCCGACGAATGCGTCGCCATCGGCGCCGCCATTCAGGCGGGCGTGCTCGGCGGCGAAGTGCAGGGCCTGCTGCTTTTAGACGTCACGCCCCTGTCCCTCGGCATTGAGACGCTGGGCGGCGTGTGCACCAAGATCATTGACCGCAACACCACCATTCCCACAAAAAAGAGCCAGATCTTCTCCACGGCAGCCGACAACCAGTCCTCGGTCCAGGTCCACGTCCTGCAGGGCGAACGCGAGTTTGCAAAGGACAACAAGACGCTCGGCATGTTCATGCTGGACGGCATTCTGCCCGCCCGCCGCGGCGTCCCGCAGATCGAAGTGACCTTTGATATCGACGCCAACGGCATCGTGCACGTTTCCGCAAAAGACCTCGGCACCGGCAAGGAGCAGGCGATCTCCATCACCGCGTCCTCCAACATGAGTAAAGAGGATATCGAAAAGGCCGTTAAAGACGCGGAACGCTTTGCAGAAGAGGATAAAAAACGCAAGGAAGAAGTCGATATCCGCAACGGCGCGGACCAGATGGTCTTCCAGACTGAAAAGCTGCTTGCGGACTCCGGCGACAAGATCCCCGACGGCGACAAGAGCCGCATCGGCGCCGCCGTGGACGCCTTGAAAGAGGCGCTCAAGGGCGAGGATATCAATCTGATCAAATCCCGTCAGGACGAGCTGACCAAGATCTTCTATGAGGTCAGCGAACAGCTGTACAAAACCGCCAACCCGGCGGGCGATCCCGGCGCAGGCGCGGGCTTCACAGGCGACCCCGGCGCAGGCTTTACGGGCGACACGGGCGCAGCCGGCGACGCCCCGGGCGGCGACGATTACTACGACGCGCCCTATACGGACGTAAACGAATAATCAAAACAAAGCGGCAGGGCGCAGAAAAAAAGCTGTGTCCTGCCCATCCCCTCTTGTAAACGGAGGTAACGATGGCAGACAAACGAGATTTTTACGAGGTCCTGGGCATCCAAAAGGGCGCTTCCGAAGATGAAATCAAAAAAGCCTACCGTAAAATGGCAAAAGAGTATCATCCGGACCTGCATCCCGGAGACAAGGAGGCCGAAGCAAAGTTCAAAGAGGTCAACGAAGCCTACGAGGTGCTGTCCGATGCGGACAAGCGCGCGCGGTACGACCGTTACGGTCACGCGGGTGTGGATCCGAATTTCGGCGCAGACGGCGCGGGCTTTGACGGCTTCGGCGGTTTTGACGTGGGAGATATTTTCTCCAGCTTTTTCGGCGGCGGCTTCGGCGGCGGCCGGACCAATCCAAACGCGCCGCAGCGCGGCAGCGATATCCAGACCAACATAACCATCAGCTTTGAGGAAGCCGCCAAGGGCTGCAAAAAAACGGTGGAGGTCCCCCGGATCGAAGTGTGCGACCAGTGTTCGGGTACCGGCGCCGCAAAAGGTACGACCACACAGACCTGCCCGGACTGCAACGGCCGCGGACAAATCAGCACGCAGCAGCGCACCATGCTCGGCGTGATGCAGATGCAGCGTCCCTGCCCCCGCTGCGGCGGCAAGGGCACGATCATTCCCAACCCCTGCACAAAATGCAAGGGCACCGGCCGTATCCGCCATCCCGCGCGCATTGAAGTGAATATTCCCGCAGGCATCGACGACCGCCAGTCCATGAACATCCGCGGTCAGGGCAATAAGGGCGCAAACGGCGGTCCCGCCGGCGATCTGCGGGTAGGCGTAAACGTCCGGCGGCATCCTTACTTTGAACGCGACGGCTTTAACGTTTGGTTCGAGACCACCGTCAGTTACGCGCAGGCGGCGCTGGGCAGCGAGGTTGTTGTGCCCACGCTGGACGGCGACGTGAAATATGCCGTGCCTGCCGGTACGCAGCCGGGCGACGTGTTCAAGCTGAAGGACCGCGGCATTCCGGTCCTCAACGGACGCGGCCGCGGCGACCAGCTGGTACGGGTAAACGTGCAGGTCCCCAAAAAGCTGACAGAAAAACAAAAAGAACTGCTGCGCGCCTTCGACGAAGACCTAAACCCCGGCAACCGCGGCAATTACGGCGACGATAAAAGCAAAAACATCTTCGGAAAGAAGAAAAAATAGCTGTCCGATATCAGAAAAACCACTCTGCACGAGTGGTTTTTTCATTGGAATGATATTGAGGGGGCAGGGGTCAGGGAGTAAGGAGTAGGGATATAAGAACCTGCCGCGTTGCGGCAGAACCTTGTTATTCGCTTTGCTCATAATAAAATCAAAACGCGTCAGCGTTTTCCGAAACATTTTGCCGCAGGCAAAATATATCGCCGCGGACGTTCTGCGGCCGCTCTACGTCCTGAACTCACTGAGATAAAAATGCGGTACGTCGGCGTTCAACTCAGACTTGAAAAAACCAAGCTGCTGCCAGATATGGTCCACCCCGAAGCCCGCAGTTTTCAGCTCACGCTCCAAAAGATCCCTTCCGCCCGGTGCGTTCACATAGTACGAAACGGAATAATCTGCCGGATCGGCCCTGGAATAGACGATTTCATCTTCGGTTACAATAAACCCCGTATAGCCGTAGCGCAACGTATCGTTGCCGATCAGCCGAAACCCTTTTACGATATAACTGTACGGCGAGAGCGCGGAACCGGCCACATTCATGTCCAGCGTCAGCCGATACCAGTTTTCCCCGCCGTACCCGTGCTCGGCCAAAACGGCGTCGTCCGGTTCCACAGCCGTCAGCGCGGCGGAATACAGCGTAAACGTCGGCTGCCGCTTTGCGCCGGTGAAAAACAAAAAGATCACAAAAAAGATCCCGCAGATAATCGCGGACCACACGATCCAGCTTAAAATATTATAAAAGCCGAGAACCAGTTTTTCCTTCATCCGGATCTGTCCCTTCGTTATGATATGCTTCTATTATATTTTCCGATCCGCTTATTGTCAATAAAAGGTTTTTTAAATACAGACGCACGATTGTTTTCAGACATTTTTAAAAACACTATTGACAGTCGGTTGAACCTGTGATATAATCATAACATCAAAGAACAAAATAGATGAAATGATGTGACAGAGTAATGACCACCTTGCCCGGTACCGTTCTTCCGGCGCAGGAGGGAAACATCCGCTACGGTTTTGCGAATTTTGCGCCGCTGTTCATCGCCACGCGTGGGCTCACGCTGTCTCAGGTCTGTGAGATCGCGGGGCTGGAGCCGACGACAGTGCAAAATTGGATCAAGCGCGGCTGGGTCGCCCATCCGGAACAAAAACGGTACCATGAACCGCATCTTGCGCGGATTTTAGTAATCAATATGCTGCGAAAAGGCATGCAGCTTGAAAAAATCGCCTGCCTGCTGCGGTATATCAACGGCAGCGCGGATGACAGGAACGACGACATCATCCCCGATTCGGAGCTTTATTCCCGGCTTTGCACGATCGTGGACGACGTTCTTCTGCAAAATATTACCGAAGCTGACGCGGTGCGGGCGTGTATTGCCGGCACGCTGACGGATTACAGCGAACCGTATCCCGGCGCAAAAGAAAAGCTGTCCGCAGCCCTGACGGTGATGACGCTCACCTACATCGCCTCGGTGATCATTACAAAGGCTGAAAACCTGTTTGACTCGCTTTCAGCAGAAAGGATCTGAATTTATGAACGCAAAAGAATTTAGAAGACGCGCCAGGGCTTCTCTGACCGGTGAATACGGCTACGCACTGCTGACGGTCGTTATTTTTTCCGCACTGAGCAGCATTGCGTCCGGCTTTTCCTCCGCAGCCTCGATACGGGACGTTGTTTCGCAGATCACCCGCCTCGGTTCCGGCTTTGATTTCAGGCTGATACAGGCAAACTTCCACCCCGGCGCAACCGCTTTCTCGCTTGTTGCCCTCCTGCTTGTCTGCCCGTTATCCGTCGGACTTGCCAACTACTTCGTCCATCTGGCGGACCGCAACAATCCGAATCTCGGACAACTGTTCCAGCCCTACCGTTACTTCGTCAACGCCCTTGTGCTGGAGCTTCTGATCGGCATCTTTGTTTTCCTGTGGAGCTTGTTGTTCGTCATTCCCGGTATCATTGCGGCTTTACGGTACTCCATGGCGCCCTACATTCTGGCGGAGCACCCGGAAATGAAGCCCTCGGAGGCGCTCAACCTCTCCAAAAAGATGATGCGGGACAACTGCGGCAGACTGTTCTGCCTGGGTCTGAGCTTTTTCGGCTGGTACCTGCTTTGCATTCTGACCGCCGGCATCGGCTTTTTATTCCTTGCGCCGTATCTCAATGCTGCCGAGGCCCAGTTCTTCAACGAGGTCTCCGGCAAAAACATCCAGAAAGCACAGGAGACCGCCGCGGCAGCCAACGGCTTTGCCGGAACGCAGCCGCCCGCATACGCGCCGGAAGGACATGCGCCCTATCAGCCGGAGTCCGCAAATCAGGGTTTTGCAAATCAGCAGCCGCAGGCCCCGCAGACGTATACGCCCTATACACCCATAACGCCCGAGCAGCCTGTCCAGACCGCGCCTTACGTGCCGGAGCAGCCGGCTGAAACACCCGCCGCACCGCAGGAAGCCCCCTACGCTCCCGTGCAGCCGGAAGCACCGGAAGTTCCGGACGTACCCGATGCGCCGGAAACAGACGAAACGCGTCCGGAATCATAACCTGATCTCCCCTCATTTATAGACAGGACCCCTTTCTTTAGGCAAAGCCGCAGATGAAGGAAAACCTTTTATCTGCGGTTTTGTCTTTTTTTCTTGTTAGGGCTTGTTTTTATGGCAATAATAGTATAAAATAAACAAAAAAATATTTTTATTGCGGATAACAAAAACATTTTTTGGAGGTTCTGCATAAAATTTACGGGGAGACGGACCTGTAACAACCGTCCGGAGGCAAATATGAAACCGATGCTGACACAAACACAGGCAAAGGACCTGCTGGAGAACCGGCTGCTGCACTATTTCGGCGTAACAGCCGAAAACGCCACATATGACCAGTTTTACCGCGCGATCGCCATGATCCTCAAGGATCAAATGGCGCAGATCCGGGCGGACTTCAACGTCCGTGCGGACAAAAACGGCGCAAAAAGAATTTACTATCTGTCTATGGAATTTTTAATGGGCAGATCCTTAAAAAACAACCTGTATAACCTGAATCTGACAGGCGTGTTCGAAAAGGTGCTGCAGAAATACGGCGTCAATCTGGAAAAACTCTACGACTGTGAACCGGACGCGGGCCTCGGCAACGGCGGTCTGGGACGGCTTGCCGCTTGTTATCTGGACGGTCTGGCCACCGGCGGCTACCCCGCCCGCGGCTACTCCATCCTTTACGAGTACGGCATTTTCAAACAGAAACTTGTGGACGGCTGGCAGACGGAGCTTCCCGATTTCTGGCTGCCCGGCGGCGAGGTTTGGCTGTCCGACAGAGAGGAAAGCGCCGTCAATATCAGCTTTGAGGGCGAGGTGCATGACAGCTGGGACAACGGCCACCATGCCGTAGAGATCCGCAACGCAAACGTTATCCGCGCCGTCCCGCACGACATGTTTGTCTCCGGCAAGGACGGCAAATGCGTCAGCGTTCTGCGTCTGTGGAGCGCCGAGGCGCCCGGCATGGACATGGCGCTGTTTAATGAAGGGCAGTACCTGAAGGCAATTGAGCGGGACGCCATGGCAAAAACCATCAGCAAGGTCCTATATCCCGCGGACGACCATCCGGAGGGTAAGAGCCTGCGGCTGCGCCAGCAGTATTTTTTGGTCTCCGCCTCCGTGCAGGACATCATCCACAACCACCTGCACCACGGCGGCACGATTGAAACGCTGCCCGAAAAGGTGGCCATTCAGATCAACGATACGCACCCCACGCTTGTGATCCCCGAGCTGATGCGCATTTTGCTGGACGAATGCGGCTACGGCTGGGACGACGCCTGGCGGATCGTGATCGCCACCGTCGCCTATACGAACCATACCGTCATGGCGGAGGCGCTGGAAAAGTGGAGCGAAGAACTGATCCGCCGGCTTTTGCCGCGCATCTATCAGATCATTAAAGAGATCGACAACCGCTTTCGGTATTTCGTTTGGGAGAACACGCACGACGCTTCCTACGTGGAACGCACTGCAATCATCTCCGGCGGCGCGGTCAAAATGGCAAATCTCTGCGTTGCCGCCTGCCACAGCGTCAACGGCGTGTCGGCGCTGCACTCGCAGATCCTCAAAGACAGCGTCTTTAATGACTTTTACCGTCTGACGCCGGAAAAATTCACCAACGTGACCAACGGTATCGCGCACCGCCGCTGGCTGTGTCAGGCAAACCCGGATCTGACGAAGCTGCTCACAGAAAAAATCGATGACGGTTTTATCAAAAACGCTTCGGAGCTGAAAAAATTTGCCGCCTTTGCGGACGACAAAGAAGTACTCGGCATGCTGGCGGATATCAAGCTGAAAAACAAGGAACGCTTTGCCAAACACGTTTTTGAGACCACCGGCGAAAAACTGGACCCCGCGTCGCTGTTTGACGTCCAGGTCAAGCGCCTGCACGAGTACAAAAGGCAGGAATTAAACGCACTCAACATTTTATATAAATATATTCAAATCAAAAACGATCCCAACGGAGACTGGGTCCCGCACACCTATCTCTTCGGCGCTAAGGCGGCGCCCGGCTACTATCTGGCAAAAAAGATCATCTGCTTTATTTCGGCGCTTGCCAAGACCATCAACAGCGACCCGACCGTCAACCGGTATCTGAAGGTGCTGTTTTTGGAAGATTACAACGTCACCATGGCGGAACGGCTGATGCCGGCGGCCGAGATCAGCGAGCAGATATCCCTTGCCGGTACGGAGGCCAGCGGTACGGGCAACATGAAGCTGATGATCAACGGCGCGGTGACGCTGGGTACGATGGACGGCGCCAACATTGAGATCTTTGAGCAGGTCGGCGAAGAGAATATCATCATCTTCGGCATGACCACGCCGGAAGCGCAGAACCTGAAACACGCAGGTTACGACCCGCAGCGTTATTACAACAACAATTATGAATTGAAAGAGACGCTGGATTATCTCAATTCCCATCAGTGGAACGGCAGCAGCTTTCCGGAGATCGGCGAAACGCTGAAGCATCACGATCCCTATATGGTGCTGGCGGACTTTACCGATTACCGGCTCGCGCAGCAGACGGCGGAATCGCTTTACACAGATAAGGACCGCTTTATGCGGATGTCTTTAATGAATATTGCGGGCGCCGGGTTTTTCTCGGCGGACCGCTCCATCGCAGACTATGCGCGCGACATCTGGCACGCAACCGCACTGAAATAAACAAACACAAACTATGACCGCCTTTGACGACACCAAAACCTGGCACAAATCCATAACCGGAGCTGTGGCCGCGGGGGATCCCGTGCGGCTGCGGCTTGTTTTGCCGCGTTCCTTTGGTGTTTTCCGCTGTGCGCTGCGCCTGCAGGCCGACGGCAAAGAAGCGGATACGATCCCCATGGAATGGGAGAGCACCGACGACCGGGACGAGTGGTGGGGAAAAGAGATCTCTCTCCCCTGCGGCCTGTATTTTTACTGGTTCGAATTTGAGACCGGCTGGGGCGTGACCGTCCTGAAGAAGCAGGCGTCTTCCCGCTGCGCCGCGGTAGACGGCACCGAGCTCTGGCAGCTGACCGTTTACGACGCTGCCTTCCAAACGCCGGACTGCTTTAAGGGCGGCGTGATCTACCAGATCTTTCCCGACCGCTTTTTTGCTTCCGGCAAACCGAAAACGGGCGTGCCGCAGGACCGCGTCCTGCATACGGACCTGCACGATCTGCCGGTCTATAAACCGGACACCGAAGGCAAAATCACCAACAACGATTACTTCGGCGGCGATCTGGAGGGTATCCGGCAAAAACTGCCCTATATCGCCGGACTCGGCGCGGATATTCTTTATCTGAACCCCATTTTTGAGGCGCATTCCAACCACCGCTACAACACGGCGAACTACTTAAAGATCGATCCGCTGCTCGGAACGGAGGCTGATTTTGCCGCGCTTTGCAAAACGGCGCACGGTCTCGGCGTCAAGGTCATTCTGGACGGCGTATTCAGCCATACAGGCGACGACAGCATTTATTTCAATAAATACGGCCGTTACCCTGCCCCCGGTGCATGGCAGCGTGCAGGTTCCCCTTATGACAGCTGGTACCGTTTCCGCGCAGACGGAAGCTACGCCTGCTGGTGGAACATAGATACGCTGCCTGAGGTCAACGAAGAGGATCCCGCTTTTACCGCGTTTATTACGGGGGAAGGCGGCGTGATCGACAAATGGCTTTCCCTCGGCGCGGACGGTTTCCGTCTGGACGTTGCAGACGAGCTTCCTGACGCGTTCCTGGACGCGGTCCGTACGGCGGTCAAACGCAACGGCGAAGAAAAACTCCTGCTTGGGGAAGTCTGGGAAGACGCCAGCAACAAAATCAGCCACGGCGGCCGTCGCCGCTACTTCGACGGCAGACAGCTGGACGGCGTGATGAATTATCCATTCAGGAACGCCGTACTTCGCTTCGCGCTCACCGGCGACGCGCCGCGGTTTATGGATGCAGTTTATTCCGTTGTTCTCAATTATCCGCCGCAGGCGATGAACGTTTGCATGAACCTTTTGGGCTCGCACGACACGCAGCGCATCCTCACGGCGCTCACCGGCGTAAACGTCGACCGCCTTTCGCGCGGTGAACAGGCAGACCTGCGCTATACGCCCGCACAGCTTGCACACGCAAAAAAGCTTTTGAAACTCGCAAACATCGTCAACTATGCGCTTCCCGGCATCCCGTCTTTGTTCTATGGAGATGAAGCAGGCATGCTTGGCGCAAAAGACCCCTTTAACAGGGCTTTCTTCCCATGGGGCGAAGAAGATACGGATCTGCAGGACTTCTTCCGTTTGCTCGGAAAAATCCGCAAAGACCACGACGTTCTACAGGACGGCGGTTTTTATCCGCTTTCCGCCACACTCGGCTGCATCGCCTTTTTACGTTATGCACCGGGAAAACGCCGCCTTGCGGTGATCTCAAATAAGAATCCGGACGAGATCCGTTACGTGCTGAATACGGATATGCGCGATATGGCCTGCATTTACGGCGGGACCAAAGACGGCGACGCCGTGATCATTCCGTCTGAAACGGCCGTGATCCTGACTGATTAGCGATTAGCAGTTAGCAATCAGCGGCTGGTACTGTAGGAAAACGTTTTGCGTTATGGTTTTATTATCGATATTTTCGCCGGAGGCGAAATCTAACCCTGTAGGGACGATTACCAATCGTCCGCGAAGAACAAGGTAAAACGGGTGTGCCGCTTTTTCCGCGACGCACCCGTTTTTTTCAGAGAAAATATAACCGTTTTTTTGAAAAACCCGATTTCAGGGATTAAAAACTTTTTTGCACGCACGGTAGTACGGCACCTGGAGTGCCGTCTCAGAAATTCAAACTATCTTCAAATACCCACGTTGCCGATTGATGTTTGTTTTGTCCTCGGAGACGGCACTGATTTTTATTTTTGCCGCTGCCGGTGGCAGATGAAGGCAAAAATAAAATACGATCCAATCATCCTTAAAGCCCGTGCTACCGTGCGATTCCAAAAAAATGATCGTCGCATACTGGCGCAGCAATTTTATTTCCCTCCTGCATTGCGGACATGGTAATCGTCCCTACAGGCGTATGTTAAAATCCGAAATAGAATCAAAAAACGCCCTGCAATCACAGGACGTTTTTTCATAAAAACGGTTTTGCCGCAAAAAGGCAAAGGGACTATCCAATCGGATAGTCCCGGAACCCTTTAATTAAAACTGCAAAAAGTTTTAAGTTAAATTACTTTCTTTTCTTGGTCAGAACAAACGCAGCACCCGCAAGAGCAACAACGCCTGCAGCAGCAGCCAGCGCCATGTTGTCGCCGGTGTTCACGCCGCCGTCCTTCTGAGCAGCCTTGGTGGTGGAGGGAGCCTTGGTGGTCTTCTCTTCAGCCTTTGTGGTCTTCTCTTCAGCCTTTGTGGTCTTTTCTTCAGCAGCCTTCTTGGAAGCCTCTTCAGCGGCCTTCTTGGAAGCCTCTTCAGCAGCCTTCTTGGAAGCAGCCTCTTCGGCGGCCTTCTTGGAAGCCTCTTCCTCAGCCTTCTTGGAAGCCTCTTCATCCTCGCTGGGCTTCTCCTCGCTGGCGGGCTCTTCCTTCAGTGTAACGGTCACATTACCGCCGTTAACACCCTCGTTCTTGGAAGCTACGGTAATGACTGTGCTGGTTGCATTCTCATCCTTCACGTTGAAGTAGATGATACCGGCCTCAAAATTCTCGGCATTGATGTCAACAGTCTTGTTTTTCTTGGCGTCGGCAGCAAAATCATCCTTGCTCACGAGTTCGGTTTTGAAATAGAACGAATACTCGATGGTACCGGCAGTACCGGCGTTCAGCTCACTGGAGAAGGAGTTGGACTTGGTATCGCCAACCTGTGCAGCATCCGCACCATCTTCGGTGTAGTCGTACTCAAGAACAGCAGCATCATAAGTGATGGTCATGTCAGCAGACTTCAGACCGATTGCGTCCTTCGCATAGACGTGCAGTTCCACAACGCCGTCTTCTGCAGAAGCAGTCAGAGCATACTGTCCACCGGCTGCGAAAGCCATTGCACTCATAGAAGCCACCATCATAGCGACCATCAGAACTACAAGTGCTTTTTTTGCAATTTTCATTTTCAGGACCTTCCTTTATCTTTGTGTTTTCTATATTACAGGCTTCCCCTTACCCGGAAAGGCCTAAATATACATAATTCACCCGTCATTTGGGGATTTACAGTCGCTATTATACAGGATAAAGCCGCATAAGTCAATACCTTATGCAAAAAATTTTTAAGAAATTTTTGTATAATTTGACAATATTTTTTTTTCAGCTATAATATAAAAAAAACTATATTATCCTATTATTTCGGTTTCAGGACCGGATCGGAGGGAAAAAACATGACCGCATCGCTGGACGCGCTGCGCAAGCAGTGCGAAGACTGCAAAAACTGTCCGCTTTGTGAAAGCCGCACAAACGTCGTATTCGGCGTAGGCAATCCGCAGGCGGGGATCCTTTTTATAGGAGAAGCGCCCGGAGAAAACGAAGACCTGCAGGGCGAACCGTTTGTGGGACGCGGCGGACAGCTGCTGGACCTCTACCTTAACAGCATCGGGCTTTCAAGAAAAGAAAACGTTTACATCGCCAACATCTTAAAATGCCGGCCGCCGAAGAACCGCGACCCGAAACCCGAGGAGACCGAGGCCTGTCTGCCCTATCTGCGGGAGCAGGTCAAAATCATGCGTCCGCGTGTGATCGTCTGCGTAGGACGCATTGCGGCGCAGGTGATCATCTCGCCCGATTTCAGGGTCACAAAGGAGCACGGCGTATTTTACGACCGGAACGGTACGCTGCTGATGGGTACGTTCCACCCGGCGGCGCTTTTGCGCGACCCGCGCAAAAAAGGCGACTGCCTGGAGGACTTTTTGCTTTTGCAGACGAAGTTAAAGGAGCTG
>JAFSXY010000081.1 GCA_017443805.1 Clostridia bacterium | reverse complement strand
TCCGGCGCAACGGTTACCGTGGATGAAAATCAGTTCTATACCGGCTATGAGATCTGTCCCGCCGTTTCCGTTGAGCTGAACGGCACGCCTTTGTACGAGGGCTCGGATTATTGGGTCGAATACAGGGATAACGTCGAGCCCGGAACGGCCACCGTGATCATTCACGGTGACAAGGATTATTACGGAACGGTGACCGCCACGTTCGAGATCAGAAAGAATATGGAAGAGGCCGACGTGTATGTTGACACCGTCACCTACACCGGCGAGCCGCTTACCCCGCCCGTGACCGTTATGTGGAGAGGGCAGGAGCTGGTACAGGGCCAGGACTATGAAGTGTCCTATGAAAACAATACCGAAGTCGGTACCGCCCGTGTGATCATTACCGGTATCAATGATTTCAGCGGCGAGCGCACCGGCGAATTTGAAATCAGAAAAGATTTCGAAAGCAAAAAGATCTTTACGCCCGCAGGCTTCCTTGAGTGGATCAAGCGGATCATCAAATCCATCGTCGAGTTCTTTGAGGGCATCGTAGGATCCAAATAAAACAAATCTGCATCGCTTGGGCCGGATCTCCGTGAGGATGATCCGGCCCCTTTCTTATGAAAAAACCGCGGAGCCTTTGTTTGCGCCGCGGTTCTGCTATGCCGTATAAAAGTTGTCTCAGTCGAATTTTTCGAGAAAAGAATGTGTTTCTCCGTTTGTTTTATACGCCGGGAAGGTATCCAGGCAAACGGCGTGGATGCTTGCGAATATGCTTTTTTCAATGTCGGGGTTGTCCTGCTTTAAGGTGCGAAGCAGCGATTTTACCTCCTGCCGTTTGGAAGCGCCCGTGCCGTCCTGCCCGGCGCACTGCTCGGTAAAGCGGCAGGCGCATTGGATGAATTCCAGCTGGTTGTAGCGCGCCCATGCGCGGATACTGTCCTCATGTACGCAGTAAAGCGGCCTTATCAGCTCCATGCCCTCAAAGTTTGTGCTGTGGAGTTTGGGCAGCATCGCCTGCAGCTGCGCGCCGTAAAACATCGCCATGACGGTGGTCTCGATTACGTCGCTGAAATGGTGTCCCAGCGCGATTTTATTGCAGCCGAGCGCCTTTGCTTTTGCGTAGAGGTGGCCGCGCCGCATTTTTGCGCAGAGATAGCATGGATTTTTTTCCGTTTTGTTGGCGACGTTGAAAATATTGGTTTCAAATACGGTAATGGGGATCTGCAAAAGCGCTGCGTTTTCTTCAATTTTCCGGCGGTTCTCTGCGTTATACCCCGGATCCATGACGAGATATACGAGATCAAACGGGACCTCGCTGAACCGCTGCAGCATTTGCATCAGTTTGGCAAGCAGCATGGAGTCCTTGCCGCCCGAAATGCAGACGGCAATTTTATCGTTTGCCTGAATCAGCTTGTAGCGTTTGACCGCGCCGATAAACGGCGCCCAAATCTCATCGCGGTATTTTTTGTTGATACTGCGTTCAACCTTTTGGAATACTTCCGGGTCGTCTTTCATGTTTTTCTCCAAATCGTTTGATGTAAGGGGCCGTCTCCTGAAAGACAGCCCCCATTTTCAGTCGGATCGGTCCGCTCAGCGGCGAAACAGGTTTTGCAGCGTCCGGAACAGGACCCGGAAGCCCCGGAACAGATGTCTTAAGTAGGTCTGGTGCCATTTGAGCATAGACCCGTCGCCGTTGATGTCAAAGGACGTAAACTGTGAAAAGTCGTTTGTCCAGTGGATGGCTTTGAGCTTGCCGTCATAGTATTTTTCCGTGCCGATCGAAGACCAGTCGGCGGAGATCGTAAACTGTACGCCGTATGCTTCGCCGTATGCCCAGGGATCATTGTTGTCATAGGCGATCAGCACATGCTCGCCGGCGGCGTTGGTGTATGCGCCGGTCAGCAAAACGGTATGGCCGTTGGAGACAAGCGGCGCGCCGGAATAAAATGTAAACATGACAAGCTTGCCGTCCTGTACGCTTTGGAACATGTTTTGCAGCTGCGTTTTGTAAAGAGCGCTGCCGGGAACGGACGCCTTGTTCTCGGTCAGCCAGCTTGTGGCGACCTGGGACTGATAATAGTTGATGTAACTGATCAAGTTTTCATCCGGCTGCATCTGCGCCATGTTTTCGGCGCCCTGCAAAGACAATACGTCGATCAGTCCGAAATGCTGGAGCGCCGTGACTGTGGAGATCCCGTAGCACGAGCCCTCCCATTCCCAATTCGGGTAAGTGGCAAGCACTGTGGAGACGATCGGCGTCGGGTAGGGGCCGAGTCCGTAAGTCTTAAACAGATTGCGCTGCATCATGCGGTAGTTTTCTTTGGTCATATAATAGTGCTCTTTGCCGTCTACGTTGAAGTAAAAGCCTGAATTGTTGAAATCGAAGATCTCGTCTTCATCCAGCAAAAGCTTCACCCAAACTGCCCAGAGCTCGCGTTCGCCGGCCGTCGGGATCTCGTAGGGCTCCAAACGCACGTCGCCGCCTTCTTTTGTCGCCCAGCCTGCAAGGTAATACCCCGTCTGCTCAAATTCCGGCGGGGACGCCGTTTGCGCGATTGCCGAGCAAAACGTCAGGGTCACGTCCTGGATGTCGTCCATACAGGAGTGGTAGGTTACCGCAGTCACTTCGTCCGCAGCGGCGGCACGTACGTCCGTAATACGAAAACCGTATGCGGTAACAGAGTTGTCGGTTATCAGCAGGATCGAAAACCCCACCGTCGGCACATAGACCGAGGCGCCTGCCAGATCGCCGCCGGAATAGTTCCCGATAAAGCCGCCGTTTTCGTCATACAGCTCAATGCGGTCATAGCCTGCTTCCACATAGGTGTCTTCGGAAAAGGTGATTACCACGCCGTTCGGCGCGTCGTCAAGCGAGTAAAACCAGGTCTCGTTTGCGTTGTTTTCGTAATTGTGCGCGCTTTCCGGCAGCGCATCCCCTTCGGCGGCTGCAAATACGGCCCAGGTGAAAAGCAGCAGTACGCTTAAAAGAAGAGCCGGCGCTTTTTTTCCTTTCATATCCGTTTTGACCTCGCTTTTGTTTTATTGATTCTATTGTAACGAAAAGATCTTTTTTTGTCAAATGTTATAATCTTTCATTACAAAAAACCCGCCGTCAGCGGCGGGCGTTTTGATTATTCAATAAGGGATTCTGGTGATCAGAAAGATCACGAGCGCCGCGGCAAGGATAAAGACCAGCGCGATCAGTACGGCTGCAGTCAGCGCGCCGCCGTACAGCGCGCGTTTCTGTTCGTGGGAATACTGCGGGATCTCTTCCTGCGCGGAATCGTCGGAAGACTGAGCGTCATTCTGTTTTTTCTTCGGCAAGCGCGGAAGAAAAAGGTTGTCCCGTTCCACACCGCTCATATCGGCGATTACGCGTCCGTCGTCGTCATCGTATTGCTTTTTGTTCATAGTATTCCACCTTAATCGTAGAGATGGCAGACAACGTAATGTCCGGGCTCGATTTCTTTTTGTACCGGCGTTTCATACTTGCAGCGCTCCATACAGTTTGCGCAGCGCGTGTGGAATTTGCAGCCCTCCGGCGGTTTTGCCGGCGAGGGAATGGAGCCCTCCAGTACGATGCGGTTCATGCGGACTGTGGGATCCGGCACCGGAATGGCGGAAAACAGCGCTTTGGTGTACGGGTGCAGGGGATTGCGGAAAATATCGTCCGTGTCGCCGTACTCCACAAGGCTGCCCAGGTACATGACGCCGACCGTGTCTGAAATATGTTCCACCACGGAGAGGTCGTGGGAGATAAACAGGTACGTCAGCTTGTATTTTTCCTGCAGTTCTTTCAGCAGATTGATGATCTGCGCCTGGATGGAAACGTCCAGCGCGGAGACGGGCTCGTCGCAGACGATAAACCGGGGGTTGAGTGCAAGCGCGCGGGCTATGCAGATGCGCTGCCGCTGGCCGCCGGAGAACTCGTGCGGATAACGGTTGCGGTGATACGCCTGCAGGCCGCAGTTTTCCATTATGTTTTCGATATAGTCGTTGAATTCCTCTTTCTTTACCAGACCGTGCTCGCGCACCGCCTCTCCGATGATCTCGCCGACCGGCATTCTGGGGGAGAGGGAGGAAAACGGGTCCTGAAAGATGATCTGCATTTTCGTGCGCAGCGCGCGCATTTCCGTCGGGTTGAGGTCGTAGACCTCTTTGCCTTCAAACAGCACCTGCCCGTCTGTTTTATCGCCGGAAAGCCGTAAAATGGCACGTCCGGTGGTGGTTTTGCCGCAGCCGGATTCACCCACAAGGCCCATGGTTGCGCCGTGCTTTAAGTTGAACGTAACGCCGTCAACGGCTTTGACCTGTCCGACGACGCGCATGCCGGATTTGATGGGGAAGTACTTTTTCAGCGCGTTGACCTGCAGGATATACTGCGGATCGGGCGTGATCGGCGTAAAATCTTGTTTTTTCTTCTTAGCCATTGTCCTTAACCTCCCCCATATATCTGTAGCAGCTGACTTTATGTGTGGGCGACAGGCTGATTTCACAGGGATATTCTCCGTCGCATTTTGCTACGCACATTTCACAGCGATCCTTAAAGTAGCAGTAGTTCGGCATGTTGACGGGGTTCGGTACCTTGCCGGGAATGGAATAAAGCTTATCCACCTTTTTGCCGACTACCGGCTTGGAGGCCATCAGGCCGATCGTGTAGGGGTGTGACGGATGTGCGAAAATATCCTCCGCCGTGCCCTTTTCCACGACCTTGCCGGCATACATGACCACCACGTAATCCGCCATTTCCGCGATCACGCCCAAATCGTGCGTGATCAGCATGATGGAAGAGTTGATCTTGTCCTTTAACTGCCGTAAAAGGTCTAATATCTGTGCCTGAATGGTCACGTCCAACGCGGTGGTGGGTTCATCCGCGATGATCAGCTTCGGGTTGCACGCCAATGCCATCGCGATCACGATGCGCTGCCGCATACCGCCGGATAATTCGTGCGGGTACATTTTATATACGCCCTCGCTGTTGGCGATGCCCACCATCTCCAACAGCTCGATGGACCGTTTTTTGATATCGGATTTCGACATTTTTGGGTTGTGGAGTTGAAGCACCTCGTCGATCTGCGCGCCGATCCTGAATACGGGGTTCAGGCTTGTCATTGGCTCCTGGAAGATCATGGAAATGTTGTTGCCGCGCAGGTGCTGCATTTCCTCGATCGGCGTTTTTGCGATATCGTATGCCTTGTCACCGAGGTTTATGCGGATCTCGCCGGACACGATCTGCCCCTGCGGCCGCTGCAACAGCTGCATGATGGAAAGGCTGGTTACCGATTTGCCGCAGCCGGACTCGCCGACCACGCCCACGGTTTTGCCTGCGGGTACGTCAAATGTTACGCCGTCCACGGCTTTCACAGTGCCCACGTCCGTAAAAAAGTAGGTGTGCAGGTCGCGGATCTCCAGCGTATTCGTGGGATCCTCCATTTCGGTAAGATAACTCTCTTCCGGTACGTTTTTCCGTTTATGCTGTTTTTCAAATTTATTGGTGACTTTCCGGTTTTCTTTGGAGATCCGGCGGGATTCCTTCGCGGAAAGATATCCTTCAGCTTTTTTTGCCATTTTTCCCCCTCCTTATCTCTTCATTTTCGGATCGAACGCGTCGCGCAGACCGTCGCCGACGATGTTGAACGCGAGCACGGTCAGCAGCAGTAAAACACCGGCCGGGATCCAGACAAACAGGTATGAGGTCAAAACGTGCGTATCGTTGACTGCGTTGATGATATTGCCCCATGAAGCGAAGGGGAAGCGTACGCCGAGGCCGAGGAAGGAAAGCGTTGCCTCCAGAATGATGGTAGAGCCAAGGCCCATGGTCATGGCCACGATCAGCTGCGGGATGACGTTGGGGATCAGGTGGCGGAAGATCCGGCGGGAAACGCGGATGCCGGTTGCTTCCGTTGCCGTCATAAATTCCTGCTCGCGCAGCGAAAGGATCTGTCCGCGGACCAGACGCGCAATGCCGGGCCAGCCGAGGAAGCCGAGGATCAGCATCAGGTACAGCATGCGGATCTTGGGATCTACGTTATAAGCGTCCATCATGGCGCCGAGGATGATCAGCAGCGGCGTGGAGGGGATGCAGTAGAAGATATCCACGATACGCATGATCAGGTTGTCTACCCAGCCGCCGAAGTAGCCGGAAATGCCGCCGAAGATCACGCCGATAAAGCTCTCAATGAACACAACGATAAAGCCGATGATCAGGGAAACGCGGCCGCCGTACATAAGTCGTGTGAGCATATCCATACCGTAGCCGTCGGTGCCGAACCAGTGCTCTGCGGTGGGGGAGGAGAAGGTATCGATTACGGTCGTATCTTTGCCCTGTTTTACGGAATAGGATTTACGGTACGCGTCATAGCTGATTTTATACTCGTAAACGTCGCCGTTTTCGTCCGTCATTTCAAATACGGTTTTGCCGTCGTTCAGCGCTTCTTCCAGTTCTGTTTTCCACTGCTTGGTGATCACAACGTCTTCATAAACGGACCGCACGATAAAACGGCTGATATAAGCGACTTCTTCGCCGTTTTCAAGCACGTCGCCGTCTTGGTTCACGGTAAAGCTGCGGTCCTGCCAGGTAAAGTTTTTTTCTTCGCCTGCATACGCTTTTAATGCGCCGTATAAAAAGTCAAAGTCATTTTCGTTTATCGTGTCTGATGAAGCGTTGACGATATCTTTATACACAAGTCCGACAACGCCGCCGTTTGCCCAAACGGAATACAGTTCTTTGCCCTCTTGGGTGATCTGGAAGGAGACGCCGCCGTACTCGTAAGCGTCCTTATCCTGAGAGATCGCAAGACCGGACTGCGCCAGCGCCACGCCGGAGAATACGGGATCGTTCGATGCATAGCGGTATTCATCGTTTGTGACAACGCTTGCGTATTCCTTGTTGGTCACGTCCGTGCGGTAAAAAATCTGTTTTTCACCGTAGGGAGAAACAAGCCCGCCGAGGAAAGAAAAGACAAACATAAAAATCAGCACGGCCAGTCCCGTAACTGCTAGGCGGTTACGGAAGAAACGCTTCGCGACCAGGGCGCCGGGGGAAAGGACCTTCACGCGGCGGTCGTCGTTTAAGGAATACTGTTCTTCCTGCCGTGCGCCGTTTGCTTTCCGGTCCTTTTCTTCCATGGCTTTCGTCTTTTCCATGTTGCGCTCCGCAGTGATTTCGGCCGCTCTCTGGGGAACGGCGTTCATATGGGTGGGGGGTTGTTTGAATTCTTTCATCTTCATGCCCTCCTTATGCGATTCTGACGCGCGGATCGACCACGGCGTAGAGAATATCGGCGATCAGGTTGCCGAGCAGCGTGAGCACCGCGAGAAATACCATATAGAACATGGAAAACGGAATGTCTCCGCCGATCATGGACTGGTAGGAAACGTAACCGATGCCGCTGATGCCGAACAGCGTCTCTGTGATCAGCGCGCCGGAGAAAAGACCCGGCAGCGAGCCGCCCACGATGGTGACGATGGGGATCAGCGTATTGCGGAATGCGTGATGGTAAATAACCTTTTTCTCGGAAAGCCCCTTTGCCCGCGCGGTGCGGATATAGTCGGCGGAAAGGACTTCCAGCATATTGGTTCTGGTATAACGCATCAGCGAACCGAAGCTGATGACGACCAGCGTGACGATGGGCATGACAAGGTGGTTTGCCATATCCAGAACCTTCCCGGTCGCGTCGAGCTGGTTGTAATTCCGTCCAACCAGGCCAAAGAGGTCAAACCAGCCGAGCTTGACGGAAAATACCAGCTTCATTAAGGATGCAAAGAAGAACGTCGGGAAGGAGATGCCTGCCAACGCCACGACTGAGATCGCATAGTCCAGATTTGTATTCTGGTGCGTTGCGGCGACGATGCCGAGCGGGATGGCGATGATCAGTTCAAAGAAGAATGAAATGGCGCCCATAATAAAGGAGATCCAGATCACGTCGTTGAATTTTTCGATCACGGGAACCGTCCACTTCCAGCTGTCGCCGAAATTGCCGCGCAGGAACGTACCAAGCCAGCCGAAAAATCCCGGAATAATACTTTTATCCATATTATACTGTGCCGCCAGCTGCGCCATCCATTCCTCGTAGGATTTTGAGCCGGGCGTCATGGAACGCTGCCGCGCGACGCTCTCAATGTATGAGGTGGGCAGACAGCGCATCAGCGCATAAATAATAAAGGCCACAAAAAATAAAATGACCACGGAGATCAAAAGGCGTTTGAGTATGTATTTTCCCATTTTTTCACCATCCGCTGTGTATTTTTCATATGCCGTTTTGCATATACGCCGGCTTTTTTTTGAATAAGCGTATTAATTTTCTGCTTTGTAAAAAAAAGCCCGCGTATATACAGAACGCGTTATCCTGCGGGATCCGGAGACCCCGCAGGATAACGGTTGATTTAGTTAAACTGAATAAGTACTCCTGTTAAGGGAGGTCAGTTCAGTTCGGTATTCTCGATCTCGCTCATCCAGCCGTAGAACGTGGTGATGTCGGGCGTAATCGTCGAGATGTTCACACGCTCGGTGCTGAAGATGATGGCGTTCTGACGCTGATAGGTGGGAACTTCCACAGCCCAGTCAACGATGAGGTCAAGGCACTGCTTATACAGCGTCTTTCTGTAGGCCTGATCGAAGGAGCCGCGCGCGTCGAGGATCAGCTGGTTCAGCTCATCGTCGGCAATGTCATACATGTAGTTGGATCCGCCGGCTTCCTGTGTGTCGCTGCCGGAGAAGTAGATCTGATACATGTCGGGATCAACGCTCGCGCCCCAGGCGGCTGCCCACATAGGAACTTCGTCGGCAGAGATGCCGTCCCACAGATCGGAAGAGTTTGCAAGATCCTTCACAACAAGCTCCATGCCGATCTTGGCAAGGGCATCGGAAGCAAGCGTTACGATCATGAAGGAAGGATGGTCGCCTGAACCGTCGGCGGGGATCCAGAATTCATAGCTCAGCTTTGCGCCTTCGGGAGCAGCGGTCAGTTTGCCGTCTTCCACGGTGTAGCCGGCAGCCTCAAAGTAACCCAGCGCAGCTTCCAGAGCGGCGGCGTACTTGGCGTCGGTATCCATGTCGGAGGTGTAGATCGCGCTGCCGTCCACGGCGGTGGAGAAAGCAAGCTTATAGTCGGGATCGGTCGGCTGAGGAGCAGCCCAGGAGGTGTTGGAGATCGGGTAGTTGATCACGCTTGCGCGCTCGCCGTAGTAGGAGTCGATGGAAACGTCTCTGTACACGGAGAAGATGGTCGCAAACGCTTTACGAAGATTCTTGGACGCTTCGGAAGCGATGTCGCCGCCCACGTTCACAGACTTCGCGGAAATACCGATATAGCCGTAGCCGAGGTTGTCGACGGTGTTGACGGTGATCTTGTCGCCGCTGATCTCGTCGGCGTCGGCAGCAAGGCCGTTGGCTTCTTTGATCGCCTTCACGGTATCGGTGGAGAAGGAAGGATCGGTAATGTCGATGGTGCCGGTGGTCACGCCGTTCAGCTTATCGGTATCCTGGCCTTCAAGGAAGTTGACGTACTTGGTCTTGGGCGCGCCCTTGTAATAGGACTCGTTCGCCTCAAAGTACACAACGCCGTTTTCATACTTGATGAACTTATAGGGGCCTGCGCCGAGCGGTTCGGTGGTCTTCGCACGGACGGTGGAAAGGTCGCCCTTGGTGAAGCCGAACTGATTGTTGTCATAATCGAACGCAGCCTTGTCGCCGTAGTAGTGCAGCGGGGAAATGTTCAGCGTAAACTGATAAATAGCGGTCGCATCGATCTTGGTCAGAACGACTCTCATGTTGTAATCGTCGATCTTCTGGATACCGCTGATGTTCGCGGCGGATTCGCCGGTCTGTACGCCAGCCTGATAGTCGGCGGCAGCGTCGCCCAGGTAACCGAGGATCAGCGCGGAAATGCTGTCGGAAGCGCCGACTTCGCAGTTGATACCGTCGTCGGAGATGTCATAGCCGTAAGTGGCAACGATCTCTTTCCACAGATCTTCTTCGGTAGCGTCATCCGCAACCGCGTAGCCCCAGTTGGCAGCCCACGTGGCAACGGAATCTTCTTCCGCGTTGTAACCGGCGTTCACAAGATACGCTTTGATACCGGCAACCAGATCGAGACCGGCCTTGTTAAAGGCCTCCCAGAAGGCGTTGTACTGCTCTTCGGTGTAGAACTCGTTCTCGGCATAGGCGTCTTCGCCCGCGGCAAGAATGAGGTTCATTCTGCTGTCCATACCGCTTCTGTACTCTTCCATACCCTCGATGGGCAGCGCGAAGAACGTGCTGGAACCGTCGTAGGTCGGGTCGGACAGAACGTACATGGAAAAGATGACGTCGTCGACCGTGATCTTTTCACCGTCGGAGAAGGTCAGGTCGTCACGAAGCTTGAAATCGTAGATGACTTTTTCGCCTTCCTGCGAGATGGTCAGATCGGCGGGGCCGTAGTAGGTGTAATCCGTGCCGTTGTAGGGAACGGTGGTGCCCTCGATGCCCTTTTCGATCACGGCGCCGGTACGGTCGCTGGTCAGAAGGGAAAGTCCGGTCATGGCCCAGACGTCCTGGTCATAGGCGGTCTCCGAGAAGAACGGGGAGAACTTCGCGTTGAAGGGGGAATACCCGACTACGAGCGGGGTGGTGTTGTCGCCGTCGTCGCCGGAGGGGGTTTTGCCCTTGCAGCCTGCAAACGCGGTCAGAACCATTGCAAGCACGAGCAAAATCGCAAATACTTTTTTCATTTCTTTTTGCTTCCTTTCTCTCAAATATTTTTTTATCGTTTTTGGCATGCGCCAAGAAATGACGGAAAACACAGTTTCGCCGCGGCGATCCTTCGGATCGCCAATAAGGGGCCCCTTATTGGAAAAAACTGTAAATTAAAATGTTCGCCACTCAAGCGATAAAAACAGCTTTCTGATAAACAGACCGAGCGCAAGGCTGGCGGCGTGCATGCCGTAAAACAGCACGCAGGAAATAACGGGATCGTTCAGACCGTCCAAAAAAAGGAAAACCGTGTGCGCAAGCATCACCGCGGCCGCAAAAACGGAAACCAGCAGGGAAGCCGTGGGAAGATGCCGTTTAACGGCGTTCAGAACGTAGGCTTTTACGTTTTTCCCGCCCGATACCAGCCGCACGAGCTGCCAACACAGGGCGAACAGGGCGGCGGCTTCGCCGATATAGGGCAATATGACGTAAAAGGTGTTTCGCATACCGGTCACGTTTACGCAGCCGCCGATAAGCACGGCCGCAAGCAGAACGGCTGTCATCACGCAAAGCGAAAAAATCGACCGTTTGCCGTCGCCGGCAGGCGCGTACCGCTCGCCGGTGTAAACGTATCCGCCGTCAACGGATCTTTTATACTCTTTCAGATACGCCCGCCGACCGGATTTTTTCATGTAGCCGCACCGCTTGCCGCACAAACCGAAAACGCCTTTTTTTCTTTTGCGCCGGTTTTGCGCCTCTAATTCTCATTATTAAATCGAAGTATAACATATTCCGCGCGAAACTGCAACAGTTTTTATATAAAAAAATATAATATATAAAGAAAAACGGCATTTCCATCGAATGGAAAGGCCGTTTCGGTTTATATTTCGGTTATTTTTTACAGCTTTTTCCGGATATCCGCCAGCCGGTTGAGCGCTTCGTAAAGCGTTTCGTCCTTTTTTGAGAAATGAAAACGGGCGAGATGGTTGACGTCCTCTTTGAAGAAGCTGGAGCCCGGCACGGCCGCGACGCCGACCTTTTTACACAGCTCCTCGCAGAATTCGAGATCCGATTTGCCCTTGGAGAACGCGCTGATATCCACCATCATGAAGTACGTCCCCTGCGGTTCGGTAAAAGTAAAGCCGATGTCCTTCAGCCCGTTTGTAAAAATATCCTTCATATGGGTGTAGTGGTCCTGCAGCTCCTTATAGTAGCTGTCCGGCGCGAGCAGACCGGGGATCACCGCCTCCTGTAAGGGCGAGGGCGCGCAGACCGTTAAAAAGTCGTGCACCTTTTTGCACTGGTCCAGCAGTTCCTTGTTGGCGGCGATGTAGCCCAGCCGCCAGCCGGTGATGGAATAGGTTTTGGAAAGCGACGAACAGCAGATCGTGCGCTCCCACATGCCGGGTAAAGCGGCGATATAGGTGTGTCTGTTCGGCTCAAAAATAATGTGCTCGTACACTTCGTCCGTTAAGATGATCACGTCGTATTTGATCGCCAGATCGGCGATAAACTGCAGCTCTTCCTTCGTGAACACTCTGCCGGAGGGATTGGAGGGGTTGCACAGCAGCATGGCTTTGGTTTTCGGGTCTTTGAACGCGTCCTCCAGCGCCGCGCCGTCAAAGGTGAACGCCGGTGGGTTCAGGGGAACGAAGATCGGCTCAACGGAATTGAACTCCGCCTGCGCCGCGTAATTTTCAAAATAAGGGGAAAACAGCACCAGCTTGTCGCCGGGGTTCGTGACTGCCATCAGCGCCGCCATCATGGCCTCCGTGCTGCCGACGGTTGCAAGAATGTTTTCGTTCGGGTTCAGGGGGATCCCCATCCAGTGCGTCAGTTTTTTGCACAGCGCTTCCCGGTAGGCAAGCGAGCCCCACGTGGGCGTGTACTGATGCGGGCCCTTCGTGGCGATCTCAGCCAAACGGTCCATGATAAATTCCGGCGGATCAAAGTCCGGGAAACCCTGCGAGAGGTTCACCGCGTCGTATTCAATGGCAAGACGCGTCATCCTGCGGATGACGGAATCCGTTAATTTGCCGGTGTGTCTGCTTAATTCCTTCATGGAAATTCTCCTTTATGCGTGATAGCCCAAAGAAAAGGCTTGTTTGTTTACTTCCAGAAATTTTGCGGGGACCGTCTCGGCAAGCACGTCCGTCCAGACGTCAAAGGGGATGTCCGTCGTTTTTGCCAAAAGCCCGATCAGCACCACGTTAACGGCCTTCTGGTTGCCCGCCTGCCGCGCAAGGGATAAGGCGTCCACGGCGGTGAGTTCGGATTTCTCTTTCAGCTCGTCTGTGATCCCCGCGGGATATGCGGCGTTGCCCATAATGACGGGCATGGGATCGATCTGCTGTGTGTTGACCAGCATTCTGCCGCCCGGCTTTAAGTAAGGCAGGGCGCGTTTTGCCTCCAGCAGTTCAAACGCCAGCACGGTATCCGCGCCGCCCTTGTCCACAATGGGTGCGCACACCTTTTCGCCGTAGCGCACGTAAGTGACCACGCTGCCGCCGCGCTGGCTCATGCCGTGCACTTCGCTGACTTTTACGTCAAAGCCCTGCCGCAGCAGAACGTTGCCGAGAATGCGGGAGGCAAGCAGGGTGCCCTGGCCGCCGACGCCTACGATCATGATACTGCGTGTTTCCATTTCAGGCGTCCTCCTTTTTGATGGCGTGGAAGGGGCAAATGTTTACGCACAGACCGCAGCCGTTGCACTGCGTGCGGTCGATGACCGGTCTGCCGTCTTTGACCGCGATGGCGGGACAGCCCGCCTTCAAACACTGTCCGCAGTTGCGGCAGGCGTCCGTAATAACACAGTGTCCCGTATATTTCACGGTTTTCAGTAACGCGCAGGGGCGCTGCGCAATGATCACGCTCGGTTCTTCTTTTGCGCATTCCTCTTTTACGATCTGTTCAAAGGTTTTTACGTCAAACGGATCTGCGATCCGTACGCTGTCAATGCCCACTGCTTTGCACAACAGCGCCAGATCCACCTGCTTCGTCGCCTCGCCGCGGATGGTTTTGCCCGTGGTGGGGTTGTCCTGGTGGCCGGTCATGCCGGTGATGGAGTTGTCCAGAATGATGATGACGCCCGTGCCCTTGTTGTAGACGGTGTTGATAAGCCCCGTGATGCCGGAGTGGATAAATGTGGAGTCGCCGATCACGCTGACCAGCTTTTTTGAAAACTCTTTTCCTTTAACCTTTGCCATACCGTGCGCGGCGGAGACCGACGCGCCCATGCACACGGTCGTATCGATGCTGGATAAGGGCGCCGCGGCGCCGAGGGTATAACAGCCGATATCGCCCGCTACGGTCAGCCCCAGCTTTTTCAGCACGAAAAACGTACCTCTGTGCGGACAGCCCGGGCACATGACCGGCGGCCTGACGGGCGTATCGCCGTCAGCGGGCAGGGTCGCCCTTTTTTCGCCGAGGATCGTCTCACGGATATTGTTCACGCTGTATTCGTAAAGTAAGGAGAACGCTTCTTTGCCGATTACCTGTACGCCGATTGCTTTGCAGTGTTCCTCAATAAAGGGATCCAGCTCCTCAAGCACGTAAACGGTTTTGTGCTTTGCGGCAAAATCTTTGATCAGCTTTTCCGGCAGGGGATAAACAAGCCCGAGCTTTAAGTAGTCGGCTTTGTCTCCCAGCGCTTCTTTGGCGTAGGTGTAGGTGATGCCCGCGGAGATCACGCCGACAGATGCGCCGTTGTCCTCTACGGTGTTCAGGTCCGTTTCCTCGGCAAAGGCCTCCAGTTGGCGCATGCGATCTTCCACGGCCGCGTGCCGCCGGATCGCCGCTGCGGGGACCATCACGTATTTTGCCGCGTCTTTTTTATAATCCTTTACCGTCTGCGGCGCGGGTTCCTCCGTCTCAACAAGGCTCTGGGAGTGCGCGACGCGCGTAGTCAGACGGAAAAACACGGGCGTGTCGAAATTTTCGCTTATTTCATAGGCGGCCTTCATAAACGCTTTGCATTCCGCCGAGTCGGCGGGTTCGAGCATGGCGATCTTAGCTGCTTTTGCATAATGGCGGCTGTCCTGTTCATTTTGTGAGGAGTGCATGCCCGGATCGTCCGCCACGGCGATCACCAGGCCGCCGTTTACGCCGGTATAGCTTGCGGTGAACACCGGGTCCGCCATGACGTTTAAGCCTACGTGCTTGCAGCAGGTAAGCGCGCGCCCGCCCGCGATGGCGGCGCCGACGGCGGCTTCCGCCGCCACCTTTTCGTTTGGCGCCCATTCGCAGTAGATATTGTCAAATTTAACGCATTCCTCCGTGATCTCCGTGCTCGGCGTGCCGGGGTAGGAGGAGACGAAGGAAACGCCGGCTTCGTATGCGCCGCGCGCGGCGGCGGCGTTGCCCAGTAACAGTTTTTTCATAATCATCACCTGATAGTCTTTCCCAAAAAATCTTTTCGGGTTTTCATCAAAGACCGTTTTGCATTGCGACAAGATGCTCGCTGGAATACCGTTTGCGCAGCAGCGGTTTTTCGATCTTGCCCGTGGGGTTGCGCGGCACGTCCGCAAAGATATATTTGCGCGGACGTTTATAGCGCGGCAGCTCCATGCAGAAGACGGCGATCTCGTCCTCCGTCAGCGTGTGCTCCGGTTTTGTCTCAATGATGGCGGCAGCGATCTCGCCGAGCCGCTGGTCGGGCAGGCCGATCACGGCGACGTCCTTTACGGCCGGGTGTTTATGGATAAAGTCCTCGATCTGTACGGGGTAAATGTTTTCGCCGCCGGAGATGATCACGTCTTTTTTCCGGTCGACCAGATAGATAAAGCCGTCTTCGTCCTCCATGGCCATATCGCCGGTGTAAAGCCAGCCGTTTGCAAGCACCTCGTCGGAAGCTTCCTCATCTTTGTAATAGCATTTCATCACGCCGGGGCCTTTGACTGCCAGTTCACCGACCTCGCCTCTTTGAACGGGCTTTCTGTTCGCGTCCACGATTTCGGCTGTCCAGCCGAAGCCTGCTTTGCCGATGGCGCCGACCTTGTGGATGTTTTCCACGCCCAGATGCACGCAGCCGGGGCCGATGCTTTCGCTCAGGCCGTAGTTTGTGTCGTACTGATGGTGCGGGAAAACCGTTTTCCAACGCTGGATCAGCGCAGGGGGAACGGGCTGCGCGCCGATGTGCATCAGCCGCCAGCGGTGCAGATCGTATTGCTTAAGATCGATGTCTCCCGCGTCGATCGCGTCAAGGATATCCTGCGCCCACGGGACCAAAAGCCAAACGATGGAGCACTGCTCTTCAGATGCTGTTTTTATGATCCATTCGGGCTTTACGCCTTTTAGAATAACGGCTCTGCCGCCCACTAAAAACGAGCCGAACCAGTGCATTTTCGCGCCGGTATGGTATAAGGGCGGGATGCACAAAAACACGTCGTCCTTCGTTTGCCCGTGGTGGGCCTGCTCCGTGCGCGCCGCGTGCGTTAAAGAGCGGTGCGCGTGCAAAATCGCCTTGGGAAAGCCCGTGGTGCCGGAGGAAAAGTAGATCGCCGCATCGTCGTCGTCCGTCAGCTTTACGTCCGGCGATTTGGAGGAGCAGTAGGTGATCAGCTTTTCAAAGCTCTGCGCGAACGTGGGGCAGTCCTCGCCCTCGTAGATCCACATTTTTACCTGCGGTACGCGCGCAAAGATCTCCTCGATACGGCCCGTAAATTCCGGCCCGAAGATCAGAACGCTTGCGTCCGATTTCTTCAGGCAGTATTCGATCTCCTCCGCCGTATAGCGGAAGTTCAGCGGCACGGCGAGGGCGCCTGTTTTCAGGATGCCGAAGTAAACCGGCAGCCACTCCAGACAATTCATCATCAGAATGGCGACCTTGTCTCCCTTTTGGATGCCGTGCGAGAGCAGGAGATTGGCAAAGCGGTTGCTCATTTTGTTAAAGTCGCTCCAGGTGATCTCCCGCTTATACATGTCGGACCTGGAGGTTTCGATCAGCGCGTACTCCCGCCACGTCATGGGACGGTTGTTCTCGTTCTTCGGGTTGATCTCCGTCAATGCGACGTCGTTGGGATAAAAGTCCGCGTTTTTCTGTAAAATTTCCGTAATGGGCATACTGTAATCCTCTGTTCAGTGAAGTCAGATTTCAAAATCAAACGCCGGAATATGCGTTAAAGCCGCCGTCCACGGGGATCACGACGCCCGTAATAAAACCGCTGGCGTTGTCGTCGGCTAAAAACAGCAGCGTGCCGATCAGCTCGGAAACCTCGCCGAAGCGTCCCATGGGCGTGCCCGCCAGGATCTTGCCGGTGCGCGCGGTGGGGGAGCCGTCGGGATTGAACAGCAGGCCGCGGTTCTGGTTGCCCACGAAAAAGCCGGGGGCGATGGCGTTGCAGCGGATGCCCATGGGGGCAAAATGAACGGCAAGCCATTCCGTGAAATTGGAAATGCCCGCCTTTGCGGCAGAATAAGCGGGGATCTTGGTCAGCGGATGAAACGCGTTCATGGAGGAAAGGTTGATGATATTGCCGCCCGTTTCCAGCATGTCCTGTGCAAAGACCTGTGTGGTCAGGAAAGCGGAGGTGATGTTCAGATCGAACACAAAGCGCAGGCCCTTTTCGTCCAGGTCAAAAAAGGTTTTGGTCCCGGCGGGCAGGGAAGCGGTCATATATTCGTTGTCGGAGGTCGCCTTTGGATTGTTGCCGCCCGCGCCGTTGACAAGAAAATTCACCTTGCCCCATTTGGCGTTGACGGTCTGTTTTGCGTTCTCCAGCGACGCTTTTTCCAGCGCGTTTGTTTCAATGGCGATCGCGTTTTCGCCGATGGCGTCCGCCACCGCCTGCGCGGCGGGCAGATTGACGTCCAGCAGCGCGACCTTTGCGCCGCACGCGGCAAGCGCCTTGGCAAATTCGCTGATCAGGACGCCGCCGGCGCCTGTCAGCGCAACGACTTTGTTTGATAAATTGACCTGAAACGGAAGCTTCATGACCTGTTTCTCCTTATAAAAATGATGTTATTCGCTTAAGATCCTGAGTCGGTTGATCGCGGCGTAAGCCTTGGAAACAAATTGCGCAAGGCTCAGATCC
Source organism: Clostridia bacterium (assembly GCA_017443805.1). Classification (GTDB taxonomy): domain Bacteria; phylum Bacillota; class Clostridia; order Oscillospirales; family Acutalibacteraceae; genus RUG806. Next base: position 2,017 of record JAFSXY010000081.1, on the reverse strand, counting down.
GCGTATTTGTCGCTGCCCTCGTGCGGCAGGTCCAGCTCCAGCATCAGCGTACCGCTGTAATCGGCGTCGTGGATGAGGTCCGCCGTGCGGCGGAAGTTGATCTGGCCGTCAAAGGGGATCAGATGCTCGTCGATATTGTAGCGGCAGTTGTTGTCGTGGATGTGCGTCATCACGCAGCGGTCCGCAAAAAGAGGCATGTATTCGCGTCCGTTTGCAAAGCACGCTTCGTGTCCGACGTCCCAGCAGAAGCCCACGTTGGAGTCCTTCCCGTAGATTTCCAGAATGGTGGCGATATTGCCGAGCTTGCGCTGGTTCTCCACGGCAAGAATGACGCCCTGTTCCTTTGCGTGCGTATGCAGACGGTCAAAGTTTGCAAGGCCTGCGTCGGTCACGTGCGGGCAGTTCTCCTTGGAGCTTAGGTGCATGACCACGATGGGAATGCCGTGCTGTTTTGCAAGATCCACCGATTTGCAGAGCGTCTCAACGACCGCGTCGCCTTTCTCGTCCGCGAACCAAAGGTCATTGATCTTAAGATACGGCGCATGCAGCGCTTCGTACTTAAGGCCGGTCTGCGCGCATTTTCGGGCGATATATGCAACAAAAGCCGCATCGTTCCCAACGGTAAAGACGCTGTCAAAGCCCGCTTTCGCAATGCTTTCCATAAACGCCTCCGCGCCGTAGGCGACGTTTTGCGATACATTGATGCCAATCTTTCTCATGCCATATTACTCCATTATATTTTATTAATTCATTTTACCACTTTAAAAGAGAGGAGTCAACATAAAAAATGCAGCGCGTCTTTTTGGCGAACAAAAAAACGCTCCGTGTGCAGCACGGAGCAATAAGATGAAAAGGCGTTATTTTTTTGCGTTCGCCCGCTGCAGCCAAATCGCGGCGATGTCCATGGCGGCGTACAAACCCTTTTTTTCGCTCTTTTTTACAATGCGGTCTCTGGGGCGCACGTCGGGATCGGTGTTCAACAGCTGCACAAGCACCTTGTCTGCAAGCTGAACGCCGTTTATTTCCTGTGTGGTGGCGATCTGGATCATGATGATAAAGGGGTCGTAGCTGTTGCCGTAGTAAATGGTTTTTCCGGACCGCACCAGCGGGTAGCCCTTGTATGTTAAAAATTCCTGTTTTTCTGCCATAATTATCCTTCCTTTTGCTGCCGCAGGGTGATCAGAACTTTTTTTCGCCGGCGTTGATGTAGTCGGTCAAAAGGATCTGTAAAAGCTCAAAACGGTCCACGCGGCGGATCAGATTGCGCGCGTTGTTATGCGTGGTGATGTAGGTGGGATCCTCGGAGAGGATATAACCTACGATCTGACTGATCGGATTATAGCCCTTTTCTTTCAGAGCGTCATAGGTCTGCAGGATGATCTTTTTGATCTCATCCTCGTTTTGACTGCCGATCTTAAACTGTCTGGTCCTGTCGCTCATGAAAACACCTCCGCAGCTTTATAGTCTAAACTATTATACACAATCAAAAAGAAAAATACAAGAGAAATTTGTATTTTTAAGGGGAGAAAAAAATTTTTTTCTGTTTTTCGCCGGATCGGGGAGAAATAATTTTTTAAATCCGCTATGCTGACAGTACGTTTGACGCAGAGAGAGGAAACGGCGGATGAATTGCGTGGAACATTGTTTATCAAAAAGGTGTCAATCCCCGTTTCGGTGGTAAAAGTGGTAAAACGGTGGCAAAAATTTTTCAATTTTACCACCGCAAAAACCCTTATATATCAACGGATTTCGGCCTTGGTGGTAAAAATGGTAAATTTTTTAAACTCTTTAGGAGAAAAAAAATAAAAAAAATATAGAGTTGAAATTTTTTTGCATTTTTGCCATTTTTGCCACAGAAAAAAAAGACAGGGAACGATTCGAAACCGCTGAAAAAGTCCCCATGAAAGGGTTTAAATGCAAAAATGTAATCTATGAAACGGATTTAAATTACGAATACGAATAACAGAAAGGACAAGAATCTGATATAATAGAAGCATAACGGACAAGGTGGTAAAAG
>JAFSXY010000080.1 GCA_017443805.1 Clostridia bacterium | reverse complement strand
TGCGACGGCAATCCCATTCCCACGTTCCAGGGAGAACCGGAACGGGTGGAAATCCCGAACGGGATCGATGATTTTACCGATACCTTGTGGAATGCGCTGAATGCCGACAACAAGATTTCCCTCTGGGTCCGTTATACCGACCTTGCAACGGGCGGGACCGAAACGCGGATCATTAATAAAAACAAATAAAAGGAGAACCGGACATGAAAGAATTTGAACTGAAATACGGCTGCAACCCCAACCAGAAGCCCTCTAAAATATATATGGCGGACGGCAGCGATCTGCCCATTGAGATCCTCTGCGGCCGTCCCGGCTATATCAATTTTCTGGACGCGTTCAATTCCTGGCAGCTTGTGCGCGAACTGAAAGCCGCACTGGGACTTCCGGCGGTCACCTCCTTTAAGCACGTATCACCCACTTCCGCGGCGGTCGGGCTTCCGCTTTCGGACAAACTGAAAAAAGCCTGCTTTGTGGACGACATCCCCGAGCTGGACGCTTCTCCCCTTGCGTGCGCCTACGCCCGCGCCCGCGGCACCGACCGTATGTGCTCCTTCGGCGACTGGGTGGCGCTGTCCGACGTCTGCGACGTGACCACCGCAAAGCTGATAAAACGCGAGGTCTCCGACGGCGTGATCGCGCCGGGGTATGAGCCCGAGGCACTGGAGATCTTAAAAAGCAAACGCAAGGGCAATTACAATATCGTAAAGATCGACCCCGCTTACGTCCCCGCCGAACAGGAGACCAAGCAGGTGTTCGGCATCACCTTCCAGCAGGGCAGAAACAACTTTAAGATCGACGAAGATCTGCTTTCAAACGTCGTCACCGAGAATAAGACGCTGCCCGACAGCGCGAAACGGGACCTCATTATTTCTCTTATCACCCTGAAATACACGCAGTCCAACTCCGTGTGCTTCGCCGTGGACGGACAGGCCATCGGCGTCGGCGCGGGCCAGCAGAGCCGCATCCACTGCACGCGCCTTGCCGGCAGCAAAGCGGACACGTGGTTCCTGCGGCAGGCGGACAAGGTGCTCTCCCTTCCCTTCCGCGCGGATATCGGCCGTCCGGACCGCGACAACGTGATCGACGGCTACATCAACCAGAACGAAGAGGACGTCTGCGCCGACGGCGTGTGGCAGAAATACTTTACCGAACGTCCCGCGCCCTTTACAAAAGAAGAGCAGGCGGTGTATCTTGCCACGGTGGAAAACGTGGCGCTGGGTTCGGACGCCTTTTTCCCCTTCTCCGACAACATCGAGCGCGCTTATAAAAGCGGCGTGAAATATGTGGCCCAGCCCGGAGGCTCCATCCGCGACGACGCAGTGATCGACTGCTGCAACAAATACGGCATGGTCATGGCTTTCACCGGCATGCGGCTGTTTCACCACTGAACCGGACTTTATACCGAAAGGATTTTTCCATGAAACTGCTTGTGATCGGCTCCGGCGGCAGAGAACACGCCGTCATTAAAAAACTGAAAGAGAACAGCGACGTCACACAGATCTATGCCGCGCCGGGCAACGGCGGCATCGCAGCCGACGCCGTGTGCGTGCCCATTGCCGCCACGGATATCCCGGCCATGGTGCGCTTTGCATCGGAAAACGGCGTGGACTACGCCGTGGTCACACCGGACGATCCGCTGGTACTGGGCATGACGGACGCGCTGGAAAAAGCGGGTATCCCCTGCTTCGGCCCGGACAAAAACGCCGCGATCATCGAGGGCAGCAAGGTCTTTGCCAAGAACCTGATGAAAAAATACGGCATCCCCACCGCGAAGTACGAAACCTTTTCCGACATGGACGCGGCGCTTTCCTATCTGGAAACAGCGCCTTTGCCCACTGTGATCAAGGCGGATGGGCTGGCGCTGGGCAAGGGTGTGATCATCGCCGAGACCCGCGCGGAAGCATACGCCGCGGTACGGGAAATGATGGAAAACAAGAAATTCGGCAAAAGCGGCGAACATATCGTCATTGAAGAATTTTTAACGGGGCCGGAGGTCTCGGTGCTGGCGTTTACCGACGGCAAAACCGTAAAACCCATGGTTTCCTCCATGGACCACAAGCGCGCCATGGACGGCGACAGGGGCCTGAATACCGGCGGCATGGGCGCCGTGGCGCCGAACCCCTGCTACACGAAAGAAACAGCAGACCGCTGCATGGAAGAGATCTTTCTCCCCACGATCCGCGCCATGAACGCCGAGGGACGCCCCTTTAAGGGCTGCCTTTACTTCGGGCTGATGCTCACGCCAGACGGACCGAAGGTGATCGAATACAACTGCCGCTTCGGCGACCCCGAAACACAGGTCGTGCTGCCGCTGCTGAAAAGCGACCTGCTTACCGTCATGCAGGCAACAACGTTTGGCACGCTGGCCGAGACGCCGGTAGAATGGGACTCGGGCTGCGCCGCATGTGTAATTATGGCAAGCAAAGGCTACCCCGCGGCTTACGAAAAGGGTTTTGCAATCACGATCCCCGCGGACGTATCCCCCCGCGTTTATATCGCCGGCGCCGCGTTGAAGGACGACCGTCTCGTTACGTCCGGCGGCCGCGTGCTGGGCGTTGTGAACGTTGCGCCCACGCTGCAGAAAGCGCTTGCCGCTTCTTACCGCGACGTAAAAAAAATCCGATTTGACAATGCATATTACCGCAGCGATATCGGCGCAAAAGCGCTGGCGGCAACGGAGGGCTGACATTGGTTTACAGAGTATTCGTTGAAAAAAAAGAAGGGCTGGACCACGAGGCGCAGACGCTGCGGCGGGAAGCGCAGGAGCTGCTGCTGATCCCGAAGCTGGAACGCGTGCGGATATTAAACCGCTACGACGCGGAGGATATGGACGAAGCGCTGTTCGAACGCAGCATACGCACCGTTTTCTCGGAACCGCAGCTGGACACGGCTGCAGAGGCGCTCTGCACAAACGGCGCCGCTGCCGTGTTTGCGGTGGAATACCTGCCCGGACAGTTTGACCAACGGGCGGATTCCGCCGCGCAGTGCATCCAGATCCTCTCACAGGGTGAACGCCCGCTGATCCGTTCCGCAAAAGTCTACGTTTTATACGGCGATATCAGTGAAGAAAACGTCGCGGCGATCAAAAAGTACGTTATAAACCCCGTTGAGGCGCGCGAGGCCTCCATGGAGAAACCCGCCACGCTGCGGACCGTTTACGATATCCCCACCGAAGTAAAAATCCTGACCGGCTTTCACGAACTGGATGCAGCCGGCCGCGCGGACTTTATAAAGAACTACGCACTGGCCATGGATGAGGCGGACCTTGCCTTTTGCCAGGCGTATTTCCGTACGGAACGGCGCGATCCCACCTTAACGGAGATCCGCATGATCGATACGTACTGGTCCGACCACTGCCGCCACACCACCTTTTTAACGGTGATCGACGGCGCAAGCTTTGCGGATCCGCTTCTGCAGGCTGCGTATGAGGACTATCTTGCCGTACGCAAAGATCTCGGCAGCACGAAGCCCGTCTGCCTGATGGATCTTGCCACCGTCGCCGTGAAAGCCCTGAAAAAACAGGGCAAGCTCCAAAAGCTTGACGAGAGCGATGAAATAAACGCCTGCACGGTAAAAATAGAAGTGGAAGCCGACGGCCAAAAAGAGCCGTGGCTGCTGCTTTTCAAGAATGAAACGCACAACCACCCCACGGAGATCGAACCCTTCGGCGGCGCGGCGACCTGTATCGGCGGCGCGATCCGAGACCCGCTTTCCGGCCGCGCCTACGTTTACGGCGCCATGCGCATCACAGGCGCTGCAGACCCCACGGTCCCTGTCGGCGAAACGCTGCCCGGCAAGCTGCCGCAGCGCAAGATCGTTACCGGTGCGGCGGCAGGCTATTCCAGCTACGGCAACCAGATCGGTCTTGCCACCGGCATCGTAGACGAACTGTATCACCCCGGTTATGCCGCAAAGCACCTGGAGATCGGCGCGGTCATCGGCGCGGCGCCCGCAAAAAACGTGCGGCGTGAAACGCCCGCGCCCGGCGACGCGGTCATTTTGCTGGGCGGTTCGACCGGCCGCGACGGGATCGGCGGCGCGACCGGCTCCTCCAAGGCGCACACCGCGCAGTCCGTAGAGACCTGCGGCGCCGAGGTGCAAAAGGGCAACGCGCCGGAGGAACGCAAGCTGCAGCGGCTGTTCCGCAACCCGGACGCCACACGGCTGATCAAGCGCTGCAACGATTTCGGCGCAGGGGGCGTAAGCGTCGCCATCGGCGAGCTGGCGGACGGTCTGGAGATCGACCTGAACGCCGTCCCGAAAAAATACGAGGGGCTCGACGGTACGGAGCTTGCCATCAGCGAATCGCAGGAACGGATGGCCGTCGTCGTTGAAGAAAAGGACGTACCGGGCTTTTTGTCGCTTGCGGAAAAAGAAAATCTGCAGGCGTGCGTGGTGGCGCGCGTAAGCGAAACGCCCCGCCTTGTCATGCGCTGGAACGGCAAAAAGATCGTAGACGTAAGCCGGGAGTTCTTAAATTCCAACGGCGCAGAAAAACACATCCGCGTTGCGCCGGCCGCCGCGAAATTCCCGGAAAAGACCGTAACGGGCGGCTTTGCGGAAAACCTGCAAAAAACGGCCGCGGACTTAAACGTCTGCTCCAAGAGGGGACTGTCGGAGCGCTTTGACTCCACCATCGGCGCCGGCGCGGTTTTTATGCCCTTCGGCGGCAAATATCAGCGCACACCCGTACAGGCGATGGTGCAGAAGATCTCCGTGGAGAAAAAGCATACCGACGACTGCTCGTTGATGGCATGGGGCTACGACCCTTATCTGACGCAGGCAAGCCCCTATCACGGCGCGTACAGCGCGGTCGTGGAGAGCGTTTCCAAACTGATCGCCGCCGGAGCGGACTTCAAAGACGTCTATCTGACCTTACAGGAATATTTTGAAAAACCGGGCACGGACCCGGCCCGCTGGGGCAAACCGTTCGCCGCGCTGCTCGGCGCGTTCCGCGCGCAGATGGCGCTGGGCGTCGCGGCCGTAGGCGGCAAGGACTCCATGAGCGGTTCGTTTGAAAATCTGGACGTTCCGCCCACGCTGGTCTCCTTTGCGGTCACGACCGCAAAAACCGGCGACATGGTCTCCAACGAGTATAAAAAAGCGGGACATAAGGTTTTGTACCTGCGCCCCGATTACGATGAAAACGGCCTGCCCGTCACTTCGTCGCTGCTTGCACTCTTCAAAAAAGTAACGTCCCTGCTGCGCTCCGGGCAGACGGTCGCCTGCCATACGCCCGGCATGGGCGGCGCAGCCGCTGCAGTCCTGAAACAGTGCTTCGGCAACGGTTTCGGTTTCCGCTTTGCGGACAACGTCACGCTGCAGGAGCTGTTCACCGCGCGCTGCGGCAGCTTTTTGCTGGAAATGACGGACTGCGCCGACGAAAACGTCCTCGGTGAGATTACGGACGACGGCGCGTTTACGTACAAAGAAGAAACCGTCCCGCTCGCGCGGATCGCCGCGCTGTACGAAGACCGGCTGGAAAGCGTTTATCCCAACCGCGCGCCGGCCGCCGGCAGTCCGGAAACGCTGACCTTCTCCGGCCGGCAGACCTGCGCGCCGGCAGTAAAAACCGCGCGTGTGCATGTGCTGATCCCCGCGTTTCCCGGCACGAACTGCGAATATGACACCGCGAAAGCCCTGCTGGATGCGGGCGCCGAGCCGGAGATCTTCGTGATCAACAACCTGTCCGCCGACGGCATCCGCCGCAGCGTCGCGGACTTTGCGAAAAAGATCGACGCTTCGCAGATCGTCTTTATTCCCGGCGGCTTCTCCGGCGGCGACGAACCGGACGGCAGCGGAAAGTTCATTACCGCGTTCTTCCGCGGCGAGGAAGTGAAAGACGCCGTCACACGGCTGCTGGACCGCCGCGACGGCCTTGTGGGCGGGATCTGCAACGGCTTCCAGGCGCTCATTAAACTGGGGCTCGTCCCCTACGGGAAGATCATCGACACGGACGAGACCTGTCCGACGCTGACCTTCAACACCATCGGCAGGCACCAGTCCCGCATCGTGTGTACGCGCGTGGTATCCGTTAAATCCCCCTGGCTGTCGCTTGTGAACGTCGGCGACGTAATAAACGTGCCGATCTCGCACGGAGAGGGCCGTTTTCTCGCGGATGAAGCGCTGCTGAAAAAACTGGCCGAAAACGGACAGATCGCCACACAGTACGTGGATCCGGACGGCTTTGCAAGCGCCGACGTACAGGACAATCCCAACGGTTCCGTCTGGGCCGTAGAGGGCGTCACCTCGCCGGACGGCAGAGTATTCGGCAAAATGGGACATGCCGAACGGATCGGCCGCGGCCTTTACAAAAACGTGCCGGGCAATTACGACCTCGGCATGTTTGAGGCCGCCGTACGGTATTTCAAATAAACAAAAATGCCGAACGAACCGACAAAAGCCGCTTTAAGGCGGCTTTATACCGAAAAAGCGGCGGCGCTGCCGCCGGATTATAAGCGGGAGGCTTCTGCCGCAATTGCCGAAAAACTTTCCGCGCATCCGGCCTACCTGTCGGCAAAAACGGTGTTTATCTATATCGGCACACCGCGCGAACCGGATACCGCGGCGATCATCCGGTCCGCCCTTGCAGCGGGCAAACGCGTTTTTGTGCCGAGATGCGGCAAAAAGCCGCAAATGGACGCCGTGGAGATCACTGCGCAGACGGTATTTTATCCGAACCGTTTCGGCATTTTCGAACCGCAGGCGGGATACTGCGCCGCGCCGGAGGAGATCGAACTTACCGTCGTGCCATGCGTGGCCGCAGATAAAAACGGCGTCCGGCTGGGACACGGCGGCGGTTATTACGACGTTTTTTTGCAAACGTGCCGCTGCCCTGCAGTATGCCTGTGTTTTTCTTCGCTGCTGGCAGACGGTCTGCCCGCCGAAGCGCACGACGTCCCCGTAACCGCCGTAATCACGGAATAAACCGGATAAAACCGGCAGTCGCTTATAAAAGGAGAGGATCAATCTTGAAAAGTACGGAACCGTTGCCTGCAGACTTTACCGTCACCGCGCACACCGGCTGCGAGGGCACGCCGGACAATTCGCTTGCAGCCATTGACCGCGCTTATGAAAGCGGCGCGGATATTGTGGAGATCGATCTGCAATATGACGCCGCCGGAACGCCCGTTTTATCGCACAACACGCCTGCAGGCGGCGAACCGACGCTTGCCGAGGCCTTTGAAAAGCTGGCGGCATATGGGAACATGCGTATGAATGTGGACGTAAAAACCACCGCGCACCTGCACACGGTGCAGATTCTTGCGGAACGATCCGACGTTCTTTCGCGGATTTTTTTCACCGGCGTCGGACAAAAGGACGTGCCGGCCGTAAAAGCCGCCGCGCCGGAGATCCCTTACTATCTGAATGCAAACGTCTTGCCGCGGACGTTCCATACGCAGATCTATTTGCGCCTTCTGGCAAAACGCGTTAAAAAGACCGGCGCGGTGGGGATCAATTTCCATTATAACGGCGCAAGCGCCGCGCTGGTAAACGTCTTTCACAAAAACGGACTGCTGGTTTCCGTCTGGACTGTGAATAACGAAGAAGACATGCGCAGGATCCTTACGTACGGACCGGATAACGTTACCACGCGGGAACCGTCGCTGCTGCGCGGGATCCTCTCAGAAAAAAAAGCTTGAACAAACGAAGGTCTCCGGTTGAACAGGCCGGATCACGCAAAAGAGCAGCCGCATTCCGCACGGAATACGGCTGCTTTCATTTTTTATCCGTGGCCGCCCCAGCCGCCGTTTCCGGGCATGCCGCCTGCCATGCCGCCTGCCATGCCGCCCATCATCTGGTTGGTGATGGAATTCGTCACTTCCCCGTTGACGATGATCGTACCGCCGTTATATTCCGCCGTGTTGTCATAATCAAAGGGGGACTGCGCCGTAACGTCGACCGTGCCGCCGTTGATATACAGATTGCCGTTGGCGTCGATGCCGTCCGTATCGCCCGCACCCATATTGATGGTGATATAACCGCCGTTGATCTCAATGGTCGGCGTGGAAACGTTGGATTTCTTTCCGGCGTTGATGCCGTCGTCGACCGCCGTAATATCGATCTCGCCGCCGTTTACCTGCACGTAGGTGCCTTCAATGCCCTCCGCGGCGCTGATCGTCAGATTTCCGCCGTCGATCTGCACATAGGTGGTGGCGTGGATACCGTCGTCGGCCGCCGTAATCTGCAGCGTACCGCCGCAGATATAGACATACCCCACCGTATTATCCTCGTCATACTCGGCGTGCAGGCCGTCCTTTTTCGTTGTAACGGTCACGCTGCCGTCCGCTATGGCGATCGAGTCGTTGGCCTCCAGCGCGTCGGATACGCAGCTGATCACGATCGTGCCGCCGGTGATCTTCAGATCGTCCTTGCAGCTGATCCCGTTATCCGTGGAGCTGATCGTCAGCGTCCCCAAACCGTTCAGCACAAGATCGTCCTTGGAAAAGACCGCCGCATCCGTATTGGTGGAGCCGTCCGCCGTAAACGCACCCGTGACCGACAGACTGTTTTCGGTCTGCGTCGTCGTCACGAAAACCTTATCCGCGTTTTTCACGTAGATGCACGGGAAAGAAGTATTGGTGACCGAAACCCCGTTCAGCACAAGCTGGACCTTGTCGTTATCGCCCGCGTCCACGATGACCGTCGCGTTTGCAGCGGAGCCCGTAAACACATAAACGCCTGCGGCGGTGACCGTAATGTTCTGTCCGTCGCTGAGGGTGTAATAAACGGCGTCCGTCAGATCCGCCGTCTGCAGCAGATCTCTGTCCGTAAACAGACCGGCCGTTTCGATCACGCCGCCGGACGTCACGTTTGCAACGGCCGTCACGGTCTCCGTACTCGCAGCGACTGTCGTCTGCGTATCTTCCGCAGCAGTCGTCTGCGTATCGACCGCGGCGGCGGTGGTTTGTTCTGTTTTCGTTTGCGTCCGACACGCGGCAAGCGAGACCGCGACGGCAGCCGTCAGTAAAAAACATATCATTTTTTTCAACATGAGGAGTCCCTCCGTTTCATTTTTTCGCGAGAATTTTTCTCTCTGCAATTTGCAGTTTACACGGTGAAAATAAAACGAACTTAAAATCCCGCGGCTTTTTTCAATTTTTGCACGGCGGCCGCTTCCGCTTTTTCTTCGATCGCTTGCATTTTTTGTTGTTTTCCTTTATAATAAAAACAGACTCTCCCGAAAGGAGCAACTGAAAATGAAAAAAATCAATCAAGCGTTTGCGATCGTTTTGAGCGTATGTTTACTTTTGACGCTTGCGCCGCTGGCAGCGTATGCGGACCCGGCCGTCGTGGCGGAGGGCAACTTTTCCGCTTCCGGCGAAGCATACGCGTCCGTCACCTGGCGCGTGACGGACAACGGGGTGCTGACCATCGGCGGCACGGGAGATATGCCGGATTACTCTCCATTTACAGCAACAAATTATCAGAACGCGCCGTATTATCCTTACAAAGCGCAGATCACGTCCCTTTTGATCGAAGACGGGGTGACAGGAATCGGCGCGTACGCGTTTTACGACTGGCCGAACCTGATCGGAGATCTGGCTTTTCCCGCTTCCTTAAAAGAGATCCATAAAGGTGCGTTTCAATATTGCACGGGCTTTAACGGAAACGTCATATTATCTGATTTTGAATCTTTAACGATTGAGGCAGACGTCTTTAGCGACGTTCGTAACCTGACCGGCGTATACTGCGGCAGTCTGGAAAAGTGGCTTGAGATACAGTTTCTTGGTTCAATATCCAACCCTTTGCAATACGCGCATAATCTGTATATCAACGGGTTTTTGCTGACGTCTTTTTCCCTGCCTGCCGGACGGACGCAGATCCCGGATTATGCGTTTACCGGCTGCACGTCGTTGACCGGGGGCCTGGTGATCCCGGACAGGGTGACAAATATCGGCAAATATGCCTTCAACGACTGCACCGGATTGAACGGCACGCTGACGCTCGGCACGGAGAACAGTCAGCTGCAAACGATCGGAGAAAGCGCATTTCGGTGCTGTGAAAAACTGACCGGAAATATAGTGATCCCGGACAGCGTGATATCCATTGGTCGGTTTGCTTTTCAGCAATGTTACGGATTTAACGGCACGTTAACGCTCGGGACAGAAAACAGACATCTGCAAACGATTGGGGATCATGCCTTCATCCGCTGCACAGGATTAAAAGGCGATCTCGTGATCCCCGGCAACATAACGAGTATCGAGGAAGGCACATTCTATTTATGTAACAGTTTGAACGGTGTTTTATCGCTCGGCGGCGAAGACAGCCAACTGCAAACAATCGGGAAACATGCTTTTTATCACTGCGAAAAACTAACCGGCAATCTTGTAATCCCCGACACGGTCACGTTCATCGGTGAAAACGCTTTTGAAGGGTGCGGTTCGTTAAATGGGACGCTGACCATCGGGAACGCCGTACAGTACATCGGAAAAAATGCGTTTTATAACTGTTCAAATCTGACCGGAAAACTAACAATCCCTGAAGCTGTCACAAATATCGGTACGTGCGCTTTCCACGGCTGTGCCAAGAATACGGATATCCTGACCTTCTTTGCGGATCATCCGGAATATATCGAAAAAGAAGAGATCGATTACACCGCGCCCACTGTGACGGCGTCCGGCAGTGTGACGTATCAAGTAAATTGCACGGATCCCTCGCATACGACCGTCTCGCAGAAATTCATTACGAACGTCACAAGAGAAATCCCCTATATCTATATCGATATCATCACACCCACACCGGCGGAGGTGACTTTGGCAATCGGCAAAACTGCGCAGATCGGCACGACCGTGACGCCCAACGACGCCATGGATCCGACCGTTGCGTTCTCATCCGATGATACGAACGTTGTAACGGTGGATAACACTGGGCTCTTGACAGCAGGCAACCCCGGCACGGCAACGATCACGATCGTTCCCGCGGACGGATCGGATCACGCGACCGCGACAGTCACGGTCACGGTTTACGACCTGACGGAGCCTGAAAAAGTCGTTGTCTCTGTGGACGGTACGGCTTCCGCAGCGGCCACGGTAAATCCCGATACCGCCGTGACGCCTGCACGCACCTATACTTCTTCCGATGAAGGCGTATGTACCGTAGATGCAGAGGGCAATATTACGCCCGTCGCGGCCGGTACGGCAGCCGTTACCGTTACGGACGGCGAAATTACGAAAACAATTCCCGTGACCGTTGCAGATATAACTGTTGCATCAGATAAAATCACGCTCGCAAAAGACGAAACAGCGGATATTACGGTCACGGCACTGCCCGAGGGAACAGCCGTACTGCAGAATATTACATTTGTTTCTTCCGATGAAACGGTATTGACTGTTTCCGATGCGGGAGAAGTCACTGCGCTGAAGACCGGCGACGCGACGGTCACGGTCACGGCGACCATGCTTGCCGCGGGCGAGACGGTAACGATTGCCAAAACGCTTGACTTCTCAGTATACACACCCGTGACTTCTATCACGGCGACGGCGGAAAAAACGTTTCTGGATATGGAAGACGCGCCCTATACGCAGATCACGGCAGAGGTACTTCCCGAAGACGCGGACAATAAAAACGTGATCTATACCTCCTCCGATCCGTCCGTTTTGGACGTGGAGGCCGACGGCCTTGTGATCGCCCTGCATGAAGGCACGGCTACCGTGACGATCACGGCTGCGGACGGCTACGGCGCATATACCACTTTGGACTTTACAGTCACGCACGACCTGTACGCCTTACGCGTCGGTCCGACGGTAGAAGAGGAAGAGACCGGCAACGCGACGGTGGAGACCAACACGGCGCGGCGATTTACGGTCCGGTATGCTTCTACCGATCCGGAGATTTTGGAGATCGATCCGGACTCCGGCGCATACACGGCGAAGAAGAAGGGGACCGTCACGGTAACGGCGGAGCTGGACTTTGAAGACGGCGGGCACAAGACGCTTTCGCAGGACGTTCGCGTCCGCGATCCGCACGAGGGCGAGTTCCGCTGCAAGCGCTGCGACTGGTACGATGAAGTCAAAGACACCCCCGGCCTCCGCGGCATTATCTACTGGATGATCCACACGATCACCCATTTTGTGGAAATGATCAACTGGCTGACCTGAGCAGTCGACAGTCCAGTTTTGAGTTTTGAGTTTTGAGAATTAAAAAAACGCGTCAGCGTATTCTGAAATTTCACTTTTCACTCTTCAAATTTCGAATTTAAGAAATCTCCAAAAATAACAGGTGCGTCGCATAAAAGCGGTGCACCCGTTTTAACGTATTCTTCGCGGACGATTGATAATCGTCCCTACAGGGTTAGATTTCGCCTCCGGCGAAAATATGGATCTGATTCTCAAAACTCAATTCTCAAAACTCGAAACTATTTTCTACGCGCGAAGCGCGCCTATTCGGCGCAGCCGAACCTATCCGGCACAGCCGGAACTGCTCGCCGCAGGCGGAACACATCATGTTTTCGCTTGCGAAAACGCATCACGCGCCGAAAGGCGCTCATCACGTCGCAATGCGACTCATCACTGCGGACGTAACGCGTCCGCCCGGCGGCCGCATCCGTCATTGACTTTGGCCGCTTTCCATACTATAATGTTTACAGATCAAAAAAAAGGAAAGGTGATAACATGACAGCACAGGAAATTCTTTCAAAATGCGACCACACGCTGCTTTCGCAGACCGCCGCGTGGGACCAGATCAAGGCCGTCTGCGACGACGGGATCCGCTACGGCACCGCCTCGGTATGCATCCCGCCCTCGTTTGTAAAACAGGCAAAAGAATACGTGGGCGACCGTTTGCCCATCTGCACGGTGATCGGTTTCCCGAACGGCTATAACACCACGGCCGTAAAATGCTTTGAAACGGCGGACGCCGTGAAAAACGGCGCGGACGAGATCGATATGGTGATCAATATCGGCTGGCTGAAGGAGAAAAAATACGACGAAATCCTTGCCGAGATCAACGAGATCAAGCGCGCCTGCGCGGGCAAGCTGTTAAAGGTCATTATCGAGACCTGCCTGCTGACCGATGAGGAAAAAATCAAAATGTGCGAGATCGTATCCCGTTCCGACGCCGATTACATTAAAACCTCCACCGGCTTTTCCACCGGCGGCGCAACCTTTGCGGATATTGAGCTCTTTGCCTCCCACGTGGAGCCGCACTTAAAAATCAAGGCGGCGGGCGGCATTTCCGGTCTGGAGGATGCCGAAAAATTTATTTCGCTCGGCGCAAGCAGACTCGGCACCAGCCGTGTAGTCAAAGCGGTGAAAGCCGCCGAAAACAACTGAAGAAAGGAAAAAAAAGATGTATCCCACACCGCATATCAACGCTTCCCCCGAAGACTTTGCAAAAACCGTGCTGATGCCCGGCGACCCCAAACGCAGCAGATTTATCGCGGAAAACTTTTTGACCGCCCCGCAGCTTATCAACGACGTACGCGGCGTACAGGGCTACACCGGCACCTATAAAGGTCAGCGCGTATCCGTGATGGCCAGCGGCATGGGCATGCCCTCCATCGGCATTTATTCCTACGAGCTTTACTCCTTTTTCGGCGTGGAAAACATCCTCCGCGTCGGTTCCGCCGGCGCCATGACTCAAAAAGTCAAAGTCCGCGACGTTGTATTGGGCATGGGCGCATGCACAAATTCTGCCTTTGCGGAACAGTACCATCTGCCGGGCACATTTGCGCCGATCGCGAGCTATAAGCTCCTGTCGACCGCCGCAGGGATCGCAAAGGAGATGGGCCTTTCCTTCCACGTGGGCAATCTGTTGTCCTCCGATACCTTTTATAATGATGAAGAAAACCTGCCGGACGTTTTCAGGTCTACCCCCGCGTGGAGCAAGATGGGCGTGCTGGCCGTGGAGATGGAATCCGCCGCGCTTTATATGAACGCCGCCCGCACAGGGAAAAACGCGCTTGCCGTCTGCACGATCTCCGACCATCTGCTCACCGGCGAAGCGACCACGGCCGAGGAACGGCAGAACTCCTTTACGGACATGATGCGTCTGGCCCTGGAGACCGCCGTAGCGGTTGGATAAGTTTTTTAAGAGTGAAGAAAAATGAAAAGAGTTTTTATTTTCGTTTTGGATTCCTGCGGCTGCGGTGAGGCCCCGGACGCCGCCGCGTTCGGCGACTTTGGCGTTCACACGCTGAAAAGCATCGCTGCCTCGCCTTTTTTCCGCGCGGAGAACACGCTTTCCCTTGGGCTCGGGCATATTCCCGGCCTGGAGTTTTTAGACCGGACTCCGGCGCCCGCGGCCACCACGGCACGGATGCGGGAGCGCTCCGCCGGAAAAGACACCACCATCGGGCACTGGGAGCTTGCGGGCATTGTTTCCGGGCAGCCGCTGCCCACATACCCGGACGGCTTCCCGCCGGAGGTGATAAAAGCCTTTGAACAGGCGACCGGGCGCAGCGTACTGTGCAACCGCCCCTACTCCGGCACGGCCGTGATCGAGGATTACGGGGAAGAAAGCCTTGCCTCCGGCAAGCTGATCGTATACACCTCCGCGGACAGCGTCTTCCAGATCGCCGCACACGAGGATATGGTGCCGGTGGAAACGCTGTATGAATATTGCCGGACCGCCAGAAGGATCTTAACGGGCCGCCACAGCGTAGGCCGTGTGATCGCCCGTCCGTTCACCGGAACGCCGGGCGCCTTTACCCGCACGGCGAACCGCCGCGATTTTTCACTGGAGCCGCCTGAAAAAACGCTTTTGGACGCTGTGAAAGACGCCGGGCAGACCGTGTACGCCATCGGCAAAATATCCGATATCTTTGCAGGCAGAGGCGTTACAAAAGCCGTACTGACGCATAATAACGACGAGGGCATGCGCGCCGCACTGGAAGCGCAGAAAGCGGATTTTGACGGGCTGTGCTTTATCAACCTTGTGGATTTCGACATGCTGTACGGCCACCGGCGGGACGTTGACGGTTACGCAAAAGCCTTTGCCGCGTTTGACGCCTTTTTGCCCGGTTTTATTGAAAACATGGGGAAAGACGATCTTTTAATGATCACCGCAGACCACGGCTGCGATCCCGCCTATACGCGGTCCACCGACCATACGCGGGAGTATGTGCCGCTGCTGGTATACGGCAAAACCAACGTCCCGGCGGATCTCGGTACGCTGGAGGGCTTTTCGCATATTGCGGCCACCGCGTCCGATTTCCTCGGCATACAATTTGACTGCCCCGGTTCTTCCGTATACAGGAGGGAAACACCATGACGGAAAAAGAGCTTTGCATGCGCGCGAAACAGGCGATGGAAAACGCCTACGTCCCTTATTCCGGCTTTCGCGTCGGCGCGGCGCTGTTATGTGCGGACGGCGCCGTTTACACGGGCTGCAATATTGAAAACGCATCCTTTACGCCCACGGTCTGCGCGGAACGCACTGCCGTATTTAAAGCGGTCAGCGAGGGACGCAGAGACTTTGCGGCACTGGCTGTGGCCAGCGGGAAGGCTTCCGGCGGCGACGCTTCTTTTCCGCCCTGCGGCGTCTGCAGGCAGGTGCTGGCGGAGTTCTGCGCGCCGGACATGCCGGTCTATGTGCTCGGCGCGGAAGGTGAGATCGGGCATTACACGCTGAAAACGCTGCTGCCCTTTGCGTTTACGCCGGAATTCATGCGGTAGGGACCGGCAGATTTTCCCTTTTCTTTATAAAAACAAAAAAAGAGTATTGATTTATTTTCCAATCTGTGCTACGATTACTACAACAGACTGGAAAAAAGTCTGTACATCATTTTCAGGAGGTACCGAAATGAAAAAAGTACTCGCAGTGCTGCTTGCGCTGACCATGGTTCTTTGCCTCGGCCTTGCAGCTTGCACCAAACAACCCGCAGATGAGACCACCGCTGCGCCCGACAACGCAGACGTAACGGAAGATGCCGGCAACGACGCCGAAGGCCCGGCCGAGATCGCCGTTGTGACCGACGTCGGCCAGCTGATGGACAAAGGCTTCAACCAGGGCACCTATGAAGGCGCACAGGCTTATGCAGAAGCCAACGGCATCGCTTACAAGTATTATCAGCCCGCCAACGGCAGCGACGCATCCGATAACGACCGTATCGCCGCCATGAAGCAGGCCATCGACAACGGCGCGAAGATCATCGTCGCTCCCGGCTTCCTGCAGGCAACCGCCATGGAAGCTGTCGCCACTGAGAACCCCGACGTCAAGTTCGTTTTCGTTGACGGTTGGGCGCTCGGTCTTGACAATGTGACCGCGATCGTTTATAAAGAGCAGGAGTCCGGTTATCTTGCCGGCTACGCTGCCGTTATGGAAGGCTACACCAAGCTCGGCTTCACGGGCGGCGGCGGCGGTGAGAACCCCGCTGTTAACCGCTTCGGCTTCGGCTTCCTGCAGGGCGCAAATGCTGCTGCCGGTGAAAAAGGCGTTCAGGTCGAAATGAAGTACAGCTTTAAGTACGGCGAGACCTTCTCCGCTTCTCCCGAACTGCAGACCCAGATCGCCGGCTGGTATGCCGACGGCACCGAGGTCGTGTTCGCCTGCGGCGGCTCCATGTTCCAGTCCGTAAAATCCGCGGCCGGTGAATATCCGGACGCCAAGATCATCGGCGTTGACGTTGACCAGTCCGGCGAGTCCGAGAAGGTCATCACCTCCGCCGTGAAGGGCCTTGCCGCTTCCGTTGAGAAGGTGCTCGGCCAGTTCTACGACGGCAAGTGGGATGAAGAGCTTGCGAACGTAGCGCAAAATCTCGGCGCTGCCGACGATGCGACCGGTCTGCCCACCGACACCTGGAGACTGGAGAACTTCACCGTTGAGCAGTATAACGAGCTCTTCGCCAAGATCAAGAGCGGTGAGATCACGCCTATGGACGTGGTTCCCGAGGATATTACCGCCGGTTGGGGCGCCGTCACTGTTGATCTTGAGAAATAATCTTTTATGATCCTGCGGGGATGGCAAAGCTTTGCCATCCCCGTTTTTCGAAATCACCCGTAAAGAGGAAGTACCATGGAGAATACGACAATACACCCGGAACAGCCGCCGGGACAGGCGGATTATCCTTACGTGATCGAAATGCTGAACATCACAAAGGAGTTCCCCGGTATCATCGCAAACGACGATATCACCCTGCAGCTCAAACGCGGCGAGATCCACGCGCTGCTCGGCGAAAACGGCGCGGGCAAATCCACGCTGATGAGCGTTTTGTTCGGCCTGTATCAACCCGAGAAGGGAAAAATCCTCAAAGACGGCAAAGAGGTCACGATCAACAATCCCAACGACGCAAACGCTCTGGGCATCGGCATGGTGCACCAGCATTTTAAGCTCGTGGACGTTTTTTCCGTTCTTGACAACATTATTCTCGGCATCGAGCCGAATACGCTGGGGTTCCTGCAGAAAAAGGAAGCCCGGAAGAAAGTGCTGCAGCTGTCCGAAAGCTACGGTCTGAACGTCGATCCGGACGCGCTGGTGGAGGATATCACCGTCGGCATGCAGCAGCGGACCGAAATCCTGAAAATGCTGTACCGTGAAAACGAGATCCTGATCTTTGACGAACCAACTGCCGTTTTAACCCCGCAGGAAATCACCGAACTGATGCAGATCATGAAGGGGCTCGCCGCGGAAGGCAAATCGATCCTCTTCATTTCCCATAAATTAAACGAGATCATGGAGGTCGCCGACCGCTGCACCGTGCTGCGCAAGGGCAAATACGTCGGCACCGTAAATGTGGCGGACGTAACAAAGGAAGACCTCTCCGCCATGATGGTGGGCAGAAACGTAAAATTCGCCGTGGATAAAACCCCTGCCATTCCCGGCGAAACGATCCTTGAAGTGGAGCATCTCACCGTAAAGAGCAAACTGCACAAGAAAAACGCCGTATCCGACGTCTCTTTGACCGTCCGCGCCGGCGAGATCGTCTGCATCGCGGGCATAGACGGCAACGGGCAGAGCGAATTTGTTTCCGCTATTACAGGGCTTGAAAAAGCAGAGCCCGGATCAAAGATCATACTCTGCGGAGAAGACGTAACGAAAAAATCCATCCGTTATAAAAACACGCACGGCATGAGCCATATTCCAGAAGACAGGCACAAACACGGGCTTGTGCTTGATTACACTCTGCAGGAGAATATCGTCCTGCAGCGGTATTTTGAAAAAGAATTCCGGAAATCCGGGTTTATCCGGTTTGATAAAGTACGCGAATACGCCGACTACCTGATCGAGAAGTTCGACGTGCGCTCCGGACAGGGCGCCGTTACACTTGCCAGAAGCATGTCCGGCGGCAACCAGCAGAAAGCAATCATCGCCCGGGAGCTGGACCGTGAACATAAGCTTTTGGTCGCCGTCCAGCCCACGCGCGGCCTGGACGTCGGCGCGATCGAATTCGTACACGAACAGATCGTCGCCACCCGCGACGCGGGCAGCGCGGTGCTGCTGATTTCCCTTGAGCTTGACGAAGTCATGAATCTCTCCGACCGCATCCTCGTGATGTACGAGGGCGAGATCGTCGGCGAGTTTGACCCGAAAGAAACGACCGTAGAAGAGCTCGGCCTCTATATGGCCGGCGCCAAACGGCAGGAAAAGAAGGAAGGAGGCGAAGAGAATGCAGAATAAAGCGCAAACAAAAGAAAAAGTTTCCTTTTTCCGCAAACCCGCGATCCAGTCGATCATCTCGTCGCTCATCTGTATCCTCGGCGGTCTGCTTGTCGGCTTCCTCGTTTTATTCTTTATGGCGGTCTTTTCCAAGGATATCCCCATTTCGGAGGCCTTCCGGGGCTTAAAGATCGTACTCAGCGGTCCCGCAGCCGCCGGCAACCCCAGGGATATCCTCTTTACCTGCGGCAATATGCTCTTTACCGCAACGCCGCTTATTATGACGGGCCTTTCCGTTTCCCTTGCGTTCAAGACGGGACTGTTCAACATCGGCGCGCCGGGACAGTACCTGATGGGCGCCATGGGCAGTCTTTTGGTCGCCTTAAGCATCCCGCAGGGCAGCATGCCCGCATGGGTCATTTGGACGCTGGCGCTGCTTACAGGCACGCTGCTCGGCGTTGTTTGGGGCGCGATCCCCGGCTTTTTCAAGGCAAAGTTCAACGTCAACGAAGTCATCGTCTGCATCCTGACAAACTGGATCGCCGCGAACGTCGTATCCTGGGTCTTTTACGCAAACCAGCAGCAATTCGTGAACATCGCCGAAACAAAAACGAATTTCATCCGCAAAACGATATCCAACGGCGTTTCCACCGCCACCTTCGGGCTGGACAAGCTCTTCGCCGGCTCCTATCTTGACGTGAGCATCATCATCGTATCCGTGATCGCCGTATTGCTGTACGTCATGCTCAATAAGACCACCTTCGGGTATGAACTGAAGGCCTGCGGCTTCAACCGGAACGCCGCAAAGTACGCGGGCATGAACGAAAAACGCAACATCATGCTCTCCATGGCACTTGCCGGCGGATTGGCCGCCTGCGGCGCGGCGTTATGGTGCTTAAACGGACAGCAGGATTTCAAGTGGAACACCTATCAGGCGCTGCCGAACGTGGGCTTCAACGGCATTCCCGCGGCGCTGCTCGCCAGCAACAACCCCATCGCCGTGATCTTCTCCGCCATCTTCCTGCGTTATATCGATACCGGCGGTTCCTATCTTGCCGGCGCCACGAAATTCAACGAGTACGTGCCGCAGCTCATTATCGCCGTGATCATCTACTTTGCGGGCTTCTCGAAATTCATCCGTGATTTCTTAAACAAACGCGGAAAAAAGAAAGAAAAACCCGCTCCAGCGTTCGCAGTTGACGAGACCGTGAACGCGCCGAAAACGCAAACGCCCCCCGAACCGGCGGCGGAGGACGCCCCGGAACCTGCACAAACGACCGGAAAGGACGGTGACGATCAATGATTTTCCTCTTACAGAAAACCCTGATTTTTGCGATCCCGCTTTTGATCGTCGCGCTTGCCGGCATGTTTGCCGAGCGCAGCGGTATCATCAATATCGCCCTTGACGGTATTATGATCTTCGGCGCGTTTGCCGGCGCCATTGCCGCGGTCTTCCTGCGCAAAAACCCGTATTTCGTCAGTCATAACCAGCTGCTGTTTCTGATCTGCCTTGTGATCGCAGCCGCCAGCGGCGCGGTCTTCTCGCTGCTGTTGTCGTTCTCGGCAATCAACCTGAAAGCGGATCAGACCATAGGGGGCACGGCCTTAAACCTTTTGGCCCCTGCCATTACGCTTTTCATCACAAAGGTCCTGTTTTCACAGGACAAGCTGGAGATGCAGACCGCTGTCGACGCCGCGGGCAATAACCGCGACTTCGGTTTTGCGCTGCTCAACGGCGATATGGGCGCCGTGGGACAGGTCTTCTTTGACAAGGCCTATATTTCCACCTTCCTTGCCATGGCCGTCTTTATTTTGCTTTCCGTATGGATTTACAAAACAAAAACCGGCCTGCGCCTGCGCGCGTGCGGCGAACATCCGCAGGCCGCGGCAAGCGTGGGCATCGACGTTAAGAAAATGCGCTATATCGGCACCACGATCTCCGGTGCGCTGGCGGGCTTCGGCGGCTACGCCTACGTTGCGACCGTCGCCAACGGCACGGCGGAGGGCACCGTCGCCGGCATGGGCTTCTTGGCTTTGGCCATTATGATCTTCGGCAACTGGAAGCCTGCGGGCATCGCCTTCGGGTCCCTGCTCTTCGGCTTTTTGAAGTGCCTTGCCGTCACCTATAACAAAAGCCTGATCAAACCGTTGGAAGCGCAGATGTGGATGCAGAATTTGCTTGCAAACAACGAAACGTTCAAGAACGTTTATGAAGCGATTTTCAAGAACATGTATTTTTACAACCTGATCCCCTTCGTAACGGTGCTGATCGTGCTGGCGTTCACCTCCAAGAAGAGCCGCGCGCCGAAGGCGGAGGGTATCCCGTACGACAAGGGAGCAAGATAAGATGACGCCTTACGAGATCATCAAAAAAAAGCGCGACGGCGCCGCGCTCAGTGAAGAAGAGCTGCATTTTCTCATCCGGGGCTATGTACGGCAGGAGATCCCCGACTACCAGATCGCCGCGTTTTTAATGGCGGTATTCTTCCGCGGCATGACGGATGAAGAGACGTTTCTGCTCACTAAAGTCATGATCCAATCGGGCGACACCGTCGATCTGTCGGGCTTCGGCAGTCTCTCCGCGGACAAGCACTCCACCGGCGGCGTCGGCGACAAAACTACGCTGATCGTCGCGCCGATCGCTGCCAGCCTGGGCTTGCATATCGCAAAAATGTCCGGCAGAGGTCTCGGCCACACCGGCGGCACGGTGGACAAGCTGGAATCCATTCCCGGTTATAAGACCTCTATTTCCAACGACGCGTTTCTTGCGCAGGCAAAAGATACGGGCGTCGCCGTGATCGGCGCGTCCAAAGACCTTGTGCCGGCGGATAAGCTTTTGTATGCCCTGCGGGACGTGACCGCTACCGTGGACTCCATTCCCCTGATCGCCGCCAGCATCATGAGCAAAAAGCTGGCGGCAGGCGCGAAAAATATCGTATTGGACGTCAAATACGGCTCGGGCGCCTTTATGAAAACCGCCGGGGACGCAGAAACGCTGGCGAAAAAGATGGTGGATATCGGCAAACGCTTCGGCCGCAATATGGCGGCCGTTATCAGCAACATGGACCGGCCGCTGGGACACACCGTCGGAAACGTACTGGAGCTGGAGGAAGCCGTCAACGTCCTGCGCGGCAGGGTTTGCGGCGACATCCGGGACATTTCCCTTACGCTCGCATCCGAGCTTTATTCGCTCGCCGCGGGCATTTCCCGCGAGGAAGCGCTTATAAAAGCGGAAAAAGCGTTGGAAAACGGCGATGCTTATGCGAAACTGCGCGCATGGATCTCCGCCCAGGGCGGCGACTGCGGGATGCTTGACGATCCCTTGGGCGCCTACGCGGACGAAACGGTCACCGAAATAAAAAGCCCAACCTCGGGTTATATCAGCCATATGGATACCGAAAAGATCGGGCTTGTGAGCACCCTGCTCGGCGCCGGACGGCAGACAAAGGAAGACGTCCTCGACCTCGGCGCGGGCATCCGGCTTTATAAAAAAACCGGCGACCTTGCAGAAAAAGGCGAAACGCTGTGCGCGCTGTACACAAAAAAAACGGACGTTTCTCCGGCAGCGGACGCGTTTCTTTCCGCCGTCACGTTTTCGGACCGTCCGCCCGCTAAACAGCCGCTGATTTACAAGATCATTCGCTGAAAGGAAAAAACTATGGCAAGTCTGATTATCGGCATCGCGGGCGGCTCGGGCAGCGGCAAAAGCACGCTTACAAAACGTCTGTCGGATATTTTCGGCGACGAGGTGACCGTGATCAACCACGACGATTACTACAAGGCGCAGGACGACATGCCGTTTGAAGAGCGCTGCAAGCAGAACTACGACCATCCGGACGCTTTTGACACGGCGCTTTTAACGGAGCATCTAAAACAGCTGAAAGCCGGCAAGCCCGTGGAATGCCCCGTCTACGATTATACGGTGCACAACCGCAGCCATGAAACGCGCACCGTCGTTCCCACCTCCGTCATTCTGGTCGACGGCATTCTGATCCTCGAAAACCCGGAGCTGCGTTCCATGTTTGATATCAAACTATACGTAGACACGGACGCCGACGTGCGCGTGCTGCGCAGGATCAAGCGGGATACCAAAGAACGCGGCCGGTCGCTTGACTCGGTGATCGATCAGTACCTGACCACGGTCAAGCCCATGCACGAGGCGTTTGTGGAGCCGAGCAAAAAATACGCGGACTTCATCATCCCCGTCGGCGGCCGCAACCCCGTGGTATTGGAGGTCATTGAGAATAAGATCCGCAATCATCTGAAATAAAGCAAAAAAAACAAAAGAACAGGCGTTCAGCAAATCGTATGAACGCCTGTTCTTTTTTATATTATTCCGGCCATCAGCGGACGTTTATCCGCATAAAGTCCAAAATCGCCTTGAGATTTTCGATCAGTCTCTGGATCAGACGGTAAATGATACGGAATTTGCCGGTATACTCTTCCTCCTCCCAGGTTTCGTCCCAGAACAACGAAGTATATTGCAGAGTAGTACAGTCTCTTATGTAAATACCGGCATCCGGATCCGAATCGGATGCAAGCGTGATATACAGATACGGAACGCTTCCGTCCGCGTAAACACAGGAATACATAAAGGATTCTGCCGAATGGATCGCATTTTCACCCCAACCGTCTTCCAGACTTGCAGCCATATCGGTTCCCAGATCAATAAGCTGCAGCGTCCAGTACGGTTCACCGTTATCCGTGACATACACTTCGCCGAGCAGGTAATTGCTGCCCTGTACAAGAGAATAGTCTATAATGCTTTCATCACAGCAATATGAGATCACCATGCTGTAATCATCCAGTGAATAGCCCGCTCTGTAATTGGAGCCCAGGCTTTCACAAATCAGATAATCCTTTGAAAAATAATAGAATTCAAAAGAATCATCCATCCGGAAAACAAAGCGTCCGGCGCGCAGATCATAAACAAGCAGTTCTCCGGTCCTCTCGTTGCCGATCGGATCTGTCGTCACGGCAAGCAGGCCGTTTATCTCGTCCAGCGCGACATAGCGATAGGTATTGCCGAACGTGAACAACGTGGATACGGTGCCGGCCATATCGATCCCGTACAAAGCGTCCCATTCGTTTGTGATATAATACACGCAACACGTAGAAAGGGAGCTTCCGTTATCTGTGTCACACACCGCAAACGCAATGTTTTCAACCGGATAGGAAAAACGCAATTCCAAATCTTCCGAATAAAACTGAACGCAGTCTCTGTTAACGGCTACAAAACCGTTCAAATCGGGGTTGGTATTCCCGGACGCCCATCCCATAAAATGAATGGAATCATCATCGCTGACCATGGACGCCAGAACGCTGTCCGACATGTGATCGATCAGATTATACCGGTATGCGACCGCATAACCGTTTTCATCATAGACCGGTTCTTCCGAAAGAATCCGTCCCTCGCCCGCAGGTCTTAATATGCCGGCGTTTTCCACGCAGTGCAGTTTGCTTGCAGGACCGTCCGCCAGCGCCGTCAGCGGCAGGCAGGACAAAAGCATCAGTATACAAAGGATCAGCGCAAGGATTTTTGTGTTTTTTTTCGTTTCCATTTTTTGAATCTCCTGAATTTTATTTCGTGTTGGCTCCAACCGTTTACAAGCATAAACCCGATCTTATCAAAAAGCAAGTTACAGCTTTGTAACCTGCGATGACAGTTTTGTAACCCGCGGTTACAGCGCTGTAACCTTTTGAGAATTAAGGCTTGGGGAATTTTTTTAAAGAAAAAAAAGAAAAGATTGACATTGCGCATCCGGTCTTTTACAATAGGGACGGATCATATCATAAAAAGTGAAAAAGGAAGCGCAGAAACGGAATGAATTGGTTTGCAGAATGGATAAAACAGGCAAACGACGCCGTCAACGGTTTTGCATGGGGACCTGTCATGCTGGTGCTTTTGGTGGGCACCGGCATTTATCTGAGTATCCGCACGCGATTTGTGCAGATACGCAAATTCGGCTATATCATGCGGCATACCATCGGCACGCTGTTTACGAAAGGCCGGAAAGACGACGGCAAAAATCTGTCGCCGTTTCAGGCGGTCAGCACGGCGCTTGCCGGCACCGTTGGCACAGGCAACATTGCCGGCGTGACCGGCGCGATTTTCGCGGGCGGCCCCGGCGCCGTGTTCTGGATGTGGGTCTCCGCCTTTTTCGGCATGTGCACCAAATACGCCGAGATCGCCCTGGCCGTAAAATTCCGGCAAAAGGATGAAAACGGGCAGTACCACGGCGGACCGATGTATTATATCACCGAAGGACTCGGCAAACGGTGGAAATGGCTTGCCGTAATTTTTGCGGTATTGGGAGGCCTTGCGAGCTTCGGCATCGGCAACATTGCCCAAAGCTGCGAGATCGCCGGCGCAATAAAAGGTCTGACGGGGCTGGATCCGCTGATCACCGGCGTCATTCTCGCCGTTCTGGTGGCCGTCGTCATACTGGGCGGCGTCAAGCGCATCGGCACTGTTACTTCATATCTTGTTCCGTTTATGGGCGCGTTTTACATTTTGGCCGGCATTGTTGTCGTGGTGATCCGCCTGCCGGACGTACCCGGCGTTTTCGCCTCCATTTTCCGCAGCGCATTTTCCATGCAGGCGGTCGGCGGCGGCGTGTTCGGCTACGCCATGATGCTTGCCATCCGGCAGGGCGTTTCCCGCGGCGTTTTTTCAAACGAAGCGGGCCTGGGTTCCGCGCCGATCGCCCATGCGGCTTCCAGCACGGAGGAACCGGCGGAGCAGGCCATGTGGGGCGTATTTGAGGTCTTTTTGGATACCGTCGTCATCTGCACCATCACGGCGATCGCCGTACTGCTGTCCGGCATTCTGAATACGGCGGAAGGCCTCTCGGCGTTTGATTCCAAGGGCGCGGCTGCCGTATATGCGTTCAACGAGATCCTGCCCGGTACCTTCGGCGGCACGGTCATACAGATCAGCCTGCTGTTTTTTGCGCTTTCCACCATTCTCGGCTGGAGCTATTACGGAGACGCCTGCTGGGGCTATATCAGCCATAACAACAAAACCGTTTCTCTGATCTATAAGATCATCTTTATTGCGGTCTGCGTGATCGGCGCGTCCGGCAGCGGCACGCTGATGTGGGAGATCTCCGACACCCTGAACGGGCTGATGGCGCTGCCGAATTTGGTCGCCCTGCTCCCGCTTGCCGGACTGGTCGGGCAGATCACACAATCATATTTTGACGAAAAGAAAACAAAGATCCGTAAATAAAAACACAGGGCTGCTGCAAGGGGCGCTCTCACTTAGGGATTTATATGGTTTTTCACCGCTCTTTTCCGCCTGAACTGCCTGCCCGGCAAGGGATATCCGCCGGGATTATCCCTTGCCGGGCAGATTGTTAGAACAAAAAACAGCCGGAGAAAAACTGCTTCGCACCGCAGTGGATGCAGTTTTTGTGAAAGACAAGACGCAGGGGTCGGATAATCCTGACGGATATCCGACCCCTGCAACACAGTATTTCGCAAATAAATGCGCCGCTGCGGCATACAAATCCCTAAGTGACGGCGCCCAACGGCCCCTTTTCTTTTTTTTCGCTTATTCTTTCAGCGCGACCGGTACTGATAGCACCGCACGTAGTCCACCAGCATAGACGAAGGCAGAAAATCATTTTCAAAGACGTTATCGTTGACGCCGACGGAAATGATCAGGTACAGCGGCACCTGACACACGCCGCCGAAGCCGGTCCTTGCCGTCTCCACGCCGTTGATATAGAAAATATACTCCTCGCTGTTCCACTCCACGCCGTAGGTGTTGAATTTGTTATAGGGATCGTCGGCGTAATAGTCGCCCTGCTGCTCCATACGGTGCGCGTCGCCGTAGGCGTCCACGTGGATCGTATGATAGACGGAGCCGAAGAACTTCCCGTCCGTATCGTAATCCGTAGGCGTTTCAAATACGTCGATCTCCGCGCCGGACACGCCGCCGTCGGTATCGTCGTCCCACATGCCGTCCGTCAGCAGCCAGAAGGCGGGATTCAGCCCCGCGCCCTTGGGCAGGATGCAGCGGATCTCAAAATAGCCGTACAGCTGCTCGTAGCCCGTATGGTCGCCGGAATAATTTTTGTTCGGATTGGTCTCCATGCCGTAAGAATAATACCCTGCGCCTTTGGGCCCGTCCTCGCGGTAGGATACGGTCAGCTTTAAGCAGCCGTCCTCGGTAAAACTGACCTGCTCACGGTTCCACCACGCGGTATCCCGCAGCTGGGTATCGTCTGCACCGTAAACGTAATGTCCCTGCCAGACCGCGGTATCAAATCCGTGATCGAAGTCGTCCTCCCAGACCAGCTCAAAACGGTCCATATCGATGCTGTCCTTGTACGGCGTGACGGGCGTACCCGCGAAAAAAGCGCCGAACAGCTGCCCCGCAACCGTAAACAAGGCCGTCACACGCTTAAAATCAAGCGAAAAAAGCGCTTTGGCGATCCTTGCGAATACGGCGGGGAGCTCAGACAAGGCCGTCGTCTGCCGTTTGGCAAAAACGGAAAGCAGATACATATCGGAACCTCCCTTAGCTTTTTTCCAATTCCATTATACAGGATCCTCCGGAAAAGTCAATCCGACCGGGCAGGAAAAACTGAACAGACAAGCAGGAAAATGTCCGATATCCGTATTGACAAACACGGTCGGTTCTTTTACAATAAAAATATAATATTATTTGGAGGGAACGGTATGAAAATCACCTTTATGGGCGCGGGCAGCACCGTGTTCGCAAGAAACGTGATCGGCGACTGCATGTGCGCGGAGAGCCTGCGCGACAGCGTATTCGCCCTTTACGATATCGACGCAAAGCGTCTGGAGGAAAGCCGCACGATATTGGAAGCGATGCGCGTATCAAAGGGCGGTTACGGCAAAATCGAGTGCTATGTGGGCACGGAAAACCGCAAAGCAGCGCTTAAAAATGCGAATTTCGTCGTCAACGCCATTCAGGTAGGACTGTACGATCCCGCTACGATCATTGATTTTGAAGTACCGAAAAAATACGGCCTGCGGCAGACCATCGGCGATACATTAGGCATCGGCGGCATCATGCGCGCGCTGCGCACGATCCCCGTACTGCAGGATTTTGCCGACGATATGGCAGAAGCCTGTCCCGACGCGCTGTTCTTAAATTATACCAACCCCATGGCCATGCTCACCGGCTTTATGCTGCGCTATACGCCCATCAAAACCGTCGGGCTGTGCCACAGCGTGCAGGTCTGTTCCCGCGACCTGCTCACGAAGCTCGGCATGGAGGATAAAATAGAGGGCAGAAAAGAGCTGATCGCCGGCATCAACCACATGGCGTGGCTGCTGCAGATCCGCGACAAAAACGGCGAAGACCTGTATCCGGCAATCAAATCCCGCGTGGACGCCTATACCGCAAAGCCGGACGCGAACGACAGAGTCCGCATGGATTACATTAAAAACCTGGGCTATTACTGCACCGAGTCCAGCGAACATAACGCCGAATACAATATGTTCTACATCAAGTCAAAATACCCGGAAATGATCGAAAAGTACAACATCCCGCTGGATGAATATCCCCGCCGCTGCGTTAACCAGATCGAGGGCTGGAAAAAGGAGTACGCTCAAATTCTTGAGACCGGCGTCAAAGAGCACGAACGCTCCAACGAATACGCCTCCCGCATTATGGAAGCGGTCGTCACGGGCAACGCATATCAGATCGGCGGCAACGTGCTGAACACCGGTAATCTGATCGAAAATCTTCCCGCAGACGCATGTGTGGAGGTGCCCTGCCTTGTCAACGGCTACGGCGTGCATCCGTGCCGCGTCGGCAGACTGCCGGTCCAGTGCGCCGCCATGAACATGACGAACGTAAACGTCCAGCTGCTTACGATCGAGGCTGCCGTCACACGGAAAAAAGAACACATTTATCAGGCTGCCATGCTGGATCCCCATACCGGCAGCGAACTGAATATCGACGACATAAAAGCCATGGTGGACGACCTGATCGCCGCGCACGGCGACTACCTGCCGGCATATCATTGATAAAAACCGAAAATCGGAGGAGAAAAGATGAAAGAGGGCACAAAAAAATACGCGGACGAAGCGTACGAAACCGTAAAATACGCCGCGAACGTGATCGGCTCGCGCCTGCCGGGCTCCAAGGGCGAAAAAGCCTTTGCGGATCATATGGCGGACAAACTGCGCGCCATCGGCGTCACACCGAAAAAGGAGGAGTTTGCCGTTTCGCCCCGTTCCGCCATCGGCGGCATCCCCTACGCCGGCTACGCGGGACTGATCATGAGTCTTGCGGCGTATCCCGCGCTGCACATCCCATCGATATGGTTTGCGATCGCCGCATTCGGCATCCTGGCCGCCGTCTGGCTGATCAGCTGCTGTTTTCTTTATCAAACGTGGTCCGACATGTTCTTTCCCCGGAAAATATCGCAAAACGTTTACGGAGAGATCACGCCGCCGGACGGACGCTACGATTATACGATCATGCTTTCGGCGCACACGGACACCAGCTGGTGCTGGAAGCATTCGGAGTTTAACCACCGGTACGGCGACAATATTGCAAAGGGCTTCGCGAACGTGATCGCAAAGGTCGGCTTCGGCGCCGTCTGCTTTGCCTTTATTATCATCACGGCGATATTTATGTCGATCGTTTATTTTGCGTCCTACTGCGGCGCGGCATGGGCGATGCAGATCCTCTCCGCAGCGGCGTTCACCCGCTTTATGCTCGCTATGCACTTTATTCCCGCCGTCACGGCGATCGGCTCCTTATTCGTGATCCAGTGGAACGACCCGCATGAGGAAAACGGCTCCCGCGGCGCAATGGACAACGCCACCGGCATCGCATTGAGCTACGAGATCACAAAATACTTTACCGAACACCCCGAAAAACTGCCCAAAAACTGCCGCATCGTCGATCTGAACATCGGTTCGGAGGAGACCGGGCTGCGCGGCTCCATGGCCTTCACAGCCGCGCACAAAAACGACGATCTGACCGAAAACGTGTGGAATATCAACATTGATTCCATTGCGGACGAAGAATATTTCAGCGTGATCAACAAAGATGCATGGCAGTTCTGCAACTTTGATAAGGATCTGGAGGAAATGTTCCTTGAAAGCTTCCGGGAGCTCGGCATTGAAAGCAAAACCGGCGGCAAAATGGCAAACCCCGTCGGCGGCTGCGATTCGACCCCGATGACCAGGGCAGGCATCAAATCCGTTTCTTTCGCTGCGCAGAACCCGACGCTGACTTACTATTACCATACCTGGCACGACGTGCCCGAGCGCTTTTCCGCCGACACTTTGGGGGACGGCTTTGACGTCGTACTGAGCGTGATCGACAAGATCGCCGCCTATCAGGAGACCAACGGCTTTCCCGGCGTGAGAAAAAAGTAAAAGTGAATTGAAATAAAGGAAGCCGGGACGGATTTTTCCGTCCCGGCTATTATAATGGAAACGTTTTTCATCAGGCCTTCGCTTTAACCCTCGGCAAACGCGCCCGTGTACAGGCGGTAATACGTCCCCTTCTGGGCGATCAGATCGTCATGGCTGCCGCGCTCAATGATCCGTCCGTGATCCAGCACCATAATGGCGTCGGAATTCTGTACGGTGGACAGCCTGTGCGCGATCACAAACACCGTGCGGCCCTGCATCAGCGCGTCCATACCCTTCTGCACCAGCGCCTCGGTACGGGTGTCGATGCTGGAGGTCGCCTCGTCCAGGATCATAACGGGCGGGTCCGCCACCGCCGCGCGGGCAATGGATAACAGCTGCCGCTGGCCCTGTGAGAGGTTCGCGCCGTTGGAGGTGAGCATGGTATTGTACCCCTCCGGCAGACGCGTGATAAAATCGTGGGCGTTCGCAAGCTTGGCGGCGGCGATACATTCCTCGTCGGTCGCGTCCAGCTTGCCGTAACGGATATTGTCCATAACGGTTCCCGTAAAGAGGTTCGTCGTCTGCAGCACAATGCCGAGGCTTTTTCGCAGATCCGCCTTTTTGATCTTGTTGATATTGATACCGTCATAGCGGATCTTGCCGTCGGCGATATCGTAAAACCGATTGATCAGGTTGGTAATGGTGGTCTTGCCCGCGCCGGTGGCCCCTACGAAAGCCACCTTCTGACCGGGTCTGGCATAGAGCGATACGTCGTAGAGCACCTGCTTACCGGGCACGTAAGAGAAATCCACGTGGTCGAATACCACGTCGCCCTTCAGAGGCGTGTAGGTAATGGTGCCGTCTGCCGCATGGGGATGCTTCCATGCCCAGTGGCCGGTGTGCTCGGCGCATTCCACAATCTTGCCGTCTTCTTCTTTGCAGTTCACCAAAGTAACATAGCCGTCGTCCGTCTCGTTTTGCTGCTCCAGCAGGCCGAAAATACGGGTGGCACCCGCCATGGCCATGGCGATGGCGTTGATCTGCTGGCTTGCCTGGTTCACCTGGCCGGTGAACTGCTTGCACATGCCCAGGTAGCTGGCAACCACCGCCACGGTGAGCGGCGCGAGAAACTGCCCATGAAACACGTTTTCAAGCGAAATATTGGGTATATTGGCGCCGAAAAAAATCAGCACGCCGCCCACGAAGGCCGTAAGCACGTAAAGGATGTTGCCGATATTGTTCATGATGGGCCCGAAGATATTGGAGAAGGTGTGCGCCCGGCGGCTGTTTTCGCAGAGCTCGCCGTTCACTTTATCAAAATCGGCTTTGGCGGCGGTCTCGTGGTTAAACACCTTAACCACCTTCTGGCCGTTCATCATTTCTTCAATAAAGCCTTCCATCTGCCCTACGCTCTGCTGCTGCCTTACGAAGTACTTTGCAGAATTGCCGCCCACCTTTTTGGTTACGAAGAACATGCCGATCACGCCAAGTACCACGACAACCATCAGCGAAATGCTGAAATACGCCATGATGGCCACCAGCACCACCAGCGTAACGGCCGCCGAAAAAATGCTGGGAATGCCCTGGCTGATCATCTGCCGCAGGGTGTCGATATCATTGGTATAGATGCTCATGATATCGCCGTGGGTGTTCTGATCGAAGTATTTTACCGGCAGATCCTGCATTTTATCAAACAGACGGGTGCGCATCTTATCAAGAAAGCCCTGCGTGAGATAGGCCACGAGCTGTTCTCTGGCGGCGGTGGCGATCAGCCCCACCAGCAAAATGCTGCCGTATTTCAGGATCACGCCGGTCACCACGGCGGCGCATTCGTTTTGCCACAGCTCTTTGCCCGCGGCGATCAGAGCGTTTACGTCGGAGGTTTGGGGAAGCTTCTGCAGCGCGCCGGTCATAACGGCGGTGATCTCTTTTACGATCACGGCGGGCACCACGCCCGCGGCCGCCGAAACCGCGATGCATATAAAGATGCATATCAGCACCACGGGATAATCCTGCCGCAGCAGTTTCAACAGCTTTTTAATGAGCCCCACGTTGATATCCTTCACGTTGCCGCCGCGCTGGCTGCCGCGGGGCGGACGCACGGGTCTGGCGTTGGTTTTCTGCTCATTGCTCATCAAAATCACCGCCCTTCACCTGAGATTCATATACTTCGGTATAGATCACGTTCCTGCCCAAAAGGGTCTCGTGGTTTCCGACCGCGTCGATACGGCCGTTTTCAAGCACCACGATCATATCGGCATCCTGCACCGAGGCAATGCGCTGGGCGATGATGATCTTGGTGGTATCGGGCAGCTTCTCTTGAAAGGTTTTGCGTATCAGCGCGTCGGTATGCGTGTCCACCGCGCTGGTGGAGTCGTCCAGGATCAGGATTTTTGGCTGTTTAATCAGAGCCCGGGCAATGCACAGCCGCTGCTGTTGCCCGCCCGAAACGTTCGCGCCGCCCTGCTCGATATAGGTATCGTATTGATCGGGGAAAGCCTCAATAAACTCAGACGCCTGCGCAAGGGAACAGTAATAAGCGATCTCCTCGTCCGTCGCGTCGGGCTTGCCCCAGCGCATATTTTCTTTGATCGTGCCCGAAAACAGCACGTTTTTCTGCAGCACCACGGCAACGTTATCGCGCAGGGTGGCAAGGTCGTATTCGCGCACGTCGCGGCCGCCCACCTTCACGCTGCCCTCTGTCACATCGTACAGGCGGCTGATAAGCTGAATCAGGCTGGTCTTTCCTACGCCCGTGCCGCCGATGATACCCACGGTAGCGCCGCTCGGGATATGCAGATCGATGTTCTCAAGGGTGTTGCGCTCGGCGGTTTTTACATATTTGAAGCATACGTTTTCAAAATCCACACTGCCGTCGGGCACAACGGCGACCGGGTTTTCTGGAGCTTTGATCTCGGGCATCTCGTCGAGCACCTCGGAAATGCGCTTTGCAGAGGCGATGCTCATGGTAACGGTAACGAAGATCATGGTTGCCATCATCAGACTCATAAGGATCTGCATCGAATAGGTGAGCATGCCCGAAATGGTTCCCACCTCAAGATCCGTGCCGCCCTTGCCGATCACGTTTTTTGCACAGAAGTAACCCAGCAGGATCATGGAACCGTACATGGCGATCTGCATGATCGGCGCGGCGCCCGCAAGAATACGCTCCGCCTTTAAGAAATTGGCGCGCAGCATTTCGCTTGCTTTGCCGAACTTCAGTTTTTCGTATTCTTCACGCACAAAGCTCTTTACCACGCGAATTCCCTTGATGTTTTCCTGCACGCTGGCGTTCACGTCGTCGTATTTTTTAAACACGGATTTGAACAGCGGCATCACGAAAACCGTCATAATGGATACGGCGATCACCAGCAGCGGTATAAACCCTGCGAAAACCCACGCGAGCCTGCCGCCCAGATTCGCGCTCATAACGGCCGCGATGATCAGCATCAGCGGAGCGCGCACGGCGGTGCGTATGATCATCATAAAGCTCATCTGTACGTTGGTCACGTCTGTGGTGAGGCGGGTGACGAGGCTGGCGGTGGAGAACCGGTCGATATTGGCGAAGCTGAAGGCCTGCACCCGATAAAACAGGTCCTGGCGCAGGTTTTTGGCAAAGCCGGTGCTGGCGTCCGCCGCGAATTTGCCCGCCATGGCGCCAAACATCAAGCTCAGCATGGCCATACCCAAAAGCAGCAAACCATATTTCACAATGCTTTTGAATTCCCCCTGGGCCTGTATGGTGTTGATCAGTTCCGCCGTAAAGGTGGGAATGATGCACTCACACAGCACTTCGCCGATCATAAACAGGGGCGTGAGCAGCGTTTGTTTTTTGTATTCCCGCACACTGCGGGCAAGCTTTTTCAACATGGGCATTCCTCCCCGGGGCCAAACGTTCGTTAAGTAATAGAATAACATAAAACAAAGGAGATTGCAAGTTAAATGATTTTGAAATTGGAATTCAGCAAGATGTGATCGCGCGGCAAACACCCCTACTGAAAAAGCCTGCCCGAAGGCAGGCCGGAAAAATCTTTGCTGCAGATCAGTCCATTTTGGGCAGATTGGCACGGAAAGCGGCAAGCTCCTCGTCAGTGGGGATATAGTCGTCCATCTTGCCGTCGTGGAATTTCTCGTAGGCAAGCATATCGAAGTAGCCGGTACCGGTCAGACCGAAGAGGATGGTCTTTTCTTCGCCGGTCTCCTTGCACTTAAGCGCTTCGTCGATAGCGGCGCGGATGGCGTGGCTCGACTCGGGCGCAGGCAGCGTGCCCTCCACGCGGGCGAACATTTCCGCGGCCTCGAACACCTTGGTCTGCTCCACGCTGGTCGCTTCCATCAGGCCGTCGTCGTAAAGCTGGCTGAGCACGGGACTCATGCCGTGGTACCGCAGACCGC
The DNA here is from genome assembly GCA_017443805.1 of Clostridia bacterium. Taxonomy (GTDB): domain Bacteria; phylum Bacillota; class Clostridia; order Oscillospirales; family Acutalibacteraceae; genus RUG806. The sequence continues at coordinate 426 of JAFSXY010000080.1, read as the reverse complement.
CCGCATGGTTGGCAGATGGGATAAAATCGGAGCCCAGCGTATACATCTTGGCAAGCGGGCACACCATACCGGTGTCGCAGAAATCATAGGCAAAAACGCCGCGGGTGAAGCTGGGGCAGGAGGCGGGTTCCACGGCGATAATGCGGTAATCCGCCTCGCCTCTGAGCTTTTCGCCCATATACGGCGAGATCAGACCGCCGAGGTTGGAGCCGCCGCCGGCGCAGCCGATGATAATATCGGGCTTGATGCCGTATTTATCCATGGCGATCTTGGATTCCAGGCCGATCACACTCTGGTGCAGCAGCACCTGGTTGAGCACGCTGCCCAGGACGTAGCGATAGCCTTCCGTTGAAGTGGCGACTTCCACCGCCTCGGAAATAGCGCAGCCCAGCGAACCGGTGGTGCCGGGGAATTCGGACAGGATCT
>JAFSXY010000007.1 GCA_017443805.1 Clostridia bacterium | reverse complement strand
CTGTCCGACAGTTACGGCATTGCCGTCAGCGAAATTCTCGACATTATGCACGTCACCACAAAGACGGTTACGAAAGTGGCTCGAATTATACAACTGGAAGAGACCGTTCCGAATCAAAAAGGAGACGGGGAGGCGGGGCCGGAAACGGACGGCTCTCCGGCGACGGAACGCAAAGAGGAGGGATAATATGGCGTCCACAAGAAAACTGACCACGAAGGACGGGCGCGTTTTTTACGAGATTACCGTTTCTCGCGGTCGCAACAAGGCTCGTTTGACGAAACGATGGTATCCGCCCGATGGCTGGGGGAAACGCGCCATTGAGCGGGAACTGGCGGCTGTGGCGGCTGAATTTGAGCGTCAGAGCGACACCGGGGAAGTCGTCAGCCGCGCCGAACAGAAGGAACGCGAGGCCGAGGAAGCGCGGGAGGCGGCGAAAATTCTTACCCTGCGTCAGTACGGAGAGCGGGTGTTCATGCCGTCCAAGACCGTCACCATGAGCGAATCGGGACGGAGCGCCTATCAGGGCTATCTGAACAGGCGGATTTATCCGGTAATCGGAGACCTGAAGATAACCGAAATCTCGCCCGCTCAAATCACGGAGTTGCTTTTGGGCGTCCAATCGGAGGGAAAAGCGCACGGCACGGTGATGAAAATCTATACCATCCTGCACAGCCTGTTCAGAATGGCGTATCGCGGGGATGTCGTTGACCGTAACCCTATGGATAAGGTTGACCCTCCCAAGCCCCGCAAGGACGAAATCCAGAAGACGGGCGTCGAGGCTTTTTCCGTCGCGGAAATCAGGCAGGTCATCGACTGCCTGGAATCGGAGCCGTTGAAATGGCGGGCGTATATTCGTCTGATGATGGATACGGGCGTCCGTCGCGGCGAATGTTGCGCGGTCAAGTGGTCTAACGTCGATTTCCAGACTGGGGCGGTTCTCATCGACGGCAACGTCGGCTACACTCCGGAAAAGGGCGTCTATCTGGACACTCCGAAAAACAGCCGCGTTCGCACTGTTTACGTTGGGGAGGAAACCGCAGGGCTTCTGCGTCAGCTTCACGAAACGCAAAAAAAGAGCGGTTGCGACAGCGTATGGGCGTTTACCAGAGACGGGAGCGCGGATGTGATGAATCCGAAATGCGTGACGGCGTATTTCAAATCATTCTCCGCACGTTACGGGATTCGGAACTTCCATCCGCATAAGCTCCGGCATACGTTCGCCTCGCTTGCCATCGCCAACGGAGCGGATGTCGCCAGCGTAGCGGAAGCTATGGGCCACAGCGATAAGGCCGTCACGTTGCGGGTCTATACGCACTCCAGTCGGGAAAGCGTCATCCGGGCGGGGGAAATCTTCCGGCGAAGCATTAACGGCGCGGGGCAAAATCAATAAAGCCAGCGGGTCAGGGGCAAATCCTCTGCCCCGCTTTTCTTTGCCTAATTGCCCTCGTTGTCGTATGGTTGCGGTTTCGGTTTTCGTATCGGTTTTTTCGCCCTGAAACCTTTCGTTATTTCGCTGAAACGGGTTGAAATATAACGATTATATTCTGATATTAAGCAAAATCGGCCTAATTTGCGTTTGAAATATCCATAAAAACGATTGCTGAAAAAGGCGTTAGTTCTTCTCGTTTCGGGCTGTCCGGCTTCCCCTTTGCGGGAAACCGGGGTCTGTCCGGCCCCGTTGCGGACGGGCGCGGGAGGGGAGTTTTCCACATTTGTGGAAAAGTTTTCAACATTTCCACATCCGGCGACCGCGCACTTGACCGCGCTGACGAGCGCGGAAGCGAACGCGGGGCAGAACTTCTCCACGAGCGCGGAGAGGGATTCGGCGGGGGTAGCCGCCCGCGCCGAGGGACGCGGCATTTCCGGGCGCGGTTGCGCGGCGACGGGAGGGGCGGGAATCCGGCTTTGGGCGTCCGTCCGTTCCGGCGCGGCGTCGGCGCGGGGCGCGGTTTCCGTCCGTTCGGACACGGGGGCGGCGTTCCGCGTGGAATCCTCAAATAGAGGAACCGCCGCTTGGCCCAGCGCACATCGCGGAAATCCTCCGGAAAATGAACATCCCAGAGCGCCTTTCCGATCGTATCAAGATCATATTTTTCCATGTACCACGCCGGCAGGTATTCCGCAGCGATCTCCCGCCGGAAATAACTGCTGCCCAGGATCTGCTTTTCAAAACGCCGCATATCCCGCTGCCCGACGCCGCGCACCGCCGGATAGACCGGCAGCAGCGCCATTTCAGGGTCTTCATCAGCGCGCGTGAATTCCGGATGGATCATCTGGATGCGGTTCTTCCCAAGCGATGGTTTGCCGTAGCAAAAGTACTCTGCGCCGTTTTTAAATGCCCGGCTCAGATAATACCCGTTGAAGAAGACCAGTTCCAGTGCGCCGGGACCGTCCTGTCCGGAGGACGTATCCAGCAGTGTGACGACCAGCACGCGGTTGCGTTTCCAGCTGCCGCCCTGCCGGATGCCGATCACACGCCCTTTGACGAGCGCAGGCTGCCCCACGGTAAGCGCCGCCATCGGCGTGATGCTGCGGCGGTCTTCGTAGTCGGCGGGCAGGAACCGGACGAGGTCCTCCACCGTATTGATCTCTTTATTTGCAAAGGACTGCGCTTTTTTCGGGCCCAGTCCTTTCAGTTCTTCAATCTTCATAATTGATTCGGTATTCGATGTCGCGCGGAGCCATTTTTTTCGCCAGGGTTCCCGTAACGTGGATGATCGTACTTGCCGGAGAGACACCGATTTCTTTCAGCATGTTTTTGCGGATCTTACCGGCCAGTGAATCGGTGACCTGCTTCATGCTCAGCCCGAAGCGCACAGCCAGATAGACCCGCACCACAAGCGCACCGCCGCGGTCGTCGATCTCGAGACAATCCGTCTCATCCGCGCTGCCGCGTTTTCCGCCGGCTGCCAGCAGTTTCCCCTTTTTACTGGTCACCAAAACCTGACCATCCATCTGATTCACTGCACTGAGGATGGCGTGTGCAAGGATCGTTCTGCTGATCTCGATCTCTCCGAGATCGGTTTTGCAAAGATAGGTTTCCTGCATGACTCTCTTAGTAAAAAATCCTGCGCCGTCTGGCACAGGATCTTCTTGGCTTAGATCGCTCTGGTAACTTTACCGGAACGGAGGCATCTCGTACACACATTGGCCTTTCTGACCGTGCCGTTATCGTCGATACGAACCGTCTGGATGTTCGCATTCCACTTACGTCTTGTGTGTCTGTTGGAATGGGAAACGTTGTTTCCGGATACCTGTCCCTTACCGCAGACCTCGCATTTTCTGGACATTCGTCGCACCTCCTTCTTCCTGTATTTGAAGCTTTCGCGTAATTTCTCACGAACATACAGGAGTATACCACACTCAGCGCGTTCATTTCAAGAGGTTTTTTAAAAACTTGAAAAGCAGGTCCCCAGCGCTTCCAGTCCGTCCAGATGACTCAGCACATATTCCTCAAACCGGATCGCGGCCGGTGACATTTCGGTACGTCTGGGAAGCGCCAGACCGATCGGCACCACACAGCGCGGCACAAGGGGCCGCATGACAACATCCGCATTGGTCGTTTTGACCAGCACCGCGTTATCGACAGTAACGCCAAGGCCGGCCTCGACCAGTGCGCAGGATGCAAAGATATCATTCTGACAGTATTGGGAATGCGGTGTGACACCTGCCTGTTCAAAGTACAGACTGGTATCCGACACCTCTCCCGGAAGGAATTCAATAAAGGGCTCCTTTTCCAGTTCCTTCGCCGGTACCGCTTTCATCTCTGCAAGACGGTGCCCATGCGGGAGCACAGCGACCAGTTCATCCTCGATCAGCGGGATCCATCGGAAGTCACCCTCCCGTT
>JAFSXY010000079.1 GCA_017443805.1 Clostridia bacterium | reverse complement strand
GTGCCGCCGATGATGAGCCTGCCGTCCGGCATGACGGCCCAGGTGGTGGTGTAGCCGTCAAAGGTACCAGAAGCAATGGGGTCGTCGTCGGCGAATACCGCGGGGACAAACGCCAGCAGCATGCAGACGGATAAAACGATCGCCAGTATTTTAGATGCGTGTTTCATATAAACCTCCTGAAATAGATATTCTTTCGATTCTATCATAGCAAAAGAAAGCGCGGAATGCAATGTTCCGCGCGCGCGTTTTCAATAAATTTACAGGACCGTCAAGTTTTCTTCACAATCCGGCGGAAAAGCGGCAGTTTTCAGAAGACAGCAGATGGCTGTCAGCGATCAGACCTGTAGGAAAGCGCTCCGCGTTTTGATTTTATCCTGTAGCACGGCACCTCAGTGCCGTTCCCAAATTCAAACTATCTTCAAATATTCAATGTCTCCGGCTGAAGTTTGTTTTGTCCTCGGAGACGGCACTCCAGGTGCCGTGCTACCGTGGGTTTTCAAAAAAAACATCGTCGCGAGACTGTATTGCGGATTATCCACCCGTCCTGCATCGCGGACGATTGGTAATCGTCCCTACAGGATTATGTTTTAATGTCGAATAATAAAATCAAAACGCGACAGCGTTTTCCGAAACATTTTGTCGAAGACAAAATATTTCACCGCCGACAGGCGATTTCACCCGTCCGAAAGGACGGATTTCATATTTCCCCAGGAAATATTTCACTGCGGCGCAAAGCGTACGCTTGCGTCCGCCCGTCGTCCCTACAGGATTATGTTTTAATGACGAATAATAAAATCAAAACCCGAAGGGTTTTCCGAAACGTTTCGCCGCAGGCGGAACACATCACGTTGCGCAGCAACGCATCACGCGCCGCAGGCGCTCATCACGTCGCAAAGCGACTCATCACTGCGGACGCCTCCCTACTCCCTAAAAATCCCCGGTCGTCGGACCGGGGTTTTGTCTTTGCTTTTTTTTACTTTTTTACTTTTTCATATCCCTTGACCACGGCGTCGGATACGGCGGCGCGGAAGTTGGCGTTTTCCAGCGCGAGCACGCCCTCGATCGTGGCGCCGCCGGGGGAGCAGACGGCGTCTTTCAGCGCGCCGGGGTGCAGGCCGCTTTGCAGCAGCATTTGGGCGCTGCCGAGCAGCGTCTGCGCCGCGAACAGCTGGGCTTTATCCCGCGGCAGGCCGCATTTGACGGCGCCGTCGGCCAGCGCTTCGCAGAACATATAAGCGTACGCAGGGCCGCAGCCGGAGACCGCCATGCCTGCGTCCATCAGCTTTTCTTCGGTTTTTGTCAGGCGGCCGGCGTGCTGCAGCAGCGATAAAAAGGCCGCTTCCGTTTCTTCATCCACGCCGCCGGCGCAGCAGTAAAGCACCATTCCCGCGCCGACGGAGACGGGCGTGTTGGGCATGATGCGGATGATATTTTCCGTTTTCAGGAGGGAAACAAGCGTTTCCAGCGTAACGCCCGCCGCCATGGACACAAAGACCGTTTCTTTTGTGACGGCGTTTTCGATCCCTGCGCAGACGGATTCGATCAGATTGGGTTTGACGCCGAGGAACACGAAGCGGCTTTCTTTTACAAGCGTTTCCGGCTGCAGGAAATCGGCGCCGGTTGCCCGGGCTTTGGCTTCGTCCGGATCGTAAACGGCAAGTTTTTCTCCCGTTTTTTTTGCGGCGCCAAGCAGCGCGCCGCCCATGTTTCCCGCGCCGATAAAGCCGGCTGTATACTGCAGCATCGTAATCCCTCCGAAATTCTTTTTTTTTCTTTCTTCTTTTTTCTTTGTAACAGGTCTGCCCGCGGGCGAACCTGTTACCGGATCTGCCCGGTTCCTGTTACAACGTATTTATACGTCGTCAGCTCTTTGAGTCCCATGGGGCCTCTGGCATGGAGCTTCTGCGTGGAGATGCCCATCTCGCAGCCCAGACCGAACTCCCCGCCGTCGGTAAAGCGGGTAGAGGCGTTTACGTACACGGCGGCGCTGTCCACGCCGGCGACAAACGCCGCGGCGGTGTCTTTATTTTCCGTGATGATCGCGTCGGAGTGGTGCGTGGAGTGTTCGGCGATGTGCGCGACCGCGCCCGCAGCGCCGTCTACGGCCTTTACGGCCAGAATATAATCCAGAAATTCCGTGTCAAAATCCGCTTCTCCCGCGGGCACGGCGTTCGATGCATAGGAAAGACACGTTTCATCCATACGCAGCTGGACGGGGTGCGCGCAGGCGGAAAGCCTTTGTTCCAGCAGCGGGACAAAGACGGGGACGATCGCTTTGTCGATCAGGCAGACCTCCGCCGCGTTGCACACGGAGGGACGGCTGACCTTTGCGTTTTCAATGATATCCAGCGCTTTGTCAAAGTCCGCCGCGGCGTCCACGTAAATGTGGCAGATGCCGGTGCCCGTTTCAATGCAGGGCACGGTGGCGTTTTCCACGCAGGCGGCGATCAGCCCCTTGCCGCCGCGGGGGATCAGCAGATCCACGTATCCTCTGCCGTGCATGAGCTCGGCAGCGCTTTGGCGGGTCGTATCCTCCACCAGCAGCACGGCGTCCGCCGGGACGCCCGCTTTTTTTATTCCCTCCCGCAGCGCCGCAACGATGGCCGCGGCGGAGGCGTGCGCCTCCTTGCCGCTGCGCAGGATGCAGGCGTTGCCGCTTTTTAAGCATAAAGCGAACGCGTCGCTCGTCACGTTGGGGCGGCTTTCGTAAATGATCGCCGCCACGCCCAGCGGGACGGCGAGCTTTTGGATCACAAGGCCGTTGGGGCGGGTAACGGTATCCAGTACCGTACCCAGCGGGGAGGGCAGGGCGGCAACGTCCAGTATCCCCTGCGCCATACCTTCAATGCGCGCGTTTGTCAGGCGCAGACGGTCCAGCATCACGTCGCCGATGCGGTCCTTCGCGTTTTCGATATCTTCTGCGTTTGCCGCAAGAATTTTGTCGGCGTTTGCGCACAGCGCATCTGCCGCGGCTGTGAGCGCGGCGGTCCGCGTTCGGTCGTCAAGAGCGGCAAGCGCCGGGGCGACCGCCTTGCTGCGGCGCATGATCTCAAGCGTCGTCATATTTTATGAAACCTCGTTCCCACAGGTTTTCCTTCAAAAATATCGTAGAGCACGGCGGGGTCCCTGCCGTTGGCGATCACCATGTCGCAGCCCGCCGCCATGGCGATCTTGGCCGCCTCAATCTTCGTCACCATACCGCCGGTGCCGACGGATGAGCCGCTGCCGCCTGCCAGCGCCTCGATCTCGGGCGTGATCTCGTTGATCTCGGGCAGCAGTTTTGCGTCGGCGTTCTTTTTCGGGTCGGCGGTGTAAAGCCCGTCGATATCCGACAAAAGGATCAGGCGCCCGGCGTTGACGCCCCTGGCGACCAGCGCGGCGAGGGTGTCGTTGTCGCCGATGCCGATCTCCCGCGTGGAGGTCGTGTCGTTTTCGTTGATGACCGGCAGCACGCCCAGCTCCAGCAGCCTGCGGATGGTGGCGCGGAAGTTTTCGTACTGCGTTTCGTTGTTGAAGTTGTCGGCGGTGAGCAGCAGCTGCGCCACGGTGTGGTTGTATTCGCCGAAATATTTATCGTAGGTGTACATCAGCTCGCACTGGCCGATGGCGGCGATGGCCTGCTTCATGGACACGTCTGTCGGACGGTCCTTGAGAGAGACCTTGCCTCTGCCCATGGCGATGGCGCCGGAGGAGACTAAAATGATCTCTTCGCCGGCGTTTTTGATATCGCTGACCACCTTGCAGAAATTCTCGATATGGCGGATGTTCGGGTGGCCCGTCCCGTAGGCGAGCGTGGACGTGCCGATTTTTATGACCGTACGCATGCTCAATACCCTCTTGTGCCGGAAACGGACTCGTCGTTTTCGATCCAGTCGATCACGGGGATCACGCGGTAGTTGTTTTCATCGTCCCGGATCACGACCTCCCGGATGCCCGCGTTGATGACCATACGCTTGCACATGGAGCAGCAGCAGGAGTTGGAAACGTAGCTGCCGTCCGCCTCCAGGCCCGTTAAGTACATGGTTGCGTCGATCATCTTATCGCGGGACGCGCTGATGATGGCGTTGGCCTCGGCGTGCACGCTGCGGCATAATTCGTATCGTTCCCCGCGCGGGATGTTCATCTCGGCGCGGATGCAGTAGCCCATATCGGTGCAGTTCTTTCTGCCGCGGGGGGCGCCCACGTAGCCGGTGGAGATGACCTCGTCGTTCTTTACGATCACCGCGCCGTAGCGGCGCCTGAGGCATGTGCCGCGTTTGGATACGGTTTCGGCCAGGTCCAGATAATAGTTCGTTTTGTCTCGGCGTTCCATCATTGTGCGTCTCCTATCAAATCGTATTCGCTAAAGTCGCGGATCAATACTTCTGTAAAATCGCCGGGTTCCAGCGGTTTGTCCGAAAGGATGCAGACGCCGGCGTCGATCTCCGGCGCGTCGCGCCAGGTCCGGCCGGTGTAGACGTCGTTGTAGGCGTCGTAATCCTCCACCACGCAGGCAAGCGTCTGCCCGATCAAAGCCGCCTGCTTTTTTGTGAATACGTCGTACTGCTGTTCCATAAGTACCTCGCCGCGGTGCTTTGCGACCTCAGGGTCGATCTGGTCCGGGAAGGAAGCGGCGGGCGTGCCCTCTTCGGGGGAGTAGGCAAAGCAACCCAGACGGTCAAAGCCGACGTCCTGCACAAATTCGCACAGCGTTTCAAAGGCTTTTTCGCTCTCGCCGGGAAAGCCGGTAATAAAGGTGGTGCGCAGCACGCAGTCCGGCAGATAAGAACGGACCTTTTTGATCAGCGCCGTTAAAGATTTCCGGTCGCCGGTGCGGTGCATGGCCCTTAAGATCTCCCCGTCGGCGTGCTGCAGGGGCAGGTCTATGTAGTGCAGCACCTTTTTGCTGTCCCGAATGGTTTCCAGCAGCTCGTCCGTCAGCCGGTCCGGATAGCAGTAAAGCAGACGGATCCATCTAAGCCCTTCTATTCCGTCCAGCTCCCTTAGCAGCGCGGGCAGCATCAGCTCCCCGTAGTTGTCAAGGCCGTAGCGCGTGGTATCCTGCGCGATAAGGATCAGCTCCTTTACGCCGGAAGAAACGAGCTGCCGCGCCTCCGTGACGATATCCTCCATGCGTCTGCTGCGGAACGGCCCGCGAATGAGCGGAATGGCGCAGTAGGCGCAGCAGTTGGAGCAGCCGTCGGATATCTTTAAGTACGCCCAGTGCTCCGGCGTTGTGAGCAGGCGTTCGCCCTCCAGCGGCAGCAGCGTTTTATCCGGGAAGGCTTCCGCCGGCTCTCCCCGCAGCACGCGTTCCGCCAGACCGACGATGTCGCCGTTCGCGCCGAGGCCGGCTACGGCGTCCGCCTCCGGCAGCTCGCGGAGGATCTCATCCCTGTACCGTTCGGCCATGCAGCCGATCACGAGGATCTTGCCCACCTCGCCGTCCTCTTTATACTGCGCCATCTCCAAAATGTTTTCAATGGCTTCTTTTTTTGCCTCTTCAATAAAGCCGCAGGTGTTGATGATCACAAGGTCCGCGCCCAGGGGCGTGTCGATGATCTCAAAGCCCGCAGCGGAGAGCTTTGCAAGCATATGCTCGCTGTCCACCTGGTTTTTCGGACAGCCCAGAGAAATAAAGCCGATCTTTTCGCGCATACCGTTATTCCTGTTCCGCATATTCCTCCGGCACGCGCAGGACCTGCCGGATCTCGCCCATCGAATAGCCCGCGGTAAGCAGGCGGCGGATCGCCCGGTTCAGCTCTTTTTGTTCCGGCGCAGGGGGAAGATGCATTTTCCGTATTATCCTTATTATACCTGTTTTTCTGTCAATATCAAGAGAAAGCACGGCGTTTTTTGCCGTTTCGCGGTCAATTCCGCGAAAAAGCAGCTCTTTTTCGATCCGTTCGGGCGAAAAATGTTTTTTCTCCGCCAGCTCAGAAGCCAGCGCGCAGGAAAAAGCTTCGTCGTCCAGCAGCAGGTTTTCTTTGCATTTTTCAACGGCCGCCGCGGCCGCCTGAGCCGGGTATTTCTGCCGCAGCTTGTTTATAAGCTCCCGCTCCCCGTGCGCGCGCAGGGAAAGCATCCGCACCGCCGTTTCGTAGGCGTCGGCGGCCTGCCCCTCCAGCCGGAGGGCCCAAAGCGCCTCCTCTGTGAGCGTTTCCCCCTCGGAGAAGCCGGAGGCGTACCAAATCAAAACAGGGACGGTGAACGCGTATTCACCGTCCGCAAAGATGTTGATCCTGCCTTTTTTTGTAACCGTCGTCGTAATGCGCATCAGTCCGCGGCAATGTCGATCTTGATTTTCGCAAGCTTGCCCGGCGCTGCAGACGCGGGCGCTTGAGCGGCCTCCGGCATTTCGGCGGGCGCGGGCGAAGGCGCCGGCGTGCCGGTAACGGCTTGCGCCATGGCGGCGCGGACCTTCTGCTCGAGCTCGGCGGCAAAGTCCGGATGCTCGGCCACGTACTGCCGGACCTTGTCACGGCCCTGGCCGATGCGCTGTTCGCCGTAGGAGAACCACGCGCCGCTTCTGTGGAGGATATCGTACTCCGCGGCAATATCCACCAGCTCGCCGTCGTGGGAAATGCCCTTGCCGTACAGGATATCGAAGGTGGCCTCCTTAAACGGCGGCGCAACTTTGTTTTTCACGATCTTCGCACGGGTGCGGGAGCCGATGAACTCGCCGCCGGGGCCCTTGAGCTGCTCCGTGCGGCGCACGTCGATACGCATGGAGGCGTAGAATTTCAGCGCGCGTCCGCCGGTGGTCACTTCGGGGTTGCCGTACATCACGCCCACCTTTTCACGCAGCTGGTTGATAAAGATCACGATGCAGTTGGAGCGGGAGATGGCGCCGGCCAGCTTGCGCAGCGCCTGGCTCATCAGTCTGGCGTGCAGGCCCACGTGGCTGTCGCCCATGTCGCCCTCTATTTCCGCCTTCGGCACCAGCGCGGCGACGGAGTCAATGACGATGATATCCAATGCGCCGGAACGCGTAAGGTACTCGGCGATCTCCAGCGCCTGCTCGCCGTTATCCGGCTGCGCGACCAAAAGGGAGTCCACGTTGACGCCGAGATTGGCGGCGTATTTGGGATCCAAAGCGTGCTCCGCGTCAATAAACGCGGCTTCGCCGCCGCGCTTCTGCGCCTCGGCCACCGCGTGCAGGGCAAGCGTGGTCTTACCGGAGGATTCCGGCCCGTAGATCTCGATGATCCTGCCCTTGGGCAGGCCGCCGATGCCGGTGGCGGCGTCCAGCGCGATGGAGCCTGTGGGGATCGCGTCCACCTGCAGCGCGCCCGTTTGGCCCAGCCGCATGATCGCGCCCTTGCCGTACTGTTTTTCGATCTGTGTCAGCGCCGTTTCAAGCGCTTTGCGTTTGTCGTCTGCCATCTCGTCGTCCTTTCAGAAAAACAAATGTTCTATCGTGGAGATATTATAACAAAAAGGTAAAAAAAAAGCAATAGGATTTTTTGTATTTTTTCTCTCGCTTTTTCAAAAAAAATATGTTAGAATGAGATGATTTTTTGACAGGGGAGGGGTGCGTATATGGCAGCGCCGGAAATCCTTGCGCCCGCGGGCGGGGCAAGCCAGCTTGCCGCCGCGGTGCGCTGCGGCGCGACGGCGGTGTATTTCGGCACGCCCGCCTTCAACGCCCGCCGGAACGCCGAAAATTTTTCGGAGGACGCCTTTCTTGCGGCGGTCTGGGGCTGCCATGTCCGGGGCGTGAAGGTCTACGTCACGCTGAACACCCTGGTAAAGGACGCCGAGATGCCTGCGCTGCGGGAGACCGTCCGCCTGATCGCCCAAAGCGGCGCGGACGCGGTGATCGTACAGGATCCGGGCGTGGCGGCACAGGTAAAGCGGCTTTGCCCCTCTTTGCCGCTGCACGCCTCCACGCAGATGGCGGTGCATAATCTTGCCGGCGTAAAGCAGCTGGAAGCGCTCGGCTTTGTCCGCGTCGTGCTCGCAAGGGAATTGTCGCTGGAGGAGATCCGGTCGATCTGTAAAAGCACGCCGCTGCAGACGGAGGTGTTCGTGCACGGCGCGCACTGCATGTCGGTCTCGGGGCTTTGCTATATGTCCTCGGTCTTCGGCGGCCGCAGCGGCAACCGCGGGCTTTGCGCCCAGCCGTGCCGGCTGGATTTTTCGGCCGACGGCAGGGAATACGCGCTGTCGTTAAAGGATATGTCGGTGCTTTCCCATCTGCAGGCGCTGTCGGATGCGGGCGTATCCTCCTTTAAGATCGAGGGCCGGATGAAGCGACCGGAGTACGTGGCGGCGGCCGTGACCGCGGCCGTGAACGCGGCGGCGGGGCAGCCGGTGGATACCGACGCGCTGCAGCGCGTATTTTCGCGCAGCGGCTTTACGGACGGCTATCTGACCGGACGGCGGGACCTTTCCATGTTCGGCCGCCGGACGAAG
>JAFSXY010000078.1 GCA_017443805.1 Clostridia bacterium | reverse complement strand
CGTCCCGTGATCATGATCCGTGCGATGATCGCGAGCAGCAGCAAAAAAACAGCCAGACAGCCGAAGAGGCCGAGCTCCTCGCCGACCACGGTAAAAATCATGTCATTTTCACTTTCCGGTACGGTTCCCGCCTGCGTCAGAGTCCCGTGGAACAGGCCTTGACCGGTTAATCCGCCGCCGACAATGGCCTGCATGCCTTTGGTCTGCTGGTACATGATATCTTCGTACCGTTCCGGATACAACAGGCCCAAAAACCGTTCTTTCTGGATGGAGTCAAACACATAGAACCATACGGCCGGAGCAGCGGCGACTATGCCGACCGCGCCGATCAGAAAATACCGCAGCTGAACGCCTGCACAGAACATCATGACAATAAAAATGATCACAAAAACCAGAGCGCTGCCCATATCGCCGGAAATGACCACCAGCAGGATGGGGACGGCTGCGTGTGCGCTCAGCAGGATAATGTGGAACAGTCTGTGGATTTTGTCACCGACCAGTTCCAGATGCATGCCGAAGGTAATGAGAAAACCGATTTTTAACAGCTCGGAGGGCTGAAAATAAAAACGGCTGCCAATGGGGAGCCAGGTTTTTGCATCCTGCCGTTCGCTGGGTCCCACGCCCCAGATCAGCACCGCAACCATCAGCAAAAGACAGGCCGCGCCGATCAGCGGATAGAGCTTTGCGATAATGTTATAGTCAATAAAGGAAATCAATACGGCAAGCAGCAGACCTGCGCCGACGGCCAAAAGCATGGTCCTTGCGTCACGCGAAATAAAGCCTCCCTCCGGTATGTCCGGAATGGTGGCGCTGTAAACCGACGTAATGCCGAAGGCGGATGCGGCGACGCATAAAAACAGCAGCAGAAAATCGGTTTCCCGTATTGCGTTTTTAATGGCAGTTAAAAAGCTTTGCATTTTTTGCGGCAGATCCCTTTTTCAGAATATAAATTTATTATAAACTTTTTTCGGTTTCATTTCAATAGAAAGTTTTACGGGGAAGGAGCATGATATTCTTTGAAGCGTTTTTATACCCATTCGCCGGCTGAGACGGAGGCGCTTGCGGAAAAACTTTGCGCGCAGATCGGCGCGGGGACGGCGGTCGCATTTACGGGCACCATGGGGATGGGAAAGACCGCGTTTGTGCGCGGCGCGCTGCGTGCGTATCGGAACCCCGCTTTTGTCAGCAGCCCCACCTTTGCGCTTGTGCACGATTACGGCGGAACGCCGCGCATCTGTCATTTTGATATGTATCGCGTACAAAGTCTTGACGATCTGTATTCTACGGGTTTTTTTGACTATCTGCGCGACGACAGCATTCTTTTTATTGAGTGGAGCGAGCATATTACCGATGCGCTGCCCGAGAATACCGTGTTTATCGATTTGCAGCAGGGAACGGGCGAAAACGATCGGATCATTACCGTAAGGGGCGGTGTTTTTTAAGATGTTGATTTTGGGTGCCGAGAGCTCAGCTGCAGCGGCAAGCGCCGCGATTGTGCGGGACGGTAAGCTTATCAGTGAAAGTTATCTGAATACAGGCCTTACGCATTCGCAGACGCTTTTGCAGCTGATCGACTGCTGTCTGAAAAATGCAGATCTGACGGTCGGCGAGTTGGACGCCGTTGCGGTTGCAAAGGGCCCCGGTTCCTTTACGGGCGTCCGCATCGGCGTGTCCGCAGTAAAGGGACTGTGTTTTGAACGTCTGATTCCGGTATACGGTGTTTCCACGCTGGAAGCGATGGGCTGTTCGGCGGCAGTGCCGGGATATTTTATTTGTCCTGTGATGGATGCGCGCTGTGCGCAGGTGTATACGGCGGGCTTTGTTTGCGACGCCGAGGGTTTTCGTCGTGTGTTTGACGACGCGCCGCTGCGGCTGGAGGAATTGGCTGAGCGGTTGCTTTCTTTGGATATGCCGGCGCTTTTGACCGGCGACGGCGCGGATCTGACGGCGGCGTTTTTGAAGGAACGGCAAATCCCGTTCGCGGTTATGCCGGAAATTTATAAGTATCAGCACGCGTCGGCTGTTGCATTTGCGGCGTTTATGCGTTATAATAACGGTGATCCAGGCGTCGATCCGGACATCCTTATTCCGTCGTATCTGCGTCCGTCGCAGGCGGAACGTGAAAAATCAAAAAAGGAGCAAAAAAATGATAGCGCTTGGCAGTGACCACGCGGGGTTCCCGCTGAAGGAAGAAATCAAAGAATATCTGGAGCAAAAGGGGGTCGCTTTTAAGGACGTCGGCGCGTACGATACGTCCAGCTGCGATTATCCGTATCAGGCAAAAAAGGCCTGCGATCTGGTTGTATCCGGTGAATGCGAAAAAGCGATCCTCTGCTGCGGCACCGGTATCGGCATCTCCATTGCGGCAAATAAAATCAAGGGCATCCGTGCCGCATGCTGCACGGATTATTTCAGCGCCAAATATACAAGAATGCATAACGACGCAAACGCTTTGTGTCTCGGCGCGCGTGTGATCGGTCCCGGTGCGGCTTTGGAACTGGTGGAAGTATTCTTAAATACCGCGTTTGAGGGCGGCCGGCATCAGCGGCGTGTGGATCAGATCACCGAAATCGAAAACCTGTAAATTTTGTTCTTGCAATCGCAAGGCAGATATACTATAATAAAAAAAACGTGAAAAGGGAAGGAATGTAAGGTATGTCAAACATCACTGTAACCAATCATCCGCTCATTCAGCACAAGCTCTCCATTTTAAGAGACAAAAACACCGGTTCCAAGGAATTCCGTGCGCTGATCAGTGAGATCGCCATGCTTATGTGTTATGAAGCGACCAGGGATCTGGAGCTTAAAGAGGTCGAGATCGAAACGCCCATCGCGAAAACAAGAGTGAAAAAGCTTTCCGGTAAAAAGCTTGCGATCGTACCTATCCTGCGCGCCGGCCTCGGCATGGTGGACGGCATGACCACACTGATTCCCTCCGCAAGAGTCGGGCACATCGGCCTTTATCGTGATCCCGACACCTTACAGCCTGTAGAGTATTACTGTAAGCTTCCCCATGACATCGGCGAGCGCGACGTTATCGTTGTCGATCCCATGTGCGCGACCGGCGGTTCCGCCATCGACGCGATCACGCTGATCAAAAAACGCGGCCCCAAAAACATTAAATTTATGTGCACCATTGCCGCTCCTGAAGGCCTGAAAGCGCTCAGTGAGGCGCACCCGGACGTAGATATTTACTGTGCCGCTCTGGACGAATGCCTGAATGAGCACGGCTATATCGTACCCGGCCTCGGCGACGCCGGCGACCGGATCTTCGGTACAAAATAAAACGATTGTAATGAGAAAAGGACCTGCCTCTTGATCGGGGCAGGTTCTTTTTGTTCAAATTCCGAAATGAATTATTAAAAGACTATTTTTCCGACGCAGGCGTCACGTTCGGCGCCTGTCACGGTTACGTGCAAAATCCTGCCGGTCAGAGGCGTTTCGTGTATAACCTGAACGGGAATATACTGCTTTGTGTAACCGGTTTGTATGCCGTTTTTCGGCGTTTCAAACAATACGTCAAAGGTCTTGCCGGCCTGCGCCTGTAAAAACGCGAACCGCTGTTGTTCGCACAGCGTTTGTAAAGCGGTGCAGCGTTCTCCCTTGACCGTGTTGTTGATTTTGTCCTGCATAGTGTAGGCAGGCGTGCCCTCCCGGGCGGAAAACGGGAAAATATGCACTTTCATAAAGCCGATCTGCCGGACAAAGGCTGCGGTTTCTTCAAATTCAGTCTCCGTTTCGCCGGGGAAGCCAACGATGATGTCCGTAGTCAGAGTAAGGTCGGGAAACGCTTTTTTCAGTTTGTCGCAGAGCAGCTCGTATTCATCGGCTGTGTAATGGCGGTTCATCCGTTTAAGTACCGCGTTGCTGCCGCTTTGCAAGGAGAGATGAAACTGCGGACAGAATTTTGTAAGGCCCTGCAGTTTTTCGATCAGGTCGTCGGAGATGTGATCCGGTTCCAGCGAACCCAGCCGGATCCGTGTGATTCCGGGGGTTTTTTCAGCCAAAAGCAGCGCGTCTGCGAGATCCAGCCCGCAGTCCATGCCGTAAGAGGAAAGGTTGATGCCCACGAAAACAACTTCTTTGTATCCGTTTTCGGCAACGTCCGCAAGCTCCTTTTTGACTGCTTCCAAAGGCTTTGAGCGGGAAAAACCGCGCGATTTCGGGATGATGCAATATGTGCACCTGCGGTTGCAGCCGTCCTGAATTTTAATAAAAGCGCGCGTGTGTCCTTCAAAATCGGAAACGGTATCACCGACGAAAGAAGCATTTTTTACGTGCGGCGCTACGTTTACGGACCTGACGCCTGTTTCCAAAAAAGCCTGCAGACGATCTAAAAGTTGTGTGTTCGTGTTTGTGCCAAGTACGATGTCGGCTTGCGTTACCTGCCGGGCTTCCTCTTCAAACGCCTGCGGATAGCAGCCTGTCAGCACAACAACACTTTGCGGGTGATCGTTTTTTAAGCGACGCACGGCCTGCCTGGATTTCCGGCTGCTCTCCGCAGTCACGGTGCAGGAATTGACAATATATACGTCGGCCTCTTCTTTTGGAGATACCAGGGTAAATCCGCTGTTTTTCAAACGGATCGCCATTTCGTTCGACTCATATTGATTGACCTTGCACCCGAGCGTAAAAAATGCCGCTTTCATCTGTGCCCTCCGCGGATAATTTACTTTTATTATACATAATTGCCGACAGGGACGCAATATTAAAATGTCATGTCCGGAAAATAAAATGCATATAATGACTTGAGAATAAGATCGGAGGAAGAAAATGAAAAAAATAATTTGTTTTTGTATGTCCTTTCTGTTTTTTTTAAATTTTATTATACCTGTAACGGCGGAGAATAACGGACTGCAGACCGAGAAAACGCTGCTGACCGTCAATACGGCTTTACAGGTTGAGGTCCATGCAAAGGCATGCGTGCTGATGGACGTCAACACCGGGACGGTGCTCTCCGCAAAGAATGAAAATGAAAAGCTGTATCCGGCGTCCGTGACCAAAATCATGTCTTTGCTGCTTGTCTGCGAGGCGATCCGGGACGGAAAACTCTCATTTGAT
>JAFSXY010000077.1 GCA_017443805.1 Clostridia bacterium | reverse complement strand
ATCTCCACAAAGCCGTTGGTGTCCGGCGTTCCCACCGCGCCGGTGACGGCCAGCTCATACAGATCGTCGGCGGTGAACGCCTCGCTGTTTTCGGTTTTGGTGGGCAGCAGGATCACCTTATCGCCCTCGGCAGGCGTCTGACCCGTGCTTTTTTGAAACGCCTTTGTGTGGAGATACGTGATCGCGTTCGGCAGGACCGTAATGTTGTATATGGGAATGATATACATGAAAAACACTCCTTTATTTGAAATAGTTAGCAGTCGGACGTTGAGAGTGCCAATTGACGGTTAAAAAAATTTTGCTTCCCAAAGAAGCAGCAAAATCTTGACAAATGTCCAACTGTGTAGTATCATCTTACCATACAGTTTGACACTTGTCAAGGCAAAATCAATAACTTTTACAAAAAGGAGCTGTTTGTCAGTGTATGCCGGAGACAACAAAACCGCCCTGTATTCGCAGCAGCTGCTCGCGGATGCCATGCTGACGCTGCTGCGGGAAAAAAGCTACTCAGAGATCAGTGTCAGCGACCTGTGCAAGGCGGCGGGCGTTTCGCGCCAGACCTTTTATTCCCTGTTCGGAAGCAAGGATAACGTGATCCTTTTTACCTTACAGAATAATTGCCGCTATGAGCCTGAGCCCGAGGAAAAGGCCTGCCGCTCCGCCTGCTTCCGGGATTTCTGCGTCGGCTACAGCCGGTATATCGTTGAAAAACGCGAAATACTGGAGCTTCTTGTAAAAAACGACATCATGCGCTGCCTTTATGACGTACAGTATGATAGCCTGATGCAGTGCGAGCACTTCGTAGGCGGCATCGAGGGCGAGGACCGGCTGTATCTGGTGGACTTCATCGCGGGCGGCATGAACAGCATCGCTAAGAACTACGTGCTGACTGGCTGCACGGCGGACAGCGCATTTTTGGAACGGCTGATGTATAAGCTGTTCGGCGGGGGATTTTTTTCTGAAAGAAAACACAGCGGCACTTGAGAGTTAATATGACTGTACATGAATTTGGGAATCCGGCGGCTGCTGTTGTTCTGCTCCAGCCGGTCGACGGTCGCGATCTCGATGGGATCGAAAAAGAGGCCGCGATTATCAAAGAAAAAGGCGGCGGAGACTTTCGTCTGATCGCCGTCAAGGTCGATAACTGGAACGAAGATCTGTCGCCGTGGAAAGCGCCTGTCGTGTTCGGTAAAGAGGATTTCGGCGACGGCGCGGAGAAAACGCTTGCGGAGATATTGAAGCTCTGCGCGGACGGAAGCAAGACGTATTACATCGGCGGTTATTCGCTCGCCGGGCTGTTTTCGCTGTGGGCGGCGTATCAGACCGATACGTTCAAAGGTGTCGCGGCGGCGTCCCCGTCTATGTGGTTCCCGGGCTTTACAGACTTTATGAAAGAACGCGAGATCAAAACCAAGGCGGTATATCTCAGTCTCGGCGACAAGGAGGAAAAAACGCGCAATCCCGTTATGGCGGCCGTCGGCGGGAAGATACGCGAAGCGCACGTCCTGCTCTCCGGGCGCGGCGTGAACTGCGTTCTTGCATGGAACAAAGGCAATCATTTCAAGGATGCCGACGTACGCACCGCGAAAGCGTTTTCGTGGATAATAAGCAATAGCAAAAACGATCCCGACAAACCTGATTTGGCAAGGTGTAAATAATCAAAAAGCAGGTTTTGATTTAAGAATAAAAACAGCATATCGTCGAGTGTTCGTAAATAAAAACAAGTATAGAAACGATTGTCTATGATAAAAATTTTAGTCGCATATTTCAGTGTAAGCGGCGTTACGAAAAAAGTCGCGGAGAAATTGGCGAAAGTGACTGGCTCCGACCTGTTTGAGATCACGCCGGAGACATCGTATACAAACGCGGATCTGAACTGGATGGATAAACAAAGCCGCACCACAGTTGAAATGAAAGACAGAAGCTGCCGCCCCGCCATGGCGGCAAAGCCCGACGTCTCCGGTTACGACGTGATCCTCGTGGGATTTCCGGTATGGTGGTACCGAGAGCCGTCGATTATCGACACATTTATGGAAAGCGCGGATTTCACCGGCAAGACCGTCGTGCCCTTCTGCACGTCGGGCGGCAGCGGTCTCGGAAAATCCGCCGCGAATATGCAGAAATCAGCACCCGGCGCGAAGGTGCTTGACGGCAACCGCTTTTCGTTTTCCGCAACGGAGGACGAACTGAAAAAATGGGCTGAACAGTTCTGAAAAACGGAGGTTATTATGTTTAATGAATAAGCCCAATAGAACCTGCGAATGTAAAAACGCGCAAATGCATATTCGCTCGGTTGTGAAGAGAGCGGAAACATCCGAGCATCAGTTTACATATAATTGCCCTGCTTTCGAGTAAAAAGCGGGGCAATCGTTAGCTTTCTTATCTTCACGAAAGAAACGCCGCAATGACCGAAGCGTCATTGTATCCTTTTTGATACAGCTCTTTTAAAACACTCACATCAGAAGAAAGCGTTTTCAGACTGCTGATATCATCCGGCGCAATGATCAGTGCTTTGCCTTCTTTTTCAAGCGCCTGCACCGCTTTCAGGTCGTGCTGATACAAACTGTTGCATCTGACGATCGCCTGCGCCGCCCGGGGGTATTTTCGCCGGAGCAGAGCGCCGGCGAAGCCGTTGCGTCTGTTATCCGGCTTCGCCGCAATTGGTTTCGTCAGGATCACGACCAGTTTGTCACAGCCTGATTGCAGCGCCCGACGATACGGGATCGGGTCGCTGACGCCGCCGTCATAGTATAATACGCCGTTAACAGGGTAAGGCTTGCAGACGACAGGCACGCAGCAGGAGGCCATCAGACATTGATATCGATCACGTTCCAGCGTTTTTTTGCTGAAGTAATACGGTCTGCCCGTTTCGGCGTCCGTCGCCACGGCCTCAAATTCCGTCGCAGACGCCTGAAGAGCGTCAAAGTCCAACGGGTATTCTCCCGAGGAGTTGCTTAACGTACCGTAGATATAGTCCAAGCCGATATATGATCCGGTTTTCAGCAGCGTTTTCAAGCCCATATATTCCGGGCGAAACACATAATCCGTATAAAAAACGTAGTTTCTTCCGCGCTGCCCCGCAACAAAGGAGATCCCGTTAGCGCTCCCTGCGGAGACTCCGATCACACAGTCAAAGGAGAGATGGTCGTCCAGACACCGATCAAACACGCCGCACCCGTATATCCCGCGCGTACCTCCGCCAACGTCGATGATACCTGTCATTTTTGCTCTCCCGAAGTCATATTTGTTCCTTGCGCATCGATCTCATTTCGCATCATGTCAATGATATTTTTGAGCGTCCTGCCGTTCAGCGCCTGCGATACGACGCTTTCCAGAGAGGAAAACTCCTTTTGAAGTACAGGTTTTATATGTTTGCCGACAATGCACCGGTCATTCGGGTTTTGATGCAGATCAAACAAGGAAACGCAGCTGCTCCCGTTCACCGCCCGGTAAATACTGAGGAGCGTCAACCGCTCTGACGGTATGAGAAGCGTAAAGCCCCTGACGCCCTGTCTGCTTTCGATGATACCGGCCTTTTTCAGTGATCCTGCGATTTTTCGTATATAGGTCGCGTTTGTTCCCACACTGCCTGCGATTTGTTCCGAGGTCATCGGCGTTTCGGCCTCCGAGATCAGGATCAGCATATGCAGCGCGGATGAAAACCTTGTATCCATCAGCTTTTCCTTTCGTAAGATACTATATAGATATGGTTTTCAGGCGTTTCCAGATGTGGATCGCTTTCAATAAATTTACCGGAATGGCCTTCCTCCTGCATGGTCAAATCAAAATGAGAAAGCGCAATGCCGATATCAACCTTTTGCACATCTCCGAGGGTGCTTTCCTTCATCGTTTTGTTCTCATAAAAATGAACGGTGTCGTCCTGAACTACGGCTCGCCACGGCTGCTTGTTCGCAGCAGACGGCGCCCGGCGGGCCATTTCAAGCGCTTCGGAAAATACGCCTGCGTCGCTTTTTCGGAGCGGAACGCTGAAATCATTTTTAAAGAATAACGCTTCAAACGAAATTCGCTCGTCGGCTTTTAATGCTTTCCGCATCAGAGCTTCGCGGATACTCTTTTTCTCGGCGGGATAGCCTATGGGACTTGCAAGCGGCAGCACCTCGTTTTCTCCAAGCTCCATCGCCGTTTCAAACGCTGTGCGGCTGAGCGACGCCGCAAGCATAACGGTGCCAAGGCCCAGCGATTGAGCGTACAAACAAGCCGCTTCAAAGCTGTAGCCGAAAGCGATCTCATAATATTTCTGTTTTGTTGAAACTTTTGCCGCAAGATAGGTATCCTCGCCGACAATGACCGGGCTTGAAAGTCCGTAGGCTTTTGCTTCAAGCAAACGAAAAACGATCGGCACGCCGAATGGGTTTTTCTGCGCATCTATATATGCTTGCATTGCATGTTTGTCCTTTTCGCCCAGCGGACTTCCGTTAAAAGAACGCACGCTTCTTCTTTTTTTGAATCATTGCTTTTGCAGAGTACATCTTTTTACCTCCTTTTACTTGTATCACTTGCAGATACATTATAAAAAAATAGTGCTTGTTTGTCAATATCTTTAAACAAAACTGTTCAATCTGTCGCTTTCAGGTTTTGCTGTTTTTTGTTATAATGAAAATGCTTTTTACAGGAAAGGATTACGCTTGATGGAGCAGGAAGGATCCGCGCGCGAGCGCATTATGGCGGCGTTTATCAATAAGCTGGAAACCGCGCCCGTTTCGGCGGATGACGCGGTAATGCTGACGCGTAATCCATTCTGTCAACAAATAACCTTAACACATTTGTGAAGCTCGAAAAATATAATAAAAGCTTTAGAAGATAATCCACCCGATATGCCGTAGAAGCATACCGGGTGGCTGCGTTGATTATACATAAATCAATTCATGATTTACGATTTCGGTTGCGCGGTTACGGATGGAATTAATCTTTGATATCCATTCCATTGGTTCTCTGCTTTAAGCTGTTCGGTTACGCATTCTTGTTCGGCAAGCTGACGGACGAGCAGATCGAACATCTCCTGCGCGTCGCGGTCGATCTGAGCGAGATACCTTTGCAGTTTACCGCGGACAAGGAATTCATTGTAAACGCCACGCTGATGGTTTTTCAGAAATTCCGCGTGCCGCTGTCCCCACACGCCGATAGAGATTTCTTCTTCGGCAGGTAAAGAAAGATTCGGCAGATAGTATTCGCCTCGGAGTGTGTAATCGATTCCGGATTCTTCGTCAATAATATGTTTTTTCATCTTAATAATCATCCTTTCAATTTCTTTTTTTAGATGCAGAGAGAGGATTCTATCTAAGATGAATCATCATATTTTTTCTTCCTCGACCCCCTCGGTTTGGATTCTTCGCGAACAGGAGCGCCGTTGGGGAAGAAGTCATAAGGGAAGAAAAGAAGAAATCCGAACCCGTCTCCCACTGGGAAGATCTGGTTCGGATTTCTTGAGTTTGGTGCCGGCGACCGGGATCGAACCGGTACTCAATTGCTTGAACGGGATTTTAAGTTTT
>JAFSXY010000076.1 GCA_017443805.1 Clostridia bacterium | reverse complement strand
TTCGTCCGGGATGAAACGGACGTCCTGATCGCGCAAAAGGAACTGCTGCCCGGTGAAAAGCTTGCAAACAATCTCGGCTTCCGCGTTCCCGCCGACGGCAATTACCGCATCGGCGTTGAAACGGACGAAACGACGCCGTGTGCAGTGAAGCTCTATCATACGGTGCTCGGCAATCTTGAAAAAAAGTATCCGTTTGCGCACATTATCTACGATCCGCGCGAAGCGCATAAAATGCTTTTTGCCGCCGCGGGCGTTACGGCGGCGGATCTGTGATACGCGTCAAAAATCCCGTAAAAAACGCTCCCGTAAGAAAAACGCCTTACGGGAGCAATTATTATGCCGTTCAGATTTTTCTGTCTTTGCGTTTTAAGAGCTTTTCCGGATCCTTAACGTAACTTCTTACGACGCTTCCGCACTTCCGGCAGACGGTATGGTACAGCGGGCGTCCCGAAAACTTGTTGTTTACGGCGCTGACGGCGCCGTATGCCGACTGAAACGTTTGGATCATTTCCGTCCCGCCGCAGTATGGGCAGCGCAGCACATATGCGTCTTTATATTCTTCTGTCATTGTATCTCCCTCCTGTGACCCGCCTTTTATGTTTATTTCCGGCTGTCAAGCGCCTGCCGGAGCGTTTCAGAGGACAGTGAGCCCCTGAAAAACTTTTTTACTTCTTTTAACCGCGCCGATACGCGGGGATCCCAACGTCCCGGCGGCAGCGTTTTGAGCGGGACCGTCCGCAGCAGCGCGCAGACGGCGGCGTAAAAATCGGGATAGCGCCGGGAATCGCTGCCGCTCCAGCCCTTCTCCGCGATGACAAGCAGCCGCGGGAACAGTTTTTCGCAGAGGTCGTCAAAGCTGCGCACAAATTCGGTCCAGAGCGCGCCCTCCACGCCGACGGGCGGACGATCGCCGCACGCTTTGAACGGATCGTAGGCAAACGTTTTTTTCAGCGGCGTCATGCCGTAGGGGTAGTCGAAATAATAATGGTAAAAATCCGATTCGATCCATTCCCCGCCGGCCTGCGCAAAAGCGCGGCAGATGTTTTTGCGGTCCATCCACCGCTGCACGGTCACGTCCGCAGGTGAAAGGACGCCGCCCTTTAAGCTCTCGTTCCACGTGATCGCCGTTTTGCCTTTTTCACGCAGAAAAGAAGCGATCTCTTTCATAAAGCCGCCCTGCAGCGCGTCGTAGTCGGCAATGCCCAACCGTTTCATTTTCTCCGTGCATTTTTCGCAGCTTTTCCAGTGTGCACGCGGCGCTTCGTCTCCGCCGATATGGATATGTTTCCCGGGGAAGAGGTCGCAAACCTCGTCCAGAACGTTTTTTACAAAGGAGATGGCTTCATCGTTCCCCACACAAAGCACGTTCGGGAATATCCCTTCCTTCTGCGTCGGTTCTATCCGTTCGCCGGTGCAGCCGAGAAACGGATAGGCGGCGATGGCGGCGGTAAAGTGGCCGGGCATATCGATTTCGGGAATCACTTCGATGCTCCGTTCGGCGCAGTAATCCACGATCTCTCTGATCTGCGCCTGCGTAAAAAAGCCCGCGTGCGGCGTCTGCTCGTCCACGCCGCCGAAGCGGGAATTGCTCCGGTACCCGCCGACTTCGGTCAGCATGGGATAGCGTTTTATTTCGATCCGCCAGCCCTGGTCGTCCGTTAAGTGCCAGTGGAACCTGTTCAGCTTGAATTGCGCCGCCGCGTCGAGCAGGCGTTTTAATTCCTCTGCGCCGTAAAAATGCCGGCAGCTGTCGATCAGAAAGCCGCGGTAACGCAAAGCAGGTTCGTCGCGGACCACAAGATCGTCGCATACGCCGCCGCAGGTCGCTTTGATCTGCATAAACGTTGCGTTGGCGTAAAACAAGCCTGCTTCCGACGACGCGGATATTTGGACCGCGCCGTTTTTTATCTGCAGCGTATAGCTTTCCTCCGGCAATTCGGGCGCGTCGGTCACGGTTACGGGGCAATCGTCCCGCAGCGCGGAGCGTCCGCCGGTATAACGGAGCTCTTTGGGCAGAGGGATCAAGGACGGTTTCATTCGTTTTCCTCGTGAGATCGTATTTTTTGCGTAAAAACAACGGAATATTTCGGCGTGCCGCCCGAAAGATCGGACGCCATGAGACGTACTTCCCGTACGGGCAGCAAAACGTTTTTAAGCGGACGCGCAAGATCCCCAAGCGGGAAGGAAGCTGTCGGGAACGCCGTTTTTCTGCAAAGTGTGATATGCGCGCGGAAGGCCTTGCGGTCATAAGAGATCCCTGCTTCGTCCAGCGCGGCGCGCAACGCGCGCACATATTGCTCCAACGCGTCGTTTTTTTTAAGCAGCAAAACCAAAACGTCTCCGAACAGCGTCAGACGGTCAAAGTGCAGCGTCGTCTGCGGCAGGGGAACGCGGGTCGTTGCTTCGATCGCCGGCGCGGGATCGGGCGTCTCGCCCAAAAAGGCAAGCGTCAGGTGAAGATTATCCGGGGGCGCAAATCGTCCGCGCACGCCCTGCCGCCGCAGAAGCATCTGTGCGCTTTCCAGTGAGGCGAGCGTCTTTGCCGGGAGAGGCAGTGCGATAAACAGGCGCATTTTTTATTTCTCTCCCGTTTGTTCAGGCTTTTTTTAATGCGCGCAGGTGTTTGCGGTCGATCAGGAAAAATTCTCTTGCAAGCATGCACACGGAAAAACCGACGGTGCCGCCCACAAGCACGTCCGAGAAAAAGTGCGCGCCGACCATGATCCGGCTGACGGCGACGATCCCCGTGAATACGATGGCAAAACACCAGAGCAGCGCGTACCGGCGTTTGCTTTTTACGCCGATCACGTCCGCCAGCGCGATCAGATAGAAGGTGGCCGCGGCGGCGCGGGTGTGCCCGCTGGGGAAGCTCTTATAAGCGTCCGCCGTGCCGAAGGTCTCGCGCATCCACGTTTTGTCCGGCTGACCGTTAAAAACGTACCACCGCGTGTAGCCTGCGGTGTCGCCGAGCACGTTCATGGCGCGGAAACGCATCCGTCCTACCGGGTTTTTCACGGTCTGCACCAATAATATGGCGACCACGATGGAGGCCATGGTGACGCAGGCAAAGCGCGGCAGTTTTTTTAACGTTTCGTCTGAAAAGCGGCTCACGGCGAAGAGCGTGATCACGGCGCAGAACAGCGCGAGAAACCCTGCGATGCCGCACATAAACATCGGCACGTCCTCCGTATGCAAATGACGGCAGACGTAAGTAAACAGATCGTAAAACTCCCAGGTGTACAGTCCCGTTGTGGCAATGCAGCCGGTAACGACCAGCGCCGTGCGGCCCGCGCCGGGCTTTACGATCCGCATCGCCCAGATCGTCAGCATGGCCGCGCAGACAGCCGAGATCAAAAGCTCCGGACTTGTACCCACGCATTCAAACACCACGCCGAACACGCCGGTCGCATAATACTGCCCCGCCGGCAGCGTGCCCTTTGTCAGGATCCGGCTGACTTGCAGGTCGGTGAACGTGGCGGTTATGAGCAGTCCGCCGAAAAGCACCGCAAACAGCACAAGAGACAAAATCGTTTTCTTTTTTAAGGTCATTTTTTATTCTGTCCTTTCGGTTGAGATATGATCGAAACTGTTGAAAAGAGAAGGCGCTGTCATTCCAGATTTTCCAATCCGACTGCCGCGCGAAGGGCGATCCGTGCATCCGCTGCGGTAATGACGCCGTCTGCGTTCAGATCGCCGTATTTTCCGTACGGTTCGTCGATAATGCGGAAAATATAGCCTTTTTCATCTGCAAATGTTTGGGCTGCGGAATTCGGAAAACCGTAAATTGCCGCATTGATTGGGACGGAAGTATCCGGTTCGCAGGTCGGGTTGTGAAAATAGATTTTTTTCAGATTATTGCAGTGAAGAAAGGCGCTGCGTTGCGACTGTACGTTTGACGGCAGTTTTACTTTTTCAAGTTTTGTGCAGTCTGAAAACGCAAACGCACCGATGGTTTTTACACTGGAGGCGATCACGATATTGGTCAGCTCCGTAAGGTCTTCAAATGCCCATGAGGCGATATCCGGCGCACTGTCTTCAATGATCAGCGTTTGAATATATTCTTTGTATTAGGTCCACGGTCTGTCGGAAAACAAGTTCGGCATTACGCCGTCGCAGCGTACGGTGAGAATACGGTCGTTTTTGTCGATTCTCCAGAAAAGCCTTCCTACAAAACCGGAAATCGAACGCCGCAGCCCGGTTTTGTCGCCGGATTTCAACATCATAAAGCGCCTCCTTTTTGCACAACGTGCCGCCGCGTTGACTGCAGGCCGATGTATGAATCAAGCTGAATAATAAGATGCATCTGTAAATATCATTCTAACATAAAGAGGGGGCTGCAGGCAAGCAAATAAAGCGGAATAATTCGCCGATAGGTAGAATATTCAAACGGATATTTGTTCATTCTGCCCAAAGCACGGTCGTTCTCAGCAGCTGTCCGGAAGCAAGCGTGCTTTTTGCAATGCCGGATCAAATGTATACGCAAAAAAAGACGCCCGCATACAAAAAGCACCTGTTTTCACAGGCGCTTTTTT
>JAFSXY010000075.1 GCA_017443805.1 Clostridia bacterium | reverse complement strand
GCGCTGCTGAACCGCGTACTGTACGACGCGGAGAACAACGACTACCGTTTGTTCTTTGCCGAAGGCACGGGCTTTCGGTGCAACGGCGTGTTTTTGGACGGCACCCTGCTCAACGAGGAAAAATTCTACTGGGGCATGGACGGAGACCTGCTGTATATGATGACGCCCACGCAGCCCGGCGGCGAGGGACCGATTTTAGAGGAAGTGAACGGCTATTATCTGGAAGCCGACGGGGACGGCTATTGCGCGACGGATTATTGGACCGGGACCGTGCGGTATTACGAGCCTCCCGAAGCGGACGACGATTCCGCAAACCGGTTGATCCACAACTACGACAAGCTTCGCGACGCCATGACCGATTGGGGATATTGAAGTGTCATAGTCTGTTCGTTATTCTCTATCCGGCAGGTAATGAAGTTAAATTGTTCGCTTGCGCGCACAGCTGAATTGAAGCCATACGGCTTCAGCTAAATTGAAAACCTGCGGTTTTCAGCTAAATTAAATTCGCCGTACAGCTCGCACAGCGAATTTAGCTCCCGAAGGGAATTCAGCTGGCCGCAGGTCAATTTCGCTCGCCGTATGGCGAATTCAGCTGCGGCACACTTCCTTTTTCCCCTTTTTGCAGCGTGATTTCCGCAAAAGCATACCCCGGAAGCCGGAAAACACAGGTCGTTTCCCCGTTTGCGGCAGCCGTTTCCACACCGGTTAATGCTTCGGCGTCGTGCGTTTCGTCGGTAAGGCGCAGAGAGACCCGGTCGGTGCTGCCGCCGCGGATCCGCAGTGTGACCGTCTGCGCATCCGGGCCGACGTTGGATACCGCAAGCATTTCCCCATCGCCCTTTGCGGCGCAGGTATACAGATCCCCCGCGGACGTGCTCTCACAGCAGACGCCCAGACGGTACAGCTCCCCGAACAGACGAAACGCGGCATAGGCCTTCGTCGGCCTGAGAGACGGCACGTCAAAAAGCGGGCCGTATTCCTTCCAGAGCTGCGCGTCATAAAACATTGCGGCGTGCACGCCGCATTTCTGCATTTCGCAGAGGGACGCCAGCATATGGCTTGCGCCCTTTGCGTTGCGCATATTGATATAAAACTCCCGGCGGTATGCAGGCGTTTCAACGTCGCAGACGCAGCAATTCCATTCCGTGATAAAGCGCAGCGTCTTTGAAAACCCGTAAGCGTCCAGCGTCCGGCCGACAAAAGCGGCCTCCCGCGCCGTTTTTTTGACGTCCTGCTTCCCGATATAGGTATGCCAGCTGAAAAAATCGAGCGGCGCGCGCGTTTCGGGCGCGGAAATATAGGCGAGAAAATCCGTAAAAAAGGACGCGTCGCCCTCCGTCCATTTGCCGTCGGTGTTTTTCCCCAGGATATAACAGCTGGAATAGCCGCCGACCGATACGTCCGGATGCAGCGCCTTGATACGGTTCGCGGCGACGGAATACAGTCTGTAATACTGCGCCGCCGTGCCCTGCCAGTTCGGCGGGCCGTTGGGCTCGATCCGGGGGTCCAGGCCGTCCGGCTCGTTCCAGATCTCCCAAAAACGGATCCCGAAATGAAAACCGTTTGCCCAGCCGCAGTTATAGTGCCTTACGATATGCTCGCAGACGTCCGCCCACTTGCCGAAATCGGCCGGCGGGTACACGTTGTATTTTTTCGGCGCGTGCTCGATGGTACAGCCCAGGCGATACAAAATCCCGATCCCGGCGTCGGCCAGCGGCTTGATATACAGATCCGTCAGCGTAAAATCATAGGCGGTCTCATCGTCCGGATCGGCGGAGAAATCGCAAAAAATATTGTTTACGTCCACATAATGCCCGCCGCCGTAAGGGTAAACCGTATCATGCAGCCGCACGATCGGCGGCCGCAGCGCCAGAAAATCCGGAAGGATCTCGCCGTATTCCGTATTGCGCGCGCAGTTGTTAAAGCCGTGCAGCGGCTTGATCCTGCCGGCTTCCCTGCCGAAATCAACAAACAGCTCCGTCATATGGCCGCCTCCGTGGGGAAACGTCTCAGATACAGCAATTCGCCGGACGGGTGCGTCCCGACGTGCGTATACCCGCATTTTTCGTAGAGCCTCCGTGCGGCGATATTCTGCTGCGCGGTCCGTAAGAGCAATCCGCCGTACCCCTGTCCGGCAAGCAGCGCTTCGACCGAACGCAGCATAAACTGCCCGATATGCCTGCCCCGGTAATCGTCGCGTACGGCGACGCCGAGCCAGGGGATGCGGCAGTCCGTATCCCAGATAAAAAGGTGGCCGGCCACAACGCCGCCGGTCTCGGCGACGTAAAACTTATGGAAAGGCCTGCCGCCCGAGAAAAAATCCATGGTGCGGTTTTCATTTCCGCGGCCGACGTTGAAAAACGCCGTGCTCTCTTTGCCGAGCGCGGCATAAAACGCCGTCATCTGCGCCTTGTCCCCCGGCTGCATTTCACGAAAAAGAAGATCGGTTTCGGTTTCCATCGCGCGCTCCCTTCGCAGCTTTTTTTATTCTGCGGCGTATGCCGTGCGCACACGCGGCCGCAACCATTATAACGCTTCCCTGCAAACAGGTCAAGAAGCGTACCGTCCCGCATGATCAAAAATTTCGGCGCGGAACAAATCGGTCCTTGCGGTTTGCTCGGCGGTGTGCTATACTTTTTTTCAGAGCGGTATTTCCCGGCTCCGGCCGATAAAGGGAGGCAGTGTTTTGAACGTTTATTCCGATATTGCAGAAGCTCCGCAGCGCGGCAGAGCGGGAAAAAAAGAACAAACGACGCTGTTTATCAACGCCTGCGTCCGGCGCAATTCGCGGACAAAACGGCTGGCGGACGATCTGCTTGCGAAATATGAAGGCCCCGTTACGGAGATCCGGCTTGGCGAAATACGCTTCGCGCCGACGGACGAAGCGTATCTGCGCCGCCGCGACCGTCTGCTTGCGGAAAAAAAATTTACGGACCCGATGTTTGCGCAGGCCGTATGCTTTGCCGCGGCGGACCGCATCGTGATCGCCGCGCCGTATTGGGACCTTTCGTTCCCGGCGGCCCTCAAGCAGTATCTTGAACAGATCAACGTTCCCGGCGTCACGTTTTTTTATACGCCGCAGGGCGTTCCGCAGGGACTCTGCCGCGCGAAAGAGCTGATCTACGTATCGACCGCAGGCGGCACATATGTGCCGGACACGTTCGGTTTCGGCTACGTAAAGGCGCTGGCGCAGAATTTTTACGGGATCGAAAACGTCCGGCTGGTGCAGGCCGTGGGACTGGATCTCGACGGCGCCGATCCGGAACGGATCCTCAGGGAAAGTATCCAAACAACGTAATAATTTGAAGGAGGTATAAACATGGAACAGTTTATTCCGTACGAAAAGCTCTCAAAAAAGAAAAAACGGGAGCTTGACTTAAAGCGCAGAATAACGTGGGAAATCAGCCCCGTTACGCGCAAGCCGCAAAACCCGAAGGCGTATAACAGAAAAAAGATGCGAAAGAGAGATCCCGATGATTTCCCGGACGCGTTTTTTTATGTCCCGACGCAGCGCCGCGCAAAGATCAGTGCTTTAAGACCCGCATCACCGCCGACTTAAAGGCGGTGTATTTCTTTTCGGGGATGGGCAGCACCGTGCCGTCGGTGAGCGTGACCCGGAACCGACGGATATTCCGCAAAAAGTGCGGGTTGACTAGATAGCTCTGGTGGCAGCGCAGAAACAGATGGGCGTACCGCTTTTCCAGCGACGCCACGGTGGCCATCACTTCCGTTTCGCCGTTGACCGTGTGCAGTACGCTGTGCTTGCCGCCGCCGGCGGCCTCGATCCAATAGATGGAATCGGATAAATAAAAGTAATCCGAGCGGTCCAGCCCGTGAAAGTGGATACGCTCGCCCCGCTGCGGCTGCGCGTTGTTTTCGGCGTATATCTGGCTGAAATTTATGGGGTAGATCACGTCGTCCTCGTGCTTGCCATGGGGGTTGGAGATGTGGCAAACCAGAATGCGCGGCGCCTTGTGTGCTTCGCCGTTCGCGTTTGTGACCTTGCGCTCACACCAGCACAGCAGCAGACGCTGAAAAACCGAAAGGTCGTGCCCGTCCGGATAATGCGTCACCACGGTACAGGTGAGCATTACGTTGCAGAAGGAGGGGTGTGCGGAAGCATGCCGTACCTTTAAGTTGCCCATGGTAAAGCGCAGCGGGTGGTCCTCCGCCTGCCAAGTTTTGATCATCGTTTCCCGCCCCTGCAAAAACTGCCCCTCAGCCGGCCCGTACCACAACGCATCGTCGTCCATAGCGTTCAAAAACGGCATATAGTCGTTTTCGTAATACCGCATGATCAGCTCCGCCGAAAGATCCGCAATACCCTGTTGATTCACTTTTTTACATCCCCTTTCGGTCCTATTATATCTCATTTCGGCAGCAAAAACAAGTCATATTCGTGAATTTACAAGTCATATTCGAAAACATATTGCAATTTCGTTTGTTTCCTGTATAATGATGCCTGTAAGACAGCAAATCGATCGGGAAAGGAAATTCCGCCATGAAAAACAACAGGATAAAAATGCTTCTCACCGCACTTGCCGCCGCGATGCTGCTGGTCCTCTTTGCCGCCGCCGCGCATGCGTCCTCCATCGCCATACCCGGTCTGGAGCACGCAGGCACTTCGACCGACGACAACCGTTTTGACATCACAGACAGCGCAACGATCGCCAACGGCAGCGCCGTCAATTCCGGTTACAAGGAGCTGGAGAGCGGCGACAGCGTGGGCGTTCTGCTTACCGGCCGGGACGGCAAGGATGGTAAGGACGGCGAGGGCGGCCTCGTAGTCATCCGCCCCGGAGACGAAAATACCGCCGCTGACAACGATACGGATACGCCGTCCGATCCCTGGCAAACCGGCGGGCTGCGCTACAAAGATGCTTCCCTGTTCCCGGATGGGGCGTTCCGCAATTTTCTGGACGCCATTGACTCTGACAAAAACGGCAGTATCAGCCCGGAGGAGGCAGCTGCTTATTTTGACAAAAACGGCGGCTGCATGGATCTGACGAACCATTACGATACGATTTACGATTATACGGGCGTCGAATGCTTTGCCACATGGCTGACCGCACTGCACTGCAAGCCCACCGGCGGCGTGCCGCTGAAACTGGACGTAAGCGGGCTGACGCAGCTGGAGGAGCTGGTGTGCAGCAACTGCGCGCTCACCGAGCTGGACGTTTCCGCCTGTTCCCTTCTGGCTGACGCAGTTCAAAACGGAACAAAGGTCATTACGGACGGAACCGGAACGGTTCTCAGCGAGCAGGAGGCCGCTTTAAACCCCGCGCCCGAAACGCTGACCGTGACTTACACCAAAGACGGCGCAACGCTCACCCTTCCCTATACGGCGCAGCTGCTGCCCGGAGCCGATACGGCGGAAGAAGATAGTTCCGTACCGGAACAGCCCGAAGACCCCGCCGCGGACGACCTGTGCAAATGGTGCAATAAGCCCCATACCGGCTTTTTCGGAAAGCTGACGTCCTTTATCCATTCCATCCTGTATTTCTTTGCCCGCCTTTTCGGGCGCAAATAAAACCGGTACTTTTTCTCCCGTCTGCGTGCTGCGGACGGGAATTTTTTTCGTTTGCCTTGCGCTTTTAAAAAAGAGATGGTATAGTTAAAAGGAACCAACAAGACGGGAGACAGAAAAATGAAAAAAGGAATCGCGCTGCTGCTGGCGACAGCCCTGGTTTTCGGCGCGGGGATCCCCGCGCTCGGCGCAGAGGAAAGTGTGGATTACACCGTTACGAACCCTTACGAAACGGTGGATTGGGATACGTGGAACCATTATAAAGCCCAGCTGCACACCCACACGCTGTACAGCGACGGCGAGATGAATATCACGGACGTCGTGGAAGCGTATTACGCGCAGGATTACGATATCCTTGCCATTACGGACCACGGCGTGATCAACACCGGCTGGAACAAGCAGCACAGGATGATCCCGCTGATCGGCTTCAATCAATACACGAAAGTCGCCAAGGAGATCCGGCCCATGAGCGACGCGCGTTATATGCAGATCACAACCGGCGAAGACCGGGACGGCCGTCCCATGCTGGACGTGAGCAAGGGCGTGGAATTAAACGCCCTTGTAGTGCGCAAAAACCACGTGAACGGCTTTTTCTGCGGCTGGGGACAGGGATACCTCGGCAAGGAGGAGGATTTTGAGATCCCCGTCGCCAAAACGGAGGCCGCCGGCGGCATCTCCTTTATCAACCACCCCGCCGATTTCTTTAACGCAAGCGCCGATGTTAACCGCGCAAAAGACCGGAACAACGTCAAGCTGATCGCGGATACCCTGCTTGCGCATCCGTCCTGTGTGGGCATGGAGGCATTTAACTGCGAGGATACCGTCGACCGCTACGGGCGCGTTTTTTGGGACAGCCTGTTAGAGTACTGCATCCCCCGCGGCCGCAACGTTTGGGCTTTTGCCAGCGACGATTCCCACTGGATGTCCCACATCGGGCTGACGGCTGAGATCATGCTGATGCCGGAATTAAGCGAGGCTTCGCTGCGCACCGCCATGGAGAACGGCACATTCTTTTCCTGTTCCACGATCGCCAACGTAGAATTCGGCGACGGCGATCGGCGCAGCGGCAATTTTGCCGACGTACAGCGCATAAGCGTGGATGAGGAAAACGACAGCATCACCGTGACGGCTGCAAACGCCGACGTGATCGAATGGGTGGCAGACGGCGAGGTGATCGCCACGGGCGAAAGCATTTGTCTGCGCGATCATGCGGACCGGATCGGCGCTTACGTGCGCTTTCAGATCAAAAACGAGGGCGGGATCTTACTGTCACAGGCGTTTGTCTGCGACGACGGCGATATGGAAAGCAACCTGATCCCGGAGCCGGTCGATACCCGCACGCCCATAGAGCAGCTGTTTGCGAAGATCCTGGCATTTTTCCGCAAAACCATAATCGGCGAGCTGCTGTACCGGAAATTCGTGCTGGAAAAGAAAAACTGACCTGCAGCCGCACTTACCGGATCGAAAAGCGTCCTTTGCATGCAAAAGGACGTTTTTTCATGCGGTCCGTTTCGCCGGGCAAGCGCGTTTTTTCGCTTGCTTTCTCCGGAAACATATGCTACAATACCGGTACAAACACACATCCGGTTCTCCGAATTAAAAAAAGAAAGGACCCGGAAACACACAATGAAACTCAATTTACCCAACAGACTCACGCTTCTGCGCGTGTGCGCCATCCCGCTTTTTATGTTCTTCATCATCTTTCCGGTGTTGGGGGACTTTTGGTCGCCGTTGGCGGCCGCCGTTCTGTTCGTGCTCTCCGCGTGGACCGATATGCTGGACGGCAAGATCGCGCGCAGCCGGAACATGATCACGGATTTCGGCAAATTTCTCGATCCGCTGGCGGATAAGCTGCTGATCTTCGGCGGGCACGTCGCCATTCTCGCTTCCCCCGGCTACCGCGGCACAGAGGCGGAGGCCGCCGTCTTTATCCGGATTTTCGTCTGGGGCGTGTTCATCGTCATCATGCGGGAGCTTGCAGTGACCTCCATGCGGCTGCTGGTCTCCTCCGGCGAAAACATCGTGATCGCAGCAAACCGGCTCGGCAAAATAAAAACCGTCACGCAGATGATCAGCATGGTCGTTTTGCTGATGGAACCGGTTTTCTCGCAAAAGGTATACAATACGCATAATATCGCAAGCTACGTCACGTTCGGCGTCGCCGTGGTGATGACCGTATGGTCCGGCGTCAATTATTTCCGTGTATATTGGCCGCATCTGCACCCCGAACGCTGAACGTTTTACACGAACAGCGGTATTTCCTGTATACCAAACCGAAAAAGCAAAAAAAACAGTTGACTTTTTATCCGGTTAGTGCTACTATTATTAAGCATTCCGAACCGGATGCTCTGCGCTGATAGCTCAGTTGGATAGAGTAACTGGCTACGAACCAGTAGGTCGGGGGTTCGAGTCCCTTTCAGCGCGCCACGTCGCCGCAGGCTTTGTTATCGCTTGCGGCGATTTTTTGTTTCCGTGAGCATCTGTTTACAAACAAAAAGAGCTATGGTATTATGGATGCGTACCTGAAAATGAAAGGAGCGCGACCATACCATGAACGGCAGAGAATTTTTGGATATCCTGCACGTGGCGGAAAAATTAAAGGATACGCCGCGGCACTGCACCACCTCAAAGGGCAGACGGGAAAGTGTGGCGGAGCACAGCTGGCGCATTTCGCTGATGGCTCTGCTTTTGCGGCATGAATTTCCGGCGTTGGATATGGATAAAGTGATAAAAATGTGCCTGATCCACGACCTGGGCGAATGCTTTACGGGCGACATCCCCGTTTTTAAGAAAACGCAGGCGGACAGGGAAAAGGAGCATATGCTGCTCACCCGGTGGGTTTCTTCGCTGCCGGACGCGCTTGCGGCGGATCTTGCGGCGCTGTACGCGGAAATGGAGAAACAGGAAACGCCGGAGGCAAAGCTCTATAAGGCGCTTGACAAGCTGGAGGCGCTGATCCAGCACAACGAGTCCCCGCTGTCCACGTGGGAGGAAAACGAATACGAGCTGCAAAAGGTTTACGCAACGGACGCCGTGGCCTTTTCGCCGTGGCTGACTGTACTGAGGCAGGAGATTTTGCAGGATACGCTGGATAAGATCGAGGAAGGCGTCTGACGCATACTTTTGCATATTGACAAGCCGCGACGCCCATGCTACAATCAAACTGAACAATTGTCAAGGGAGATGTTTCTTATGAGAAATACAAATGATACGGACGCCGCTGCGCGCAGTGAGAATATCCTTGCCGGGATCGTCGGCGCCTTTTTATTCTCGCTTGCGGGCGGCGTGATCTGGTTTATTTTGGACCGCATCGGCTTTTACGCCGGCATCAGCGGCATCGTGGCCGTGGTCTGCGCGGTAAAGGGCTATCAGGTGTTCGCCAGACGGGAAAGCAAAAAGGGCGTGATCCTTGCCGTGATCGTCTCCATGCTGACCATGGTACTGGCGTGGTACTGCTGCCTTGCGCTTGACGTATTTCAGGCATATAAGGAATGGTATGCGGCCGGTGAAGTAGATTTTACGCTCACCTATTTCCAGTCCCTGCGCAACGCGTATCTGTTTTTAGAGGACTGGGATATCGCAGGCGGTTATTTCCTGAATTTGGGGATCGGCCTGCTGCTTTGCATCGTCGGCAGCCTGCGCTTCATTATCAATGCGTTCAAGAGCGTCGACGCGCCCTCCGCCGCAGCGCAGGCGTCGCCCGTTTCCTACACCCAGACGCAGCCGGACTATAACGCGCCGTACGCGCAGGTCCCGCAAAACCAGCCGGACTATAATACGTCCTACGTACAGATCCCGCAGGAACAACCGGAGAACCGTCCGCAGGACTGACGCCGAAAATTACAATTGCATTAAAAAAACAAAAGGCAGGAAATTCTTTGTAACGCAAAGAGTTTCCTGCCGTCATCATAATCCCGGGTACGCGTTTTTTCGGAATATTTTAAGGGAGCAGCATCATGCGCGAGATAAACGACATACAGATAGAACTCCACCCGGCGGCATATCCTGCGTCTGCCGCGGACGTACAGGCGCTGCGGCAGACGGGAACATACGCACGCTGCCGGATCCCCGGCGTTCTTGCGCTTGAAAACGGCGAAGCGCTTTTATATTATGAATGCAGAACGGGCAATTCCGACTGGGGAGCGATCGATATCGGCTGTCGCCGCGTTACGGCGGACGGCAAGATCGAAACGAGGACGATCCTTGCGGACGGACACGGCAAAACCATGAACAACCCCGTGATGATCGCGGACGGCAAAACGGTGCATTTTCTTTTCTGCGAAGACTACAAACGCGTTTTTTACAGGCGCAGCGCGGATCTCGGCGCGACGTGGACCGCCGCGCGGGAAATCACCGCGGGGATCGCGCGCGGGCTTGACGGTACTTTTTGGAACGCGTTCGCCGTCGGACCGGGTCACGGTCTCCGGCTTCCCGGCGGCCGGCTGCTTGCGTCCTGCTGGTTTGCCTGCAGCCGCAGCGACCCGTACGCGCACCGGCCGTCTTTTATTTCAACGGTTTACAGCGACGACGGCGGAGAAAGCTGGCAGCTCGGCGAGATCCTTGATACGGCGGGAATCGTCAATCCCAGCGAATCGTGTATTGCAGCGCTTAAAAACGGGCGCCTGCTGCTGAACATCCGGAACGAAAACCCGGATAAACGCCGCCGTGTCGCCGTAAGCGACGACGGCGTCCGGTGGCGGGATCTGCAGGCAGCGCCGGAACTTCCCGATCCCGTCTGCTGCGCCGGCTTATGCAGCATGGAAGAAGACCTCCTTTTTACAAATTGTGCTCATACGCAAAACCGGACGAACCTGACGCTCAAACGTCTTTCCCCGGACGGGAAGATAAAAGAAAAACTGTATCTTTCACACAGCGGCGGCTACAGCGACGTGTGCATGCTCCCCGACGGCCGCGTTTACGTTTTTTACGAAAAGGATAAAGATCTGTATTTGGCGGTGATCGCGCCGGGCGGCGCGCAGTCACCCGCGCTGCGGGTATAGTTCCGGCTGCACCGGATAGGTTCGGCTGCGCCGAATAGACGCGCTTCGCGCGTAGAAAATCGTTTTGAGTTTTGACTTTTATTTCGATTTTGAACCAAAATTTCTGTAGGGACGATTACCAATCGTCCGCGAAAAAAAGGCAAAACGGGTGCGCCGGCTTTTCAGCGGCACACCCGTATGTTCAGTAAGTTTTCCTTTGTTTATGAAAAGCTGATCCCGTTCATAAACTGCGCGAAGGCGGCGTCGGACTCCTCCGAACGGGAGGAGAACAGGCCGTTGCTGACGCCGAGGTTCTTGATCCGGTAAACGTCGTCGCCCTGCTGGACATAATAGTCGTAGGGCTTTTCATCCTCGGAAACGGCAAGCACGGAATACGTAACGCCGTTGATCTCTTCCTCGACGTACTGCTTTTCGTCGTCGAGCTGATCCGCAAGCGCCGCATCCTTATATACGATGATCTCAAAGCGGAAGTCAACGTTGTCGGCGTCCGCGCCGAAGCGCCACGTCATACTCTTTTCCTTTACGGCGCCGTCCGGCGTCTCCTCCAGATAGGAGGAAGCGCTCACACAGTTCCACGCCTCGTCAAAGGACCAGTTGATCGCATACAGGTCGTCGCCGTTTTCCTGCGTTTCCTTTTCTTCGACGAAGGAAACGGTCTCGGCCACCGCGTCGTAACGCGCGCGGCTGTCCTCGTCCGGCAGGTCAAAGTTGATGCAGTAAAGATCCTCGCCCTCCTGCGCGAACGCGCGCATGGTCTTGCCCGTGCTCGTCAGATAGAAGGTCCGTCCGCCGTATTCGGCTGTTTCCTTATCGGTAAGATCAAACAGCTCGGAAAGCGTCAGGTTTGCGCCGTAGGCGAAGGTCAGCTTTGCGCCGTCTGCAAAGTTATACACGATGTTTTTCTCGGTGATGACGCCGTCCGCGGTCTTATCGATCACGCGGCCCACCGTCTCGTAGCCCTCGGGCGCAGCGAAACACATCGCCATCACGCTTGTGTCCCCGGCAAGGGTTTTGGGGGCCTTGCCGCCGTCGCCCTGCTTTGCGCACGCCGCAAACGAAACGGCCAACGCCAGCGCCATCATTACAGCAATGATCTTTTTCATAAATACACGCTCCTTATTATGATCGTTATCTTCTTCTGTCGCCGCGTCTGGAATCGCGGTCGCGGTCTCTGCCGCCCTCGCGTCTGGCGGGCCTGCGGCTGCCGGGATCGTCCTCCTCGGGCGTGCCGCCGGACATAATGATCAGCGCGTTTTTACGGGAGAGGTTCAGACGGCCCTGATCATCCACGGGCAGCACCTGCACCAGGATCTCGTCGCCGACGTTCACCGCGTCCTCCACGCGCTCCACGCGTTTGGTATCCAGATGGCTGATGTGCACCATGCCCTCTTTGCCGGGCGCGATCTCCACGAACGCGCCGAAGCTCATCAGCCGGGTCACGACGCCCTTGTAGATGGCGCCGACCTCGGGATCGTTGGCGATGGTCTCGATGATG
This sequence comes from Clostridia bacterium, assembly GCA_017443805.1. Lineage (GTDB taxonomy): Bacteria > Bacillota > Clostridia > Oscillospirales > Acutalibacteraceae > RUG806. The sequence goes on along the minus strand of JAFSXY010000075.1, from coordinate 7,209 downwards.
CCCAGCGCCTTCTTGGCGTTTTCAAGATCCGTAGAGGCGATGAACACGGAACCGTCGTCCTCGATATCGATCTTGCAGTCGCACTCGGCGCAGATCTTCTGGATGACCTTGCCCTGCTTGCCGATCACGTCGCCGATCTTTTCGGGATCGATATGGGTGGTCAGCATCTTGGGCGCGTACTTGGACAGTTCTTTTCTGGGCTCCGGAATGACAGGCAGCATGACTTCGTCAATGATCTTGCAGCGCGCTGCGTAGGTCTTTTCAAAGGCCTCTTTCACGATCTCGGGCGTTAAGCCGTGCACCTTGGTATCCATCTGGATGGCCGTGATGCCCTTCTTGGTGCCGCCGACCTTGAAGTCCATATCACCGAAGAAATCCTCTAGCCCCTGGATATCCACCATGGTCATAAAGCGGTCGCCCTCGGTCACAAGACCGCAGGAAATGCCCGCCACGGGCGCCTTGATCGGCACGCCCGCCGCCATTAAGGACAGCGTGGAGCCGCAGATGGACGCCTGTGAGGTGGAGCCGTTGGAGGAAAGCACCTCGGAGACAAGACGGATGGCATAGGGAAATTCCTCTACGCTGGGCAGCACGGGCAGCAGCGCGCGCTCCGCCAGCGCGCCGTGGCCGATCTCACGCCGGCCGGGGCCGCGGGAGGGTTTGGTCTCGCCCACGGAGTAGGAGGGGAAATTATAATGGTGCATATAGCGCTTGGTGGTCTCGTTGTCGATGCCGTCCAGCTCCTGCGCCTCGCTGATGGTGCCGAGCGTGGTCACGGTGAGCACCTGCGTCTGACCTCTGGTAAACATACCGGAGCCATGCACGCGGCTCAAAAGGTCGACCTGCGCGTCAAGCGGACGCATCTCGTCGATGCCGCGGCCGTCCACACGCTTGCCCTCGTCCAGCAGCCAGCGGCGCACGACGTACTTTTGCAGCTTGTAAAGACAATCGTCCAGCTTTTCGGTCTGCTCAGGATACTCTTCGTCAAACTTTTCATGTACGGCGGTGTAAACGGGGCTTAAGCGCTCGTCGCGCACGCGCTTGTCGTCGGTATCAAGCGCCGCTTTTACCATATCGATGGCAAATTCCTTCACGGCCTCAAACATGGCGGGATCGGGATCATTGGAGGGGAAATCCACCTTTTCCTTGCCGATCTCGGCCTGGATGCCCTTGATGAACTCCACCATGCGCCGGTTTTCCTTATGCGCGAACATGATGCCCTCGAACATGGTGTCGTTGTCGATCTCGTTGGCGCCTGCCTCGATCATGGCGATCAGCTCGTCGGTGGAAGCCACCGTAACGGCCATCTCGCTCTTTTCACGCTGCTCGGCTGTGGGGTTGATCACATACTGACCGTCCACAAGGCCAACGGACACGCCGGAAATGGGGCCCGCCCACGGAATGGGCGAGATGGAAAGCGCGACGGAAACGCCGATCATCGCGGTGATCTCCGGCAGACAGTCGGGGTCCACGCTCATCACGGTGCACACGATGCCCACGTCGTTGCGCATATCCTTGGGGAACAGCGGCCGGATGGGACGGTCGATCACACGCGCGGAAAGAATGGATTTTTCGCTGGGTCTGCCCTCTCTGCGCTGGAAGGAACCGGGGATCTTGCCCACGGAGTAAAGCTTTTCCTCAAAGTCGATGGACATGGGGAAGAAATCGATGCCCTCGCGGGGCTTTTCGCTCATGGTCGCGGTGCACAGCACCTCGGTCTCGCCGTAACGGATCAGGCAGGACCCGCCGGCAAGCTGCGCCATTTTGCCGGTTTCCACTACAAGCGGACGGCCGGCAAGGGTGGTTTCAAATTTTTTGAAATCCTTGAACATAACGTTGCTCCTTTTTCTTTTTATATTCCGCGGGAGCGGCGCAAACCGATGTCAATGTACAATTCACGGCGCAAAACCCTTTTTCTGCGCTCTGAATTGTACATTTTACATTAACATTTGCTCCGTTCCCGGAGGGTGCATGGGGTGTTAAACTGCAGAAATCGGGCGACAAGTTGCCCTGCCGCCCGTCTTTCTTTTACTTACGAAGTCCGAGTCTTGCAACGATGGAACGGTATCTTTCGATGTCGTTCTTCTGAAGGTAAGCAAGAAGGTTTCTTCTGTGACCGACCATTTTGAGAAGGCCTCTTCTGGAATGGTGGTCTTTCTTATGGATCTTGAGATGCTCGTTTAAATCGTTGATCCGTTTGGTCAGGACCGCGATCTGCACTTCGGGAGAACCGGTGTCGCCCTCGTGGGTGGCATACTCCGCCATAATCGCCTGCTTTTCAGCCTGTGTCATTTTTTTCACCTCTTTTATTTATTATCCGATATTCCCAGCCGCGGGAACAAGGTGAAGCCCGCAGGAAAGCGGCTTTGCCGCATCGCGGCAAGCGCTTTCGTATACGCCATCGCCGGCCCCGAAGGGACAATCGGCGGGCGTTAAAACCATTTTTATTTGATAGGAAACGAGAAGTTTTCTATCAAATAAAAAACGGGATACTCCACGCAGCCGAGCATTCGGACAGAGGATAGTATACCACAAGGATCCCGGAATGTAAAGAAAAATTTTCATTATTTTTTTATCATTATTTTTTTATATAAAATTTTCTTTACATTTTATATGCACCGTGTTAAAATAAACTTTGGTCTTTCAAATGCGTTTTTATTAAGATGTAAAATAATTTAGGAGGATATTCTTATGGCAAGAAAGAAAAAGACCATGGACGGAAACAATGCGGCTGCATACGTTTCCTACGCGTTCACGGAAGTGGCGGGCATTTATCCCATCACTCCCTCGAGCCCCATGGCGGACTACGTCGACCAGTGGTCGGCGGACGGGCTGAAAAACATTTTCGGCACCACGGTACGCGTGGCGGAGATGCAGTCCGAGGCCGGCGCCGCCGGTACGGTGCACGGCTCCCTGGCAGCCGGCGCGCTGACCACCACCTATACGGCGTCGCAGGGACTTCTTCTGATGATCCCCAATATGTACAAGATCGCGGGCGAGCTGCTGCCGTGCGTGTTCCACGTTTCGGCGCGCTGCGTGGCTTCTCACGCCCTGAATATTTTCGGCGACCATTCCGACGTTTACGCCTGCCGTCAGACGGGCTTTGCGATGCTTGCCGAAACCAACCCCCAGGAAGTCATGGACCTCGGCGCGGTCGCGCACCTTGCCTCCATCAAGGGAAGAGTTCCCTTTATCAACTTCTTCGACGGCTTCCGCACCTCTCACGAGATCCAGAAGATCGAAGTCTGGGATTACGACGATCTGAAAGATATGTGCGACATGGACGCCGTGGACGCCTTCCGCAAACGCGCGCTCAACCCCGAGCGTCCCGTCATGCGCGGCTCCCATGAAAACGGCGATATCTTCTTCCAGCACAGAGAGGCCTGCAACGCGTATTACGACGCGATGCCCGCCATTGTGGAAGAGTATATGGACAAAGTCAACGCCAAGCTCGGCACGGACTATAAACTGTTCAACTACTACGGCGCTCCCGACGCCGACCGCGTGATCATCGCCATGGGCTCCATCTGCGACGTTGCGGAGGAGGTCATCGACTATCTCTGCGCCAAGGGCGAAAAGGTCGGCCTTGTCAAGGTCAGTCTGGACCGTCCGTTCTCCGCGAAAAAGCTGGTGGAAGCGATCCCCGCCACCGCAAAGAAGATCGCGGTGCTCGACCGCACCAAGGAGCCCGGCGCCATCGGCGAGCCGCTGTATCTGGACGTCGTCGCCGCGCTTGCCGCCGAGGGCAGACAAGCCTTCGTTTCCGGCGGCCGCTACGGCCTCGGCTCCAAGGATACGCCTCCCGCGAGCGTGTTTGCCGTCTACGACGAGCTGGCCAAGGACGCGCCGAAAGCGCACTTCACCATCGGCATCAACGACGACGTAACGCACCTTTCCCTGGAAGAGAAGCCCGCGCCCAACACCGCGGCGGAGGGTACCATCGAGTGCAAGTTCTGGGGCCTGGGCGGCGACGGCACCGTCGGCGCGAACAAGGACTCCATCAAGATCATCGGCGACCACACCGACAAATTCGTACAGGCCTACTTCCAGTACGACTCCAAAAAGACGGGCGGCATCACCATTTCGCACCTGCGTTTCGGCGACAAGCCCATCAAGAGCCCCTATTACATCAACAAAGCGGACTTCGTTGCCTGCCACAACCCCTCCTATGTGGAAAAAGGTTTCCGTATGGTCAACGACGTCAAGCCCGGCGGCGTCTTCCTGATCAACTGTCAGTGGGATGAAAAAGAGCTTGCCGAAAAGCTGAACGCCGAGGCAAAGCGCTATATCGCGAAGAACAACATCCAGCTTTATACCGTGAACGCCATCGACCTGGCCGCCAAGATCGGTCTGGGCAAGCGCACGAACACGGTGCTGCAGTCCGCGTTCTTCTCCCTTGCAAAGGTCCTGCCCGCAGAGGAGGCCATCGGCTACATGAAGGAAAAGGCCCAGAAGTTCATGAAGAAGGGCATTGAGATCGTGCAGATGAACGAGGCCGCCATCGACGCAGGCGCCACCGCTTACGTAAAGATCAACGTGCCCGCCGACTGGGCGAACGCCGTTGACGCAGCCGCGGACGCAGGCGACAAGAACCTTTCCAAGCTTGAAAAAATGGTGAAGAACATCATGGAGCCCGTGGGCAGAATGGACGGCGATCTGCTGCCCGTATCCGCTTTTTCCGACCATGCAGACGGCACCTTTGAGCAGGGCGCTTCCGCCTTTGAAAAGCGCGGCGTCGCCGTAATGGTTCCCGAGTGGGATCCCGAAAAGTGCGTATCCTGCAACCAGTGCTCCTTCGTCTGCCCGCACGCCACCATCCGTCCCTTCGCGCTGGACGAGGCGGAGCTTGCGGCTGCTCCCGCGGTGCTGAAGACCAAAGAGCTTAAAGGCAAGCCATACAAATTCACCATGGCCGTTTCGCCCTTCGACTGCATGGGCTGCGGCGTGTGCGTGGGCGTGTGCAAGCCCGGCGCCATCAAGATGGTCTCCCGCGAGAGTCAGGACGCCCAGCAGGCAGCCTTTGACTACTGCGTGGCGAACGTCACCGAGAAGAAGGATCTCACCGAGAAGATCAACGCCGTTTCCAGCCAGTACAAGCAGCCGCTCTTAGAGTTCTCCGGCTCCTGCGCGGGCTGCGCCGAGACCGCTTACGCGCGCCTGATCACCCAGCTCTTCGGCGACAGGATGTACATCTCCAACGCCACCGGCTGTTCCTCCATTTGGGGCGGCCCCGCGGCGACTTCCCCCTATACGAAGAACAAGGAAGGCCACGGCCCCGCCTGGGCGAACTCCCTGTTCGAGGACAACGCCGAGCACGGCTTCGGCATGATGCTGGGCCAGAACGCCATCCGCAATTCCCTGATCGCGAAGCTTGAAAAGCTGCTTGACTCCGAAAAAGCAAGCGACGCGCTGAAGGCTGCGATCCGCGCGTATCTGGATACCAAAAACGACGGCGAGAAAAACGGCCCCGCAACGCAGGCCATGATCGCCGAGCTTGAAAAGCTGGATTGCTGCTGCAAGGACGAGATCCTCGCCAATAAAGAGTATCTCTCCAAGAAGAGCATCTGGATCTTCGGCGGCGACGGCTGGGCCTACGACATCGGCTTCGGCGGCGTGGACCACGTGCTGGCCTCCGGCGAGGACGTGAACATCATGGTCTTTGACACCGAGGTTTACTCCAACACCGGCGGACAGGCCTCCAAGGCCAGCCAGATCGGCCAGGTCGCACAGTTCGCGGCGGCCGGCAAGGCCATCGCCAAGAAGAGCCTTTCCGAGATCGCCATGAGCTACGGCTACGTTTACGTTGCGCAGATCGCCATGGGCGCCAACATGAACCAGACGCTCTCCGCCCTGCGTGAGGCGGAAGCCTATCCGGGCCCGTCCATCGTGATCGCCTACGCGCCCTGCGAAATGCACTCCATCAAGGGCGGCATGACCAACTGCCAGAACGAGATGAAGAAGGCTGTGGAATGCGGCTACTGGAACATGTTCCGTTACAATCCCGCGCTCAAGGCCGAGGGCAAGAACCCCTTCACCATCGACTCCAAGCCCGGCGTGAAAGAAGAGTACAGAGGCTTCCTGATGAACGAAGCGCGTTACTCGCAGCTGACACGCAAGTTCCCGGAGAGAGCCGAAAAGCTCTTCACCGAGGCGGAAGAAAAGAGCGTGGAACGCTACAATCACCTGCTCCGGCTCAAGGAACTCTACGCACCCGAAGCGGAATAAGAACCAACGCAAAAAACATCCCCCGTCTGCCGGTCCGGCAGACGGGGGAAAATTTTTTTTACATCCTTAAGGCTAATTTAAGGAATTGTTAATATAATAACAATCGAAGGAAGGCAAAAGACCTTCCCTCCCCAAACAGCTTACCTCGTTTTTCTTCATAAATTATCTCCTCAAAACCGGACGCGCCGCTCTTTACAGAGCGGCGCGTCTGGCTTATACTTCTTTTTTTTCAGTCTCAGGCGGCGGGAAGAGCATACAGCCCTGCTTCTGAAAGCGGCGGATCATCTCCCACGCTTTCTCCTCCGAAAAGCGGAAATGCGCGGCGGTGCAGGCAATGCAAAGATATTCCTCCGCGCCGCGGTTGACAAGCTTTTTATAAAAGCCCACGTCGTAAACGCCAATCTCCCGTTGGCAGTTTTTGCAGACCATCAGACGATTTTTGCCAGATACACGGCGCAGTCGTGCGGTTCCAGCCACTGTTCCATATACTCGTGTACGACGCCCGCGTCTTCTCCCGTAAACGCATCCGTCAGGTGCAGTCCCTTGCCGGTCGCCACGGGGATGCCCATATCTTCCAGAATCAGGAACGGACGCTCGCGTCCGTCGCAGAGATTTAAGAACATGATCGCGAATTCATTGTCGGAAAGCACTTTAACAAAAACGCGCCGCAGCCCGTTGTTTGCTTCGAAGCAGCTAAACGGCGGCCTTGCCTCCTCATCCTGATTGATCCGGATGAGATTTTTGTTGGTGACCAGCTTTAAGGTCACGTCGTTGATCTTGCGGACGTCGCAGCCAAGCATCAGCGGCGCGCCGAACATACACCAGAGCGCGAACTCGGTCTTGTATTCGGTATCGGTACAGCCCCGGCCGTCGCCGCCGACGTTGCCCTCGGAATACATTCCTACCGTAAGCATATCGATATCGTTGAAGCAGCCGGGCGCCGAATAGGCGAATTTGTCGATCTGGCTTAAAAAGATATCCCTG
>JAFSXY010000074.1 GCA_017443805.1 Clostridia bacterium | reverse complement strand
TCCGCCGTAAAAGGCGAAAAAAGTCCTGTTTCCACGGTGACGGTCTGCGGCTCGTTCAAGAGGTTAAACGCCGCGAACACCGGACGGCCGTCTTTGCCGGTGCACGTCCAAACCGCCTTTTCCGTATCCGAGACCAGCGGCCGGTTGTCCGTGGAATGCTGATCGATCTCCAGCAGCGCGCGGTTGGTAAGCAGCGCGCGCGTAAAATCGTCGTTCATGGTCAGCTCTCCCCCGAACATCAGCGGCGAGCGGAAGATACACCAGAGGTTCATCAGCGTATATTGCTCGTTTTTTGTAAAACGCGTCCGCCGCGGCCCCTCGGCGGGATCCGGATCGTTGACGCGCAGCCAGCCCAGCGGCAGCATATCGCAGTCCGGCCAGCAGCCGGGAGATACATACGGGTACCATTGCTCGCACAGCGTAAACATTTTGGTAAGCGCCGCAGGCTCGTCCCAGAAATCGCCGGACATCCGCCACATGTTGGCATACTGCTTCAGATGCGCCGCCGCAGACAGCGGCGCGGGGCCCGGAGAAAGGCTTAAGACCATCGGCCGTCCGCTGCGACGGATCGCAAGCGCGATCATCTCGATCTCCCGTTTGGCGGAATAGGGGTCGTGCGGCTTAAACTCCGTGTTGGCGATATCGTCCACCTTGACGTAATCCACGCCCCAGTCGGCAAAGAGCGCAAAAACGGAATCGTAATACGCCTGCGCGCCGGGCGCATCGGGGTTTATGCCGTACATGTCGGTGTTCCACGGACAGACGGAGAATTGCTGCGCGATGCTTCGCGCGGTCACGCCGGGCGTGACGGTGGAGGTATTGCGGTGCACCGCCTGCCGGGGAATGCCGCGCATCAGGTGCAGACCGAATTTTAAGCCCATAGAATGGATCTCATCGGCAATGGGTCGAAAACCTCTGCCGCCCTTGGCGGAGGGGAAGCGGTTTTCCGCCGGCAAAAGACGGCTGTATCCGTCCATGCACAGCTCTGTAAAATTGTTGTAGTGTACGCTTCTTGCGTGCGGCTCATACCACTGGATGTCGCAGACCACATATTCCCAGCCGTAAGGCAGGAGATGTTTTTGCATATAGCGGGCGTTGGCAAGAAGCCGTTCCTCGTTGATCCCGGCGCCGTAGCAGTCCCAGGAATTAAAGCCCATGGGCGGCGTTTGCGCGTATAAATTTTTATCCATAAAAAGCGTTTCTCCGAAAAGATCGTTGGCGTTCAGTCGTCCTCAAACCGGCTGAACAGCGCGTCGTCAAACACGTCGACGTCTCCTGCGGAGACGGGCGGTTCAAAGCTTCCCTCGGTCACCGGTTCCTCGGTCTCTTCTTTATCCAGATCAAACGTCGGCGCAGGCGGCATTTCGGGCGCGGTAAAGGTGGCGCGCAGCGCCTGCTCCATCTGTTTGTTGTCTTCGTAATCCTGTTCTATCTCCTCGGCGCTTCTGTCTCTGCGTGTACGGACGGCGTCTCTGGAGAAGAGAGAAAACGCAGGTTTCCCGTCCTCCCTCGGTCTGCGGCGCGCAGGCGCGTCAAGCTCCTCGCCCTCTTCGTCCTCCGCGTTTTCCGCGTCTGCCGAAAGCTTTGTAAACCAGCTGCCGATGGATGCGACGGTCTTTTTGAATTTTTCGGACGTCACGGGCGCTTTGGCGTCCGCCGCGTCTTCTTCGGCGGGCCGCGTATCTTTCGGCGCAAAGAGCGAAACGTCCGGCTCAAAGTTCTTGAGCGCATTCTGCGCTTCCTCCGAGACCTCGCCATGGACTTCGGGCTCCGGCGGTTCTTCCAGCGGCACGATCTTTTCGGCGGGATTTTCCGCCGCCGGTTCGGCCGCCGGCTCCGCCTTCAGCGCGGAGAGCTCCTCCTGCACAAAGCCGACGTTCTCCGTGAACGGCGCGGGCGCCGGTCCGCCGGAAACCGGTCCGGGCGACTCCTTTCCGGCGGCTTTTTTATTCAGGAACGCAGGCACCTTGACTTTGGAATACAACCCCATAAAGGTGGGAGAGGCAAAGCACAAAGCAAGCACCGCCGCGTGCAGCAGGATCACCGAAACAGGCTGCACTCTGGTGAATGCGCCGGTCAGCGCGAGGATCAGCGCGACCAGCAGAAAAACATACGCGCCGGCGGCGCAAAAAAGCCTGGAGATCTTTTTGATCTTATCCAGCCGGACGGCGGCTGCCGCGCAGCGGCACAGGCTGCCGAACGACTCGGTAAATACGATCCCCGCCTCCTCCGTATCCGTGACGGTGTTTTTGGCGTCCGCCAGCTGGGCGGCGGCGGAGCTGCCGATGATCCGTACGCTGCCGTCAGGCAGGTCCAGAAGCTGCTCCGCGAAGACCTCGGTAATATTTGCGTCCGTGGTGGAAAGCAGGATATTGGTGCCGCCGGCGATCAGGTCGGAAAGCCCCTTGCCCACGTTTGCGCGCCGTTTGTATTTTACGGCAAACACTGCGGTAAAATGTCCCTCGATGGCAAGATAGATCGGATATTCATCCTCGCCGAGCAGCGCCGTGACCACGTTTTCCTCCGGCACGCTGACGTTGTGGTTGACCAATATGGCGTTGGTGCCCAGCAGTACCTTGCAGCCGCTGACCCAGGCGGACAGACCGAGGCGGTCCTCATACGTCACGTTCTCCGCGGCGGGAAGCTTTTCCTCAAACGCGGCGATATCCGACGCAAAGGTCTGCCTCATCAGATACCCTGCCTTGTTCGCAATGGAAGCCGCCACAAAGCGCGCCTGCCGCTCGCTGACGCTTTTGGCGGTCAGACAGTTTACAACGGCGGAATCGATCAGCTCCGACGCGTCCGCGGCGATATTGTCCACGGCGGCAAAATCCCGGGCGTCCGCATAGCTCAGAACGAACGAGGACTTTACGGAGAGCTTTTTATTTTCACCCGCGATCGCCCAGCCGGTGGCGGTCAGGCTCCCGACGGGAAAGGAAAACGCAAGACAGAGCGTAAAAGCGGAAATAAAGGCCGTAAAGCTGCCCTGCATGACCCCCGCGACAACGGCGGCGATCAGCGACACGCCGGCGCAGATCAACACCAGCCGCGAAGCGGGCATGCCCGCCGCCGCGCCTGCGGCGCTCCGGGCAAGGAAACGGCTGACAAACCGCGTTTTGCCGGAATATACAACGTTTGTCTCCCCTGCCGGCGTCTCGCACAGAAGCCGCGAAACAAGGCTTTCGTCGGAGACCTTGCGCAGATAGGATTTATTGCTCTTGGACGCGGCGGCCTTAAAGCACTGGCGCGTATTATCCAAATAAAAAAGCTTTGCCGCCAGATACGGCACGCACAGCAGGATCACGGCCGGCGTAAGCAGATGGTAATCCGCCTCCAGCTTCTGACGGGAGAAGAAAGCGGCGACCAGTTGCGCAGCGGACGAAAGCATGAGCAGCAGCAGGAACGTATCCGTTTTCGGCCGGATCTTCAACAGCGAAAACAGGCCGTTTTTCAGATCCGCCGCCATGACCCCCGCACAGATCCCCAGGAGCACAAGATTTATGACAATCAGGACGCGGTAATTTCCGCCGAACACGGCAAAGAACCCGCCGTTGTTGGCTGCGCTGACGGACGCCGTAAGATCGATGATGAACAGCGCGAGCCCGAGCAGCGCGGCTGCGGCGATCCGCATCAGCGTAAACCGGCGCGCGGCGATCAAAGTGGAAAACACGGCCTTTCGGTCGTTTTCATCGGTATATTCGTCGCTCTTGATCGGTGCAAAAGCGTTGTCCAAATGCGAAAAACGGTCGGCGATCTTCTGCAGGAAGCCGGGCAGCAACGACGTTTCACGCGTGCCGGTAAATTTTTCATCCGCGCTGGCGCCGGTCTCGCCCGCACCGCCCCAGAAACGGAACGCGTTGATCCTTTTTTGCCTGGATTTGTCAAGCTCCGCCTCCAGCCGCGCGGCTTCAGCCTGCCGTTCCCGCTCCAGAGCCTCCTCCTTTTCACGGTCGTCAAAGCCGTCGATCATCAGCTGATCGGGGTTCCTGCGCACGTCCTCGTCTGCGGAATCCGCGATCTCCTTCAAAAGACTGCCCTTGGTGCGTACAAATTTCGTTTTTCCGTCCGCGCCTCCGGACGCAGGAGCGTCTGCGGACAGTTCGACGACGCGCGTCTTTTCGTCGGTGACCTCCACGGCGGCCGCCTGCAGATCCTCTGCCGAAAACACATTCGTCTGCGCGGGATCCGTTTCAACAGACGCCGTTTCAACAGGCGCCACGCCCTCCATCCGGATCTGTTCCTGTGCAGGCTCTCCGGACACGGCCGACGCCGTCTCCGCGGGCTTCTCAACCTCCGTGGGCTTTTCGGCCTCCGCGCTTTTTTCAGCCTGCCGCCGTGCGGCGGCAAAAACAGAATCGTCCTCTTCGGCGGTGCGAATCATCTTTTCCCCCTGCGGCGCGTTCACGGCGTGCACCGCGTCGTAGGTATTGATCTTACCGGTATAGCCGGTATGCCTCTGCCGGTCCGCAGGCGTGCTTCCGTTTTGCGGATGCACGCGGACAAAGGGCGTTTCGCCGGTTTTGATAAAGCGCGAAGCGCCGGCGTTCAGACGCAGGTTGTCGCTGCTCTCCTCCAAAGACTCCGCGCTGCGCGCGGCGGCGCCGATCCCGATGCTTCTCTCCCCGACCGTATTGACAACGTCCTCCGTGTTTTCGGCGGGCGTATTCTTTTTTTCATCTGCCATAGCTATCCCCCAGCGTCCTTTCCCTTTATTTCCGATCCCTTGCGCTGCTGACGCTGAAAATCAGCAGCGCGGCCGCCACGGAGGCGTTCAGGGAGTTGATTTTTCCTTTCATGGGTATCCGCAGACACCCGTCGCAGGTTTCTTTCACCAGCCGGCTGACGCCCTTCCCCTCCGCGCCGATCACCAGCGCGATGGGACCGTCCAGCGAAGCAGTACGGTAATCCGTACCGTCCATATCCGCCGCATAGACCCAAATCCCCTTTTTCTGCAGCTCGCGGATCGCGGCGGTCAGGTTTTTCACCCGCGCCACGGGCAGATATTCCAGCGCCCCGGCGCTTGTTTTGCCGACGATCCCCGAAAGACTGACGCTGCGGCGCTCCGGAATGACCACGCCGTGCGCGCCGCCCGCCTCCGCGCTGCGGATAATGGCGCCGAGGTTGTGCGGATCCTCCAGCGCGTCGCAGAGCACCAAAAACGGAGGTTCGTTTTTTTCGGCGGCAGCGGCCAGGATCTCCTCCACGGTTGCGTACGTGTGCGCGGCGGTGATCAATACCACGCCCTGATGGTTTGCGTGCCCGCACATAAAATCAAGCTTTTTTTCGTCCGCCTCTTTCACGGGAACGCCCCGCTCCCTGCAGGCGGCGATCAGCGGCAGCACGGCGCCGGTACGCGCCCCGCGCTGGACCAGCAGCGTATCCGCCGGCCGGTCGGCGGCAAGCGCCTCGCGGACCGCGTTTCTGCCGAAAACAAGATCGTCCCGCGGCGGCCGTTTTTCCGTCCGCCGTTCTTCTTCCGACGGCTTATTTTTTTCAAAAGACATAGAAAATCCCACTTTAATAGTTATACAGTATTTATTATAAAGAGAAACTTTCTTTTTTTCAAGAGAAAAAATGCAGAAAATGAAACAAATCGAGGGAAACCCGCAAAAAATTTTTTTACGGACCTTTTTTCGCATTTATCCGGCGGCGCTTTCCGACAGATTTTTTTACTCAAACGTGCTAAGGTAGGGATATCTCTGAAAAAAGGACGTGAAAAACATGGAACAAACCGGAGTTCGCGCCGCGCAAAACAGGCGCGCGGTCTTCCCGGCGTTTGCAAGGAAAGCCGCCGGGCTGCTTGCGGCGGGCCTTACGGGCTTTTTTTTGAGCGGCGTTACGTTTGAAGGGGATTTTTCTCCCTTTGCGGCCGCGTTCACCGCCGGGACGCCGGAGGCATATCTGCTGCCCGCGGGGCTGGGCGCCGCGGCGGGCGCGTTCGTTTTCTGCCCGCCGATGCGCACGCTTAAATACGTCGGCGCCGTCATGCTGACCTTTTTGTTCCGTTTTGCTTCGTCCCGCCTGATCAAAAACGAAAATCCGGCCGTCGTCTGTCCCGCCGTCTCTTTCCTGAGCGTTTTTTTAAGCGCGGCAGCCGTGGTATTCGTACAGTCGCCGGACGCCCAAAGCGTTTTGCTTGCTTTTTGCGAATCGTTGATCGCCGGCGCCGCGGCGGCGTTCTGGCGCAGGGTCTTCGTCCTGCTGCCCGGTCGGAGCAGCCTGTTTGCCGCCTCGCCCGGCGATACGGCCGCTTTTTTATTTTGCGGCTCCTTGCTGCTGCTCTCCTTTACGCCCTTCTGCATCGGCGATTTCTCCCCTGCCCGGACGGTCTGTTTTTTTCTTTTGATGCTTTTTTGCCTGTGTGCGGGCGAGACCGCCGGCGCCGCTACGGGCGTCTGCGCAGGCCTTTTGCTGGGCTTTGCCGAGGAACAGCCGCACCTGATTTTCGCCCTGCCCGCCGCGGGACTTCTCTGCGGGATCTGCCGAAGCATGGGCAAATTTGCAGTCGCCGCCGCCTTTCTGGTCTGCGATACGCTGTTTCTGGTGCTGAAGGGCAACGCCGACGCGGCGTTTATCGCCGCGATCGAAGCGGGCGTCGCCGCGCTTATGCTGGTGCTGCTGCCCGAACGGTTTTTTTCCTTTGCGGGAGAACGGCTGCGCCCCTTTTCAAAAGAGACCTGCGCCGGGGAGAGCCGGGCGCTGCTGCGCCTGCGGCTGGCGCGGACTGCAGGCGCTGTATGCAGCATATCGGACGCCGTTTCGGCGGTCTGCCGTCTGCTGACCGAACAGGAGGACGACGGCGCAAAAGCGCTTGCTTCCGACGCGCGCGCCGCAGTGTGTGAGAGCTGCCCGAAAAAAAACTTCTGCTGGGACAAAACCGACTTGCTGACCAGACGGGACTTTGCTTCCGCGGGCGAGGCCGTGATCAAAAACGGCCGACTGTTTCCGGAAACGGTGCCGCAGCGCCTGCAGACGGTCTGCCGGACGCCGAATTCTCTCGCGGACGCCTTTAACGAAGCGTACGCCGTTTATGCCGCACGCCGTGCGGTAAAAAGCGAGATCTACGACTTAAAGCAGACCGCGGCGGCGCAGTTCCGGACCGTTTCCGGTCTGCTGCTGGCCGCGGCGGCGGAGCTTGCGCAGACACAAGAGAGCGAACCGTATCTCAAAGCGCTCGTAAAAGGCGTGTTTGACGCCGAAAACTTTCCCTATACGGCGCTCTCGGTGACCGCGGACGAATCGGGCCGTCTTACGGCCGAGCTCGCCTGTAAAACCGTGCCCGCGGATGCGGATTACAATTCCATTCTGGAAAAGCTGTATGCAAAAACCAACGTCCGCTTTCTGCCGCCCGTTTTCAGCGAGCTCGCGCCGGAGGGGACGGCGGTGACCTTCTGTGAAAAAACGGCGCTGCGGGTACAGTTTTTCAAGCAATCCGTACCTGCCGGCGCGGGCCGCTACTGCGGCGACGCATGCGAGGGCTTTTCCGACGGCAAAGGCAATTTCTGCTGCGTGATCAGCGACGGCATGGGCACCGGCGCAGAGGCGGCGGTCAACGCATCCATGACCTGCGCGCTGACGGCAAAGCTTTTACGCGCGGGCTTCGGCACGGACGTCGCCGTTACCGCGGTCAACTCCGCCCTGCTGGTAAACGCTTCGGAGGAAATGCTCGCCACGGCGGATATCTGCCGCGTGGACCTGCAGACCGGCAACACGGATTTTTTCAAGGCCGGCGGCGCGGCCTCCGTTATAAAACTCGGCGCGAAGACCGCCGTCATTGAGAAAGCATCCCTGCCGCTGGGCATCATGCGCGAAACAAAATTCGAACGCACGCAGGCTTCGCTCTCTCCCGGCGATCTGATCGTGATGATGAGCGACGGCGCGGATCTTGTACCGCGGGCGTTTTACAAGGAGCTTTTTTACCGCCGCGGCGACGCCGACGCAAAGGAGCTTGTCTCCCTTATAATAAAAGAGGCGCAAAAACGCGCCCCCATCGGACACGCGGACGATATTACGGTCGCCTGCCTGCGGATCCTGGAGCAGTAAAAAATCAAAAAAACCATTGAATTTTTGTCTTTTCTGTGTTAAAATGCAACAGATTTCTTTAAAAAAAGAAAATCAATATCAACAATGCCCGACTGCCCGGGCTACAACAGGAGGAAACAAAATGAAAAAAGCTTTGGTTGTTTTAATGGCGCTCATCCTTGCGCTGGCTGTGTTTGCGGCTTGCGGCAAGCAGGACGGCGGAAACCAGGACGCCGATACGCCCGCGTCCGACGACGCGACGGTCGACGTTGCTTCTTTTAAGACGCTCGGCGAAGCGCTGGCGCTTGACGAGACGGGAGAGTCCCAGTCCGCAACATATGAAGACTGCTATGTTTACGTGCTTGAACAAAACGGCACATACTGGCGTTTAACGGCTGCGCTGACTGCGGATCAGTCCGCTGCGCTCTGGGAACTGGACATTCTGGATGAAAACTACAACGAACAGCTCGAAGCGCTGATCTCCCCGCTTGCCATTACAAATTGTGAAAATCTGAACGATCAGCTGCTCTCCGAAGACGAGAGGAACGCGCTTGTCGGCAAAACGGGCGAAGACCTGCTGGCCGACGGTTGGACTTCCGGTTACGGCTACAATCTTGACAGCATGGAATTCTATCTGGAAAAGGGCCCGTTCTGCTATACGGTGGTCTTTGAGTCCGAGGAACAGCTTGAGAATACCGACGATTTTGACGAGCTTGAAGCGATCCGTACGCTGGCGGTCAAGTCCGTGGCATTCAACAGTCTCGGCAACAGCGCGACGGACCTGCCGGAGGAATAAGCTCCCGCCGTACAGACAAAAGAAACTGCCTGCGACGAACTGTCGCGGAGAACCGGACGTGATCGTCCGGTTTTTTCTTTCCCTGCTCCCTGTCCCCTATTCCAAACTCCATAACCTCTGATTGACAAAATCCTTTTCCGACGCTATAATAATGCTGTTATTTTCAAAAAAAAGGACGAAAAAAATATGACGGACATCCTCATCATCGGCGCGGGGCCTGCGGGCCTGACGGCGGCCATTTACGCGCGGCGGGCGGAAAAAAGCGTGCTGATCCTCGAAAAGGGTGCCATGGGCGGCCAGATGACGCACTCCCCCAAGATCGAAAACTATCCGGGCTTCCCCGTGCTCTCCGGCAACGAGCTGGCGGACAAAATGGTGGAGCAGGCGCTGCTGCTCGGCGCGGAGATCGGACTTGCCGAGGTCACCGGCATTGAACCGGCCGACGGCTGCATCACCGTACACGCGGACGACGGCGACTATACCGCGCGCACCGTGATCATCGCGACCGGCGCAAAGCATCGCCGGCTGGGACTGGAAAAAGAAGATACGCTTGCGGGTGTTTCCTACTGCGCGGTCTGCGACGGCGCGTTTTATAAGAACAAGGCCGTGCTTGTGATCGGCGGCGGCAATTCCGCCATGCAGGAGGCGCTGCTGCTCAGCGAGAGCTGCGCCGCGGTCACCATGGTCCAGAACCTGCCGACGCTGACGGGCGAAGCCGCGCTGCAGGCGAAGGTCGCCGAAAAAAACAACGTAAAGGTGATCTATAACAGCGTCTGCAAGGCGCTGCTGGGCGACGGAGATTTTACGGGCGCCGTGATCGAGAACACGCAGACGGGCGAACAGCAGACGCTGTATGCGGACGGTATTTTCGTCGCCATCGGCCTTTCTCCCGACACGGAGGCCTTCCGCGGCCTGCTCACGCTTGAAAACGGCTGCGTCAAGGCGGACGAGAGCTGTCTGACGGATCTGCCCGGCGTTTTCGTCGCGGGCGACTGCCGCACGAAGAATATCCGGCAGATCACCACCGCGGCCGCCGACGGCGCGACCGCCGCCCTCGCCGCGATCCGGTACCTGGGCTGAAGCCGTGCGGCTTCAGCAATGAAATATTTCCGATGGAAACATAAAGGAAAGATGAAAGAAAAAAGAAGAAAGATGAAAGTCGGAAAACGCTCCGCGTTTTGATTTTTGATTTCGATATTAAAACAAAATCCAGGAGGGACGATTAATAATCGTCCGCGAAGAACAAGGCAAAACGGGAGCATCGCTTTTTCGGCGACACACCCGTTTTTTTTATTTAAAATTTAAAGTGTGAAAAGTGAAATTTCGGAAAACCCCTTCGGGTTTTGATTTTAAATCCAAAATTAAACAAAATCCTGTAGGGACGATTATCAATCATCCGCAACGCAGGAGAGCGAGTAATCCGTAATTCGTTTTTGCGATGATCGGTTTTTCTGAATCGCGCGGTAGCACGGCACTTTAGTACCCCTTCTCCGGATAATAAAGACAGGGAACGTTTTCCACGATACAAAAACCGCGAATAGATATAACAAACCAAATCCAAGGAAAAAACTGAGCAAAAAGTTTAGTATATCCGAATTTCTTACTACGCGCAATAAAAGGGGTAGTGCAGCTCAAGTTTTCCATACGCGCTTAAAGCGCAATTCTCTGTACTGAAGAGCTGCGATTGACCATGTGGGCAAAATCGCGGTGTTTCCCGGTAAAACGTCCCTCGGTCTTTACTGTTATATAGCGCAAAACTTCCCATTTTGCAATGGGGCATTGGTTGTCTGTGCTGCTCGTCGCAGGAGGTTTTTCTTATATGTTACCTGTTAGAAACGAGTAAAAAAATAAGTGTTGAAAGAATTTTAGCATTCTGTTATAATTAGCTTACAAAGTGCAACTAAATAAAACATAAGGGTTTATGACCTATACTAAAACACTCCGTTCGTATGTTATATATCAAAAATCGTTGTTATATGTTTTTTGTTGGGTAATGAGAAAATAGTGGACTTTATGTTTTTTCAGCACAACTTAATCCATCAATCCTCATTTTTTTGTAAAAGAAAAGCTAAAACAGAGTTTCAAACGTCATAAAAGCAAAAACACAGTGAGTCCTACAACAATGAAAGGAAAACGACTTATGAAAAAAATAGCAACCTTTATTTTTGTGATAATTATTATGTTGACTGCAGTCTCCCTCACCGCTTGTGGCGGAACCGAGATTGACCTCAAAAGCTATACTACTGTAACATTTAAAGGTGTTGATGGTAACGCAACGGCGACTATAAACTTTGATATGGTCGCTTTTGAAAAAGCATATTCTATTGCAAACGGTTCCTCTTTCACATTCAGTGAAAAAGCACTTGAAAACATCTCTAAATTGGTTCCGTTTTCAAGCTCGTTGGATTTTGAGGTTACGCCATCCTATGGTCTATCCAACGGCGAAGAAGTGACTGTTAACTTTACCTACAACAAAAGTGCGGCTAAGGATGCAAAGCTGAATCTTAAAAACACTACATACAAGATAACTGTTGAGGGGTTAACGGAAGCTATCGAAGTTGATGCTTTTGATCCCGCTGTTTTTAATACTGATACAGGTGTAATGATAATGTACACTGATATTTTTCCTAATGGATTTTTGTTAATCAGCAACAAGGTTGACAAAACTAATCCGATTTCTCAGGTGAATTACACTGCAGAATCAAATGGTGTTTCTTACGGCGAAAAAATAACTATAACAGCTTCTCTTTCCGAGGATGCAGTAGCCAATGGTTACGTCCTTAAGGAAGAGACCTATGATTATCCCATCAAGGATATTGATCATATGCTAATAAGCACTGACGAGTTGACCTCTGATGATAAAAATGCCCTTAAAACTAAGTATGAGAGCATCATAAAAGGTTTAGACAGTTCGCATTTTTATGACGCTGACGGTACGTGGTATTATATTTTTGGTGGAAAAGTTAAAAACGCACATATCGGAGATCTCTATCTATTAAAGAAGAATGACGGAACGTATGAAAAGAAAGCATTTATATCTGTTTACGCGGATATCATAAGCTCAATCGATGATGTAACGTGTAATAACAGCGTTGCTTATTATTCTGTCGGAGATTTATATATTAAAGGTGATGGCACATTAAACTATTCTGCCTCTAGTTATAACACCGACTTTTACGCAACCGAAGAAGTTGCCGACAAAATGTTTTGGAAGGACTATACGGTAAATTATAACATTGAAAAAGTGACATTTGAATAAGATATTGAATAAAGACAGGGGACGGTGTTCTCTGTCTTTTTCAGTGTTAAAGAAAAATTGAAGAATAAAAAATGTTTTTATTCCACACATTTTTTATTCTTCAAAAGAGTTTAAACAGTTTTCCATTTTTTTTTGAGGTCAGATCTGCGAAAAAAGACAGGATAATTTGATTTTTCAATAAAACAATCATCGCCGTAAGGAGATTTCATCCGTCCGAAAGGACGGATTATTTATTTTTACAAATATAATTTCATTGCGTCCGCACAGCGGACGCTCAGCGGATGCTTTGCGCGATGATTTCGATCTCTTCTTCCGTCCAGTCCGGGTTCACGGGGATAAAGGCCGTGCGGGACAGGAGGTCCAGCGTTTTCGGATAGGTCTCGTTTTTGTAATCCGGCACGTACGGCACGTTCGCGGGGAATTTGAAGGGGTCCATCAGCGGGTGCAGCGCGCCGCGCGTCTCCAGAATCGCCGTCCAGTGGTTATAGATATGCTTGCCGGTGTCGATGGGCAGATACGCGCCGTGCCCGACCTTTTCACAGAACGCCCTCCCCTTTTCCTCGCTTTCCAGCACGATGGGCAGCGTAACGCCGCAGTCGCCCCCGATATCGTTAGAGGGACCGATCCTGTAATACGGCGCAGCGGCCTGCGCAAGCAGCGCTTTGTTTTTGCGCAGGTCGGCAAGAATG
>JAFSXY010000073.1 GCA_017443805.1 Clostridia bacterium | reverse complement strand
AGCGGGGAACGGTGACGGAGCAGGAGGGCGCGGTTTACGACCTTGCGACCAACACCTTAACTCTTACGGATTTCAACAAGGGCAATTATAAGCTCCGTATCAACCTGATGGGCGACGATTTTACCCTTTGCGTAAAAGGTACGTGCAGACTCTCCCGTATCGAAGTGGCGGGCGGCGGCGTGATGCAGCCGAAATGGGGCGACAACCTGCGCATTACCGGCGACGGCACGCTGAGCGTCAATCCGAACAAGACCTTTGAAAGCGGCGTTTACTTCAACTCACAGGAGGAAGAAAAAACTGTATTCATCGTTGACCCGCAGGTCAATTTTACCGTTTCCGGCTCCAGAACGGCGATTGAGGTCTATGCCGCCACCGGAACATTCACGATGAAGTCCGGCGATAAAGAGATCGCGATCACCAAAAAAGAGGCCGTGCGGAATCTGGGCGTCAGCCTGGAGGGTTACTCCAACCCGGGAACCAAACAAATCTGTCGGTGCCGCAACGCCGCGGATCCGGAAGGCATTTATCACCTGGTTGAAGGCGTATACGGGGACGGCCATTCCGAATTCTTTGTGGAACGTTATTTCTACGTTGCAAAACATGATTTATATCTGGAAGATTATCAATGGGGGATTGAACATAGCGGCGACGGTTCCACTGAAGTAAAATTCAACACAATGGAAGAAGCAAACGCCGCAGGCTTTTCATGGATCCTTGACGACGAAGGTAACGAACAGTGGATGGCTGTAAACGGGATGGGCAACTACGGTTCTGAAGACGTTTATCAGGACGCCGCGGGCAACCGGTATATTAAAGATTACACCTACGGCGAACAAGGCCGACAGGATATTGTATTGACCATTGAACCACTGGAAGAAGCGCCGGGCAAATACCTCTTCCTTTACACCCCGGACGTGGATCCCGAGACCTTGACGGAGGTGCGGGAAGACCGCGTGATCGAAGGCATGTTCGATTACGAATTCCCGAAGGCCGAGCTTACGCTTGAAGCGGCGCCGGCGTTTGTACGCGGCGACGTGGACGGCGACGGCAGTGTGACCGCATCCGACGCACGTTACGCCCTGCGCGCAGCGGTGGGTCTGAACGACACGGCCGAAGGACTGGATTTCTCCGATCCGAACAACCGCTGCTATCTGGCCGCCGACGTGGACGGGATCGCAGGAATTTCAGCCGGCGACGCACGTCTGATCCTGCGTGCAGCCGTGGGGCTGGAAGATCTGGAAGCCTGATATTACAAAAATCTTCAAAATATAACTGCGGCGCGTTTTCGTTTGGGAAACACGCCGCAGTTTGTTTTTTTATCTTTGAATTCCGGGGTTGCCGCCGCCCATCAGGTTTTGCAGGATACCGCCGGACCGCTTTTGCTTTTTCGGTTTATACGCGGGCGGATGCTCCAGCCGCAGCTGGGCGCTCTTGCTTTTTGCAAGCCGTTTATTTGCGGCAAGCACCGGTTCCAGCATGGTATCGGACAGATACGGCAGAATGCGCTGAATAATCGTAGGCTCGTTATTGATGGGGCCCAGAACCGTAACGGCGATCAAACTTTGTACCTCGTTGGTCCCGTCCTCGTAAATCTCGCCGAGGATATTGAACAGCTTTTTCATCCTTTGCGGATTGTTTTCCCGAATAACGCCCATCACCTTTTCGTTGGCGTGGTTCACAAAGAAATCCTCGCAAAGGAACTCTCCGTAAGCGTCCATATTTTCCTTGATATCGTCCTTTAACTCCGGGAACATACCGGCAAGCTTGCTGGCGAGCGTAATGGGATCATAAGCGAGCGCGCCGCTTTTTGCGGCAGCCTTGGACACCGTCTGCGGCGCTTTACTCTTGGAAACGATTTGCTTTTTGGCTTTGTAGGCGTCCTCCAAATACTCGTTGATCTCGTTGACAAGCGACTTCAAGTCCCGTTCGTCATACTCCGACGCGACAAAAAGGAAGGTGGAATCAAGATTGAACGCGGTATCGTCGCTGACGTCCACGTCTACTGCGCCGGAGAGCAAATGGATCCGGTCGCCACTGTATACCAGACGAAGCCGTCCCTTTGACCCGGCAAAATCCATTACAAAAGCCTGCTCACGCGCATAGACCGCCGTGCCGCCTTTAGGGGTTCCCGCCGGAAACTGCGGATCAAAGCCGCAGGTCTTCATTTGTTCGACGATCCCGTTATACAGACCGTCCATAACATATTTTTGATCGAGCATGATACTATCCTTTCCTTTTTGAAATCGTGAACCGGCGTCCGGGCTCAACCGTTCAGCGCGGCGAAATTAGCCTTATTTGCCTTATAAAGGTTTTTGAACACCGCGTACTGTTTATCGTAAACCGCCTTGTTTGCGGAATTCGGCTCGTAAGTCTTGACCGCGGGGATCAGCTTTTTGGCTTCGGAGAAGCTCCTGATCAGGCCGCTGCCCACGGCGATGGTGACCGCCGCGCCGACGGCGCCGACATTCTGCGGTTTTTCCACCGTTTCCACTTTTTTGCCGAGCACGTCGGCAAGGATCTGGCAGGTCACATAAGAAAGCGCGCCGCCGCCCACAAAACGTACGGTCTCGGAAGAGGGCACTTTTTTGTCCTCCGCCTCCATAAACCAGCGAAGATGGAAGCAGACGCCCTCGATCACCGCGCGAAGCATATCGCGCTTGCCGGTCTCCAGACTGATGTTAAAAAACATCCCGCGCGCATTGGGATCCTCAAAAGGACAGCGGTTGCCGTGGAGCCACGGCGTAAAGATCACGCCGCCGCTGCCCGCGGGCACCTCGTCGATGACGTCGCTCATATAATCGTACAAACTGGTATATGCGGTCTCGTAGCTGTCCGCCACGTTTTCTTTTTTCATGTAAATATTGATCTCATCCAGCGCCAGGTGGTCCCTGCACCATTCCAGACACTTACCGGCGGTTTCCAGTTCGCCGAAGTAGTTGAATTTGCCCTCGTCCGCGCCGATGACCGCGGCGATCATAGCGGAGGCGTCCACGATGCTCTTATCTACAACCGTGGATACCCAGCCGGAGGTACCGGAATAAATGTGCGTATCGCCGAGCTCCACGGCCCCCGCGCCAACACCGATCAGGGATGCGTCCCCGCCGCCGCCGTACACGGGCACGCCTGCGGGCAGGCCGAGCTCGCGCGCCTGCTGCTCACGCAGCGGACCTATGACGTCAGTGGATTTCACGAGCTCCGGCATGTGGTTCACATCTACGCCGAGCGTTTTGCACAGGCTTGCGCTCCAGGTCTCGTGCCCCTTGCGCAGATCGTAAAGCAGCGTACCGAAAGCGGAATCCTTTGTCATGGTGCAGCGGCCGGTCATGCGGCAGATCAGATAATCCTTGACGTCCAGCCACTTATATACCTTTTTGAAATTTTCGGGCTCATGATTTTTTACCCAGTTGTATTTCCAGACCGGATCCTTTACGGACGCCGCCACGGCGCCGGTAATGACCAGAGACTTCAAAAGAATGGGGATGCTGGCGCCGGCGACCTGTACGCCGTGCGCGATCCCCTTTTTCAGTTCCTCACGGGCGCGCTGGTCCATATAGCTCATCGGCCTGCGCACCGCGTTGCCGTCTTTATCCACAAGCACAAGGCCCTGCATCTGCGAGCAGAAAGAAATACCTTCGATCTGTTCGGGTTCGACTTTCGCCTGGGCAAGCGCCTGTTTACAGGTCGTACACAGTGCAGCCCACCACTCCTCGGTATCCTGTTCCGCGCCGCCGTCCGGAAAAACATAAAGACCGTAGCCCGCAGAAGCCGCGCCGAGCAGCCGGACGGTATCGGATATGCCGAACACACAGGTCTTTACGCCTGTTGTGCCGATATCAAAGGTCATAACGTGTTTCATCTGTACGCCCTCCTTTTTTACAGCTCCTGTCTGCCCTGCAGCGCGCGCAATAATGTCACGGCGTCCGCATACTGCAGATCGCTGCCCACCGGCAGGCCGTAAGCCAAACGCGTTACTTTGACGTTCAGGGGTTTTAAAAGCTTGGAAATATACATGGCCGTCAGCTCGCCTTCCACATTGGAGCCGGTTGCCATGATCACCTCTTTGACGTCGTCCGCCGCGATCCGGGCCAGAAGCTCCCGGACGGTGATGTCGTCCGGGCCGACCTCATCCAAGGGCGAGATCACGCCGTGGAGCACGTGATAGGTCCCCGTATACTCGTTGGTTTTTTCCACCGCCATCAGAGACTCCACGTTTTCCACCACGCAGACCGTCTGCCGGCTGCGCTTTTTATCCGCGCAGATCGGACAGATCTCTTTATCCGTCAGATTACAGCAAACCGCGCACCGGCGGATGTTGTCCGACGCGTCCGTTACGGCGTCCGCAAAGGCGTGCGCCTGCTCCGGCGGAAGAGATAAAATATAAAACGCCATACGCTGGGCGGTTTTTGCACCGATGCCCGGCATACGTTGAAAATGTTCGATCAGCTTTTGCAGCGAAACCGCGCCGTATTCCATATGGAGACCTCTTACATACCCGGGAAACCGGGGATATTCAGGCCGCCGGAAATACTGTTCATCTCACGCTCCATGGTCTCGTTTGCCTTGCGGACCGCTTCGTTGAACGCGATGGTCAGGAAGTCCTCCAGCATTTCCACATCGTCGGGATCCACTGCCTCGGGCTTGATCTTCACACTTTGCACCTCATGGCGGCCGTTTAAGGTGACCTCCACCAGATCGCCGCCCGCACCGGCGGTAAAGTCGGTGTTTTCCACTTCTTCCTGTTTTGCCTGCATATCCTCCTGCATTTTTTGGATACGCTGCATCATATCGTTGCGGGACATATTGTTTTGACCGGGAATTCTCGCTTTCATCGACGTTCTCCTTTTTTAATTCTCCAATTTTATAATATACATTTTCCCGAGGATGCGCTGTGCGACGGGACCGAGGTATCTTGCCAAAATATCCTCCTGCAGCATAAAACGCAGCTTATTGCTTGCGGGATAAATGATAAGCGCTTCGCCGCGGATAACGGCCTTTGAATCGGTCAGCAGCCCCACAAGCGGCGTAAAAGAACGCTCTGTGTCCAAAATGATCCGCAGCCAGGTGCGCGCATCCAGCTCGCCTTCCCGGGGCGTAACGATATTCTCCTCTGCGGACGCAGGAGGTTCGGGCGCAGCGGATGCCGGCGCTTCGGCGGGCTCCGCCGGTTTTTCGGACCTGCCGCCGCTGTGCTCCGCCATAAAAGCGTCGAAATCAAACGGCGCGTCGTCCTCTTGTGTTTCGGAAAAACGATTTGCGTATCCGCCGCTGTGTTCCGCGGCAAAGCCCGCAAAATCGGGCTGCTCCGTCGGCGGCTGCGGTTCGTCAAACGGCAGTGAATACTTTGGCGGTTCTTCTTCCCACGGAACGTCCTCCTCAAAATTCGGCGTGTCCGCCGGCATTGCAATTTTTTCAGTCGGCGGCTCCTGTGCGGCTGCGGCAGGTTCGGGGGCCGGCGTCTGCAAAACAGACGCTGCAGACGGGATTTCCGCACGGATCCCCTGTGTTTTCAGAGCCGCAAGCTCCTTTTCCAGCACGGACACACGCGCGGCCAATGCGGAGGCGTCGTTTTCCGCAGCGGGATGACAAAGGCGTATCACCGCCATTTCCGCCTCCACCCTGCGGTTCTGCGTGCGCTTAACGGCGTCCGCCGTATCGGTGAGCACCCGCAGCGCAAACAGGATCTCCTCCTTGGTAAAACCGGCGGCGATCGTTTTTAATTCCGCCATCTCCGAAGCCGTACAGACGATCAGGTTTTCAGGCGCCTTCACCGTTTGTATGATCAGAAAATTGCGGAATTGGTCGGTCAGCTCCGTGATCAGACGCTGGGTATCGCAGGAGGCGTTATGCAGCTCGTCCAGCAGCGTCAATGCGCCGGCAACGTCCCGCTGCGCGATCGTGCGGCACAGCGAATAGATCTGCTCTCTGCCCATCAGGCCTGCCGAAACGCTGACTACGTCTGCTGTGACCGTATTTTCCACACTCATGGCCCTGTCCAACAGCGAAAGCGCGTCGCGCATGCCGCCGTCCGCAATGCGGGCGATCAGCATGGCGGCGTCCGGCTGAAGGACCGCGCCCTCGGCGGAGGCGACCTGCATCAGACGCTCCGCGATGACCTTCGGCTCGATCCGCCGGAAATCAAAGCGCTGACAGCGGGAAAGAATGGTGGAAGGCAATTTGTACACTTCCGTAGTGGCAAGAATAAATTTGACATGCTCCGGCGGTTCTTCCAGCGTTTTGAGCAGCGCGTTGAACGCCTCGATGGTGAGCATGTGAACTTCATCTATGATATATACCCTGTATTTGGCGCGCGCCGGCGTAAAATTCGCCTCGTCCCGCAGCAGGCGGATATCATCGATCCCGCGGTTGCTGGCGGCGTCGATCTCCACGATATCCAAAACCGTACCGCTGTCTATCCCGCGGCAGATCTCGCATTCATTGCAGGGATTGCCGTTGACGGGGTGCAGACAGTTGACCGCCTTGGATAAAATTTTGGCACAAGTGGTTTTTCCAGTCCCGCGGGCGCCCGTAAACAGGTAGGCATGCGACAGACGGTTTTCACGCACCTGCGAAGCAAGGGTGACCGTTACCTGCGGCTGTCCGACAACGTCGTCAAAGACCTGCGGACGCCACTTCCGGTATAAAACCCGGTACATATATGCGCACCTCCCTGTTTTTGTTTCATCAAAAAAATTTTGCCTCTGTCACACGGCGCGCAGGCGGACTGTGTCGCGCGGGCATACCGCTTAATGCTGCTCGGTTCCCCGCCTGACATGGTTCGCGGCGCTCCGCCGCACAGGACCAACACGCCGCATGACAGAAGCAAAATTCTACGTCCAAAATATGATAACACATCTGCGCTTGTTTGGCAAGAGATTTCGGAAAAAAATTCTGCCCTGCGCAATTGTGCGCAGGGCAGACGTTTTCGTTTTTCAGCAAGCAGCTCTGAATCTCGCGAGCAGCTTCTTAATGAATGCAATAAGCTTCTGCCAAATAGAGATTCTGTACGGGATCTCCTCTTCCAGCGTTTCGCCGCAACGGGAACAGGTACATACTTTTAATCCCGGGCCGTCTTTACTCGCCTCTCGGACTACGACCCATTCCCCGAAATCATGGCCGAGCCTGGACAGTGTCCTGTACGTTGTGTAATCGCAACGGCTGCAGGTCTCATACGACGCCCAACCGTTCTCCGTGCACGTCGGCGCCTTGCCTTCATGCGAGATCAGATCATGGCCGAGCTTGGTCAGCGCACTATACGTCGTGTAATCGCAACGGCTGCAGGTCTCGTACGCTTCCCAGCCGTCTTCCGTACACGTCGGCGCCTTCCCTTCATGCTCGATCGGATCATGCCAGAGCTTAGTCAGCGCACTATACGTCGTGTAATCGCAACGGCTGCAGGTCTCGTACGCTTTCCAGCCGTCTTCCGTGCACGTTGGAGCTTTGCCTTCATGCTCGATAATATTGTGTCCAAGCTTAGACTGCGCCGTGTACGTCGTGTAATCGCAACGGCTGCAGGTCTCGTACGCTTCCCAGCCGTTTTCCGTACACGTCGGCGCCTTGCCTTCATGCTCGATAATATTGTGTCCAAGCTTAGACTGCGCCGTGTACGTCGTGTAATCGCAACGGCTACAGGTTTCGTACGCTTCCCAGCCGTCTTCCGTGCATGT
>JAFSXY010000072.1 GCA_017443805.1 Clostridia bacterium | reverse complement strand
GATAGCCGCCCTTGGCGAAAAAGAAGAACAGGTCCGAAACGGTAATGCTTATCGCAAACGCGGCGCAAACCACGGCGCCGGTTTTGGCGGCGTATTTGTCCCGGACGTAAAACCTTGTCGTCAGCAGACAGGCAATTGCAGCGAGCACAAGCGAGATCGTGCCCACGGAAGAAAAATAATTGCGTCCGCCCGTGAACTGCTTTGCCCAGGATACGGCGCTGAAATGCGACATATACGCGCCGTAGGCGCCGCTTGTTTCGCCGGCGCTTTTCAGCCCGTCGACGAACGCCGTAACGGCCTGCGGCTCGATCAGCTTTAAGATCAGGTGCGAAACCGTCGCTTTTGCGGCAAGGTCCACAATGATAAATACAAGCAGCACGGCGGCGTAATCCCGCAGTCTCCAGGCATGTCCGCCGAAGCCCCTGCCCAGCAGGATGCCGTATACGGAAGCAAGCCCGAAGCCGAGCAGCAGCATGACGGCAACGCCGGAAAGCGGACTGATCTCATACAATACGGTTTCGCCGTCGCGGTTCGTTGCCGTTAAAATTCCCGTACACTGATCCAAAAACGTGCCCCACGCCGGGACCGTGAGCATAAAGGAAAGCGCAGTAAGGGCCGTGAGCTGCAGGCTTGGGCCTTTAGTTCTTTTTGTTGCAAAAATCAGAAAGAGCGTAAAAACAAAGCCCGCGTTGAGCAGTCCCCAGGACGATCCCCAGCCGTTGGTGCCGCGCACGCGCCATAAAAAGCCCAATAGCAGCGCGCCGAGCAGCACGAGGATACAGGATTCCAGCTTTTTGTTTTTCATCATCCGTTTTTATTTCACGTCGTTGACCAGCTCGATAAAGGCTTCGGTAAGAACGGAGCCGACGTTGTTTGAAATGGCGTTGATCTCTTCGTTTTCCGTAAACATGGAGCGGTAATCGTTATCGCAGAGGATATAACCGACCTGATCGTTGCAAAGTCCGAAACAGAGCAGCGTATCCGCGCCGCAGATCTCCTTCCACGGTGCATAATCCCAGGATTCTCCCGTCCAGCTTTGGGCTTTTTCGGTCGCGCCGCCCCACAAAATGGCGGGATCGATCTCACCGGGCGCAAGTACGACGCCGAGCGTGCCGCCGAGCTCTATATAGCCTAATTCGGTGATCACTTTGTAACCGAGGCCGTCTCGTACGAAAACGCTGCTGAGCAGGCCTTCTCTGCCTGCCAGTATATGGATGGGATTTTCCACTTTGACCGCCACCTCACGTAACGCGACGTTCAAAAGCGGCTGCAGCGGTTCTTCATCCGTAATGTCGAGCAGCAGACGGCCCATGGCGTTCCCCATGGCGACAAGCTTCGCGTTGTCGCCGTCGGTTTCCTCGTTATAGGAAAGCGTGTCGGTTTGGCTCGTGATCGCAAGCTCCGCGCCCTGAATGAATACCATATTCGCGTTTGCGTTTTCTTTTACGTATTGTTCAATGTAATAGGGATAATCGGCGGTCAGCAGGGTCGGTCCTGCGCCGAGGGAAACAGGGTGGATGCCCGCTTCGCAGATCCAGATCTCGTTCAGGGTCTCATCATCGGGAACAAACCGTAAGCGCTCTATGTTGTGATCGTACACCTCCGGCTCCCGTTTGTCATGGATGAATTCGCTTGCGTCCGCGGCGCCGTAATAAAGCGTGCCCTGCGTCATGTTTTCCACAGCCTCGACCACGGACGCCGTCACAGCGGAATACAGCGCTTCCATAAAGGTTTTGTTTTTGCCTGAAAGGCGTTTGTCCGCATTAAACAGCGTGGCTGCGGGATTTTTTAATACGGCGGGGACCAGCGGTACGCCGAGTCCCAGCGTATCGATGCAGGAATGCTGGTGCAACGCGGAAATATTGATGGATGCGATATTGTGTTCGGCTGCAAAAGCTTCCAGGCGGCTGCGGATCTCCAACACGTCGCCGCGGGCAAACCCAAAGCCGTCGATCGCCGCGTAAACGATCGTTGTTTCGCCGTCGCTCAGCGCAAAGGCGTTTACACCCTGATCGTCCAATACTGCGGTGGGAACTCTGCCGTGAAAAGCCTCCAGCGTGCCGGTCAGGTAATAACTGCCGTCAAACACGTCAAGACCGGTTAAAAACGACGCGTCCGCAAATCCCATGCTCCATTTCGCGTTTTCGGCTGCTGCTGTATCAAAAGCGTCTTTGCCCGAATAAAAATGTGCGGGCGTATAGCTTTTAAGCTGCCGGATCTGTCCGGTCCAGTCGGAGCCGGGGATCAGCGCGTTGAGTATTTTGCCGACCAGTATAACCAGCTTGTCTACAAAACGGTAAAACGTGTTGGAAATTTTATCCGAGGCGGTAAAGCCCGAGCCGGCGTCGCCGGCCGCCAGAGTGGGAACGGCGAGGATCGAAAACATCATCAGAACGGCAAGTAAAAGCGCAAGCGTTTTTTTCATTGTTTATCTGTCTCCTTTACAGCATTGTTCTTTGCGGTTTGTACGGTTTGCAGCATTTTTGTGAACGTATCGGCAATCGTCTGCGCCGTCATGGGGCCGGTGGAATTGGTCTCCTCATAATGGCGGCGGCCGTGGCGGTCAACCGTTTTGTCAAGATAAGGCTTTTCCGGGTGGAGCAGGAAATCGTTTGGCGGGAGCACGTATCCGATCTCGTCGTCCGACAGCCCGAAGATCAGCAGATCGTCGTCTTGCGCAATTTGTGTAAGCGGGACGGGATTGACCGCCGCGCCCTTTCCCGTTGCGGAGTCTTCCGCGGACAAATAGCCGCCGTAGGCAAGCTCCGGGAAGAGCTCGCAGGGCAAAAACAGGATGTGCAGGCTGTCGATCTCCATATAGGTCATCTGCGTTTTGATCATGGTGCACGGCTTTTCGCCTGCAAAAGCGTAACGGTCTACGTTCAGGATACCGATCTGTCCCGCAACCGTCAGCAGCGGATTTTCGGTCTGAACATAAAACGCCTGTTTTATAAAATTGATACGCGGAAGAAGCTGGGTTTCCTCAGAGATCGCGATCGCGTATTCACCAAGCCGCGTCCCGATGCGGCGTGTGGATTCCAGCAGACGGCGCTCTTTGCGCAGCAGGTCTTCGTTTTCCACCTTCATGCTGATCATGCCGCCGACGGCGCCCACTGCGAACAGGGTTTCGGCGCCGGTCTCTTTTTTGATTTTTTCACGCAGATAGCACGGATAATCGGCGCTTACCAGGCTGTTGCACCCCTGCAGGGATTCACAGTGCGCCGCAAAATTCAAGAAGTAAATCTCCCGGCTGCCGTCGTCCGGCAAAAAGCGCAGACGCGTAAGCGTTTTGGAGTAGACCTCCGGCGTGCGGATATCCTCCTGCAGATCCGGGACCTCAATGCGGCCGCAGTAAAGTTTGCCGCTGCGCCGGTCTTCATATGCTTCCATCGCGGCTTTTTTTGCGCCTTCAAATACCAAATTGATAAATTTCGGGTTTCTGCCGGAAAAGGGAAGCGGGCCCCATAGCCCCATGGTATCGATCCCGGCGTGGTTATGCGTGGACATGACGGTGATGCTGCGGCAGCCGGTCAGTCTGCAAAAATCCGACAGCTTTTCTTTCAGCGTATTAACGTCCTTGTTCAACAGGCCCACAACGTCCAACGCGATGAAAAGCACGCCGCCGCGGCCGGAGCTGTCGTCCAGCCATACGGCGCTTGCATATTGCGGGTCGATCACGCCCTTTGCGGGATTGTTCTCACGGTAGCCGGCGATATAATAGTTGCGTTTGTCGATATCGTCCGGCAGCAGGACCGCCTTGCCGAAGCCGGCTGTAAAACGGTCGCCCGCAGCGTCGGGAACATAGTCGAAGGTTCCGTCCTGCAGAGGTTGGGTGCGTTTTTCCGCACGTTTCATGCCGATGGAATTAACGCCCTTCAGCGTTTTGGAAAGCAGTACGTTCCATGCGTTCATATGCATTCGCTCCTTAAATCGATCAGCGCTTTGACAACGGCCGAACCTGTATGCTCGCCGAGACTGATCAGCTCGTGGTAGTGTTCGTCAAACCGGCCTAAAATATAGTCGTTATCGGGTACGATGTAGCCGATGGCGTCGTTCGCGAGCCCAAACGCGTACAGGTCGCAGTCAAACGCGTCCTTCAGCGAAGGATAGGGGAATTCGGTTTTGTGATAGGCTCCCTCGGCATGGAGGGAGGCGCCGTCCGAGAGCAGGTCCTGACAGAATTCGCCCGGCACCATGACCGCTTTGAAGTCCCTGCCGATTTCCAGATAGCCGACCTCGGTTGTGATGGCGTATCCGCCGTTTTTTAAGGCGATCACGTCATAAGACGCCAGATTTAATTTTCCGACCAGCAAAATCAGCGGATTGGTCGCCGGAATACGGACCTGCTTTAAGCGGATATTCAGCAGCGCGGGCACGTTTTTTTCCCTGACCGGCGTCCAGTTTTCATACCAAAGCGTAAAGGGCAGGCCGTTTTGTTCGGACTCCATTTTATCTGCTTGTATCTGCGCTTTGTCGCAGAGCAGCGGATCTGCTTCGATTTCCGCCGTTGTTTTTGTCAGCGCGAGCGTGATCCTTGCAAGCTCCCGCCCAAAGCGGATGGATTGCTCGTACCGGTGATGCAGCGTAACGCCGTCGTTGGACAGCTCTCGTCGCATGTAGATCGCACAGATGGCGCCGTTGATAAAAATAAAGTTATATCCTGCGCGGCCGATCAGCTCTCCCATATAATAGACGTATTCGCCGCAGAGCTCCCGTCCGGTGCCCTGCCCGTCGTTCGTCGGCATGCCCGCCACGTCCGGATGCGCGGGGAAGCTGGCAAGGATCGTCGGACGCAGGGATTTGTCGTCCGGCGTAAAAACAAATCGTACAAGCTCTGTGGAAAGCGCGGTGGCGGATTTACGGTTGCGGTTACTGAAATAGCCTTCGCCGATATCTTTTTTTGCATAAGTTAGGCTGCCCGGCGTCAGATCCCGCAGTGCCTTTTGTATCCCGCGGGCGATCGCGTCGGTCGCAAACCGCATAAAATCAGGATCGGGACCGTCCAGATACGTGCCCTTGCCGGTTTTGTTTTTGAGCAGATTATGGACGGCCTTTTTTCCGGTATTTGTCCAAAGGCCCTGTGTGTCGACGCAGCTGTGGGCATGGGTGGAAAATATGTTGACGCTGCAAAGCGTTTCGGTCGGCCCCTCGTATTTTATCAGATCGGCAAGCTTCCTGCGGATCTGTTTAATATGCCGGTTGCCCAGGCCGATCGCGTCGATCGTCGCAAAAACGGAAACGCCGCGGCCGGAGCCGTCGTCCAGCGCAATGATGCGGCACTGCATTTTATCAATCAGATCGTTGATCTGATTGTTGTAGCCGTTTGCGCCCATCAGATATCCGCCGAGATAATACGTATGCCGGTCGTAATCGTAGGGCGTGAGATCCGTCACGGCGTAGCCTAATCGCCACTTCGCGCCGCGGGCGGGATTTTTCAGGAACCTTTTGTTTCCCGAATAAAAATGACGTGTGAAATCAAAGCTTTCATCCTTGAAACCCGGACCGTCGTTTAATTCGGCGGCCAGTTTTTCAAGTCCGGGAATCAACAGGTCGTCTATTGCACGAAGCACAGACGGATGATTGAAAAGATCAGCCATCGGTTATCTCGCTTTCTTTTATTTTCTCTTTTTTTACGGCGGTATTTTCGCTCCCTCTGTAAACAAAAAATTTGCAGACCAGGAATTCCGTGACCATATTGATGACCATGGTGATCCCCAGGACGATATACTCAATAGCCGGGAAAGAGGCAAACCTGGCGGTGAAATAATTGCCCAAAATCGTGGAAACCGGCGTGAAAATCAGATAATAACCGAAAATTTTCAGCATGGCGATCTTTATGTTGTTTGCGGATTTGAACGTGAATTTCCGGTTAAAGGTAAAATTCCACAGAACGGAAAGAATGAGCGCGATCAGGTAGATCGGCCCGTACTCGTTCTGCATGATTTTCGCGAAGGTCTCGTTGTTTGTTATCAAACCCTGGATGAATCGCGTGTTCAGGAGTACCTCGTTCATCAGCGTAAAACTGCCGATTTGGATCAATCCTGCCGAAGCGGAGAAAAGAGCAAATTTAATAAACTGTAAGAAATTGTGGGCTTTTTATTTGTTTTCCATAGTACCCGCCTGATCCTTTTTTCTTAATCTTACCATATAAATATGAACAAATCAATAAAAAAGAGTGTTTATATCTATTTCAGAATAAACAATTTGTTTTCTGTTGTATGTATAAGTGAAATATAACCTGTTCCCTCTGCAAACGATTGCGGGATAGGAATATTCTCCCTCGGCGGTTTCCGGTGAACAGACGGGCAGGAAAATGTTTCCGTTATCTGTGGAGACGGCAAGCGTCAGGGGGTAACGGTCGCCCCAGTTTTCTTTTACGGGGTTATATAACAGCCAGATCCGCCCTTCGTCGTCTTTTGCACAATCGATGCCGCTGTTGTTGTTTGGAAGTCCGGTACGGTACGGGGTATTCCATGTTATTCCGTTGTCCGCAGAGTCGCTTTTGTAAACCGCGCCTTTGTTTGACCGCATCAGCGCATGCACAATCCCTAAATCGTCCTGCCAGAGCGTCGGCTGGATCAGACCGACTTTTCTGCCTTTATAAAGCGGACGGTCCATAGCCGGCGACTTTGTCCACGTGACGCCGTCGTCTTCGGAGCGGTCGATAAAAGCGTTCCATTTCCGGTTTTGTTCTGTAGAGGACGGCGCTAACAGCGTACCGTCAGAAAGCCGCAGGCATTTATTCTTGACAGGTCCTCTGCCGCCGGAATCGTCCCCCGGAACCAAAACGGACGGCTGGGACCAGCTTTGTCCGCCGTCTTTGCTGCTGACGACGTGCGTAACCCAGTTGTCTATTTGAAATCCGTATTTGTAGAAGAGCAGAATCGTGCCGTCCTGCCTTAAGTGCAGGACCGGATTCCAGTGCGGAACGCCGTCGTTTTCGCTGACGATGCGCGGTTTTTCCCAAATGCCGTCCGTGCCGCGCATGGAAATGTAGATTTCCACGCTTGCGTCCCCCTCTTTTGCTCCGCCGAACCATGCCGCAAGCACGTTGCCATCGTCAAGCGGCAGTACCGTGGATGCGTGGCAGGCGGCTGTGATCTCATCTGCGCTGAATATAAATTCCTTTTTCGTATGGATCTGCATTTTAACGCCTTTCCGTGTCTGAAAAACGGAACAGGCGTCGTCTGGAAAAAAGAGACAACGCCTGTTTCGGAGGAATCAAACACACATCAAATTCTGAATTGATTATACACCTTTTTTTGTAAAAAAGCTTTGAATGTCACTTTTGACCGTTTTAATGTAATAATTGGTTTTTGCAATCTTATTTTTTTCGTCATTTTATCCATGGTTAAGAATTTTTTGTTGTGAAAATCGACGAAAATTAATTGAAACGGCTGTTTTGTTGAAAATGGAAATAATTATCTGTATAATAGTTTCATAAAACCGAAAAGGAGAAATATGTTTTGAAAAAAATTATTTCTGTATTTCTCAGCATTATTATACTGTGTTCTTTTGTTTTGCCGCTCACGGCTGCCGCAGTGGAAAACGTCGAGGCAAGCTATGCGCCGTCGATCGTTATTCCGGGCGTGTTCCAGAGCGACGTCCGTTACTATGATGAAAACGGCAACGAGGTCCTGAAAGCCGACGGTACGTCGTATGAGCGTCCCTTTTTCCTGGACAACACCGATGAAATTGTTAAAATGGCTGTTAAAAAAGCGCTTTGGCCCGTCAGTAAAATGCTGATCACGCAGAGTGCAAAGGACCGGCTTGCCGCGCAGGCGGTGGCGGACGTGCTCGGGCAGGTACTGCTTGGAAAGCTCGGCGTGGACAGCTCTGGCAATTTCATCAACCAGATCCGTGCGGTGGAATATAATACAAGCGCCGCCAACCTCAGCGAGTATGACCGTGATTTTCTGCTTGACGCCATTCCGCTTTATGATTACGTGGATATTGCCGGCGCGGACCATCTGTACTTTTTCTCTTATGTTTCCTTTGACAATATCCAACGGCTTGCACAGCAGCTTTACGATCTCATCCAGATCGCAAAAGAGGAGTGCGGCGCGTCCAAAGTGAATATCGTTCCCATCAGTCAGGGCGGTACGCTTTTCGTTGCGCTGATGCAGCTTTATAAGGATAAGGGCTTAAATATCGCGGACGACGTGCACCGCGTCTGCTTTATCGTGCCCGCCGCAGACGGAACGGCGATCCTCGGCGATATCTTCCATTACGGTCTGTTGGATG
This sequence comes from Clostridia bacterium, assembly GCA_017443805.1. Lineage (GTDB taxonomy): Bacteria > Bacillota > Clostridia > Oscillospirales > Acutalibacteraceae > RUG806. Next base: position 5,675 of record JAFSXY010000072.1, on the reverse strand, counting down.
ACAACGACGCGCTTTACGGTTATCTGATCCCTTCCTTGTTAAAGGAGGAAAAGGAGTGGATCGGTTATCTTGCCGATATTTTACTGCGTATGATGCCGAACGCAAACGCGAACGCCATTTTGGATATGGCGGTCAAAACGCTGATCAACGACTATCTGAAGTATTCCACCTGTATGTGGGCGCTGCTGCCGTCCGCCGATTATCCCGCGTGCCGCGAAATGTATCTGTCCGGCGAAGCGGACGCCTTTATCCGGGAACAGACCGATTGGTATTACGCGGCGCAGACCGGCGCGAAAAACAATATCCTGGAGGCGCAGGCCCAGGGCGTGGAGTTCTTTGATATCGTGGACTATAACGTTCCGCTTTATAAAATCTGCGATTCCTGGGATAAGGTCAACGCCGACGGCGTGATCCATACCGATTCCGAGTCCTTCGGCGCGACGACGGGATACGTGGATACGCCGCTGCCGGAGGATTACGTACAGGCGAATACCTATTGTACCGATCCCACGCACAACCACATGGATGAAATGCGTATCGTTGACGCGTCAACCGGCGTTCTCTGCGAAAGCACGTTTTATTTCAAAGGGCAGCATCATGAATCCTCGGCCGCGAACGACGTCATTATCCGGCTTGCTACGCGCATTTTAACGGACGATACTTTTACAGACGTTCACTCCGATCCCGCGTATCCGCAGTTTAATTTCGGCCGCCATTCCCGTAAATTGAAAAATCTGTATAAGAAATGGATCGATAAAGACGTTTCCGATCTTCCTGCGGCGCAGCAGGCAGAGCTTGCCGAAGCGCTGTCGGAAGCCGAAGCTGCGCTTGCGTCCACGGTTATGCCGACGGAAGAGTTTACCGCGGTTTACGAAAAGCTGTCCACGCTGACTTATACCATTGAAAACGGTTCCGCCCCGAAAAGCAAGGTCACGCGTTTTATCGCGTTCCTGACGCGGGTGTTCAAGAAATTCAGCGAATTTCTTCTTAAGAACTTCGGCGGAAAGGGCTTTTCCGATATCCTGCTTTTCCGTAACGTCTGATCGTGCGGAAAAATCAAAAAATCTTTCAAAAAAAACTTGATTTATTGAAAGCGGTATGCTATAATTCCAAAGCTGCCGGAAAAAACCGGTAAGACACACGCGGGCGGATCGTCCCGGAACGTGCACGGCGCCGATACACACCGTGTCCCGGAACGAAGCGAAACCCGCGGCGGTGAAACAAAAGGAGGAAATAAAAATGTCAGTTGTATCAATGAAACAGCTTTTGGAAGCCGGCGTCCATTTCGGCCACCAAACCAGACGCTGGAACCCCAAAATGGCGCCCTATATTTTCACGGAGCGCAACGGTATCTATATTATCGACCTGCAGAAGACCGTGAAAAAGCTGGAAGAAGCCTACATGTTTGTCCGTGACACGGCTGCCGAGGGCGGCGACATCTTCTTCGTCGGCACCAAAAAGCAGGCGATGGACTCCATCAAAGAAGAGGCCGAGCGCTGCGGTATGCCTTTCGTCAACGCCAGATGGCTGGGCGGCATGCTCACAAACTTCAGCACCATCCGCCGCAGGATCAAGCGTCTGGAGCAGTTGAAGGCCATGGAAGAGGACGGCACCTTTGATATGCTGCCCAAAAAAGAGGTCATCAAGCTGCGCAATGAGAGAGAGAAGCTTGAAAAATTCATGGGCGGTATCGTCAACATGAAGCGTCAGCCCGCCGCAATGTTCATTGTGGATCCCCGCAAAGAGCGCATTGCCGTGCTGGAAGCGAAAAAGCTGGGTATCCCGATCGTCGCGATCGTGGACACTAACTGCGATCCCGATGAGATCGATTATGTGATCCCCGGAAACGACGATGCGATCCGTGCCGTCAAGCTGATTGCCGGCGCAATGGCGGACGCCGTCATTGAAGGCAGACAGGGCGAGGCGACTGCGCCTGCCGCGCAGGCAGAAGAAGAGGCCGTTGAAGATGCGGCTGAAGAAGCTGCCGAGTAATTTCGTTACGTTTAAGCCCGTACAGCGTGCGGGCTTTATTTCAATAATCAGGAGGAAAAAAGAATGAGTTTTACCGCAAAAGACGTACAGGCGCTCCGCGAGAAGACGGGCGTCGGCATGATGGACTGCAAAAAGGCGTTGGTGGAAGCCGACGGCGATATGGATAAGGCTGTTGAGATCCTGCGTGAAAAAGGTCTTGCTTCGCAGGCGAAAAAAGCCGGTCGTGTGGCCGCAGAGGGCACCATCGGCGTTTATACCGATTCCAGCGCTTCCGCACTTGTAGAAGTGAACTGTGAGACCGACTTCGTTGGCAACAACCCCGAATTCAAAGAGCTTGCCAATAAGATCGCGAAGACCGTTGTGACCGCGCGTCCGGCCGATCTTGACGCGCTGAAGGCCGCCACGATCGCCGACGGTTCCGTGACCGTTGAAGAAGCGATCCAGGAGCTGTTCCTGAAGATCCGCGAAAACATCAAGCTGCGCCGTTTCGCGCTTGTTGAGGGAACCGCTGTTTCCTATATCCACGCGGGCGGCTCCGTGGGCGTTTTGGTTGCGTTTGATACCAACGCCGCCGACAAGGCCGAGTTTGTCGAGATGGGCAAAAACGTTGCCATGCAGGTCGCTGCCATGAGCCCCGAGTACCTGAGCCAGGCGGATATTTCCGCCGACGAGCTTGCCAAGATGAAGAACATCACCGTGGAAAGCGCGCTGAATAAGCCCGATACGCTGCCCAAGCCCATTCTGATGAAGGTCATCAACAAGGCCATCGCCGACGGGCTTCTGAATGAGACCGATCTTGCCGCTTATGAGGCGGAAAAGAACAACAAGTTCCTCTTTAACTTCCTCTCTCCCGAAGCGATTGCCGCCTTTGCGCAGGTCGCCGTTGCCGGTAAGGAAGAATACGCTGCCGATCCCATTTTCGGCAAGGCGATCGAGGGCCGTATTTCCAAGCAGATCAAGGAAATATGCCTGCTTGATCAGGCGTTTGTCCGTTCCGACGTGTTTGAGGGCACCGTCGGCGCCTATATTGCGAACGTTGCCAAAACGCTCGGCGCCGAGATCACCGTGAAGTCTTTCTGCCGTTTTGCCAAGGGCGAAGGCATTGAGAAGCGTGAAGACGATTTCGCCGCCGAAGTCGCCAGCATGATGAAATAAAAAGTATCCCGAATTAAATCGTCCTGCGGGATCAGACATAAGAAAGTAAACTTAATAACCCACTTGACATCTTTCAAAAGCGAAAGTGTGTCATAGTGGGTTATTTACTTTCTGGAAGACTTTTGTTTGTTTTTTCGGTTTGTAAAAAGCTAAATTGTTCGCTATCGCTCACAGCGAAATTGAAGCCGGTGGCTTCAGCTAAATTGAAAATCTAAGGTTTTCAGCTAAATTAAATTCGCTTTCCAGCTCGGCGCAGCCGAATTTAGCTGCGCATTGGCGCAATTTAGCTGCCCGCAGGTCAATTTAGCTCGCCTTCAGGCAAATTTAGCTGCGGCACACTTCCTTCCGGAATGTGCCGCGCGGGGCGCTTTTTGTTTTTTTTAATGCGGATTTGTGAACATTTATTTCATTTTTTGAAACCTATTGTTTCTTCTTGAAAAATATGATAAAATCAAATTATAGTGAAATAGGAGGTATTTCAATATGAAACACACAACAAAAATTTTGGCGGTGATTTTGTCCGTCTGCATGCTGCTCGGCTTTATGCCCGCAATCTCTTTTGCCGATGATTACGGCGCCTGGGCGGTATATAACGATACCGATAAAACCCTGACCTTCTGCGTCGGTACCAAAACCGATGCGGGAATTGTACGGAATGAAGAAAGTACGATTAGCGGCGATGTTTATTATTCGGATTTCGAAACACAGGAATTCTTTTATGAAACGATTCCTTGGAGAAATGAGTGGACAAAAATAACTGAAATTGTTTTTTTAGATGAAATAACGCCGATCTCGACATGTTATTGGTTTATTAATTTCCAAAATTTAGTTAGAATTATAAATATTGAAAAATTAAATACAAGTCAAGTGACAAATATGCGTCAAATGTTTCAAGCGTGTTCCTCACTTACTGAACTTGATTTAAGTAGTTTTGACACTAGAAACGTTACTTCTATGCATGGTATGTTTGGAGATTGTTCTTCTCTTGTCAGATTGAATTTGAATGGTTTTTGTACGAGTAATGTTACAGATATGGGGTGGATGTTTGGTGCTTGTTCGGCCCTTTCTGATCTTGATGTGACAGGTTTTGATACTTCAAATGTGAATAATATGTGGCAAATGTTTATTCTTTGCTCAAATATAACTCAACTGGATGTTACACATTTTAACACTGAAAATGTTACAAATATGCAACAGATGTTTGATGGTTGTTCCGGTTTGACAGAGCTTGATGTTACGCATTTTAATACCGGTAATGTGACTAATATGCGAAACATGTTTTATGGCTGTTCCGGATTGACAGAGCTTGATGTTACACATTTTAATACTGGTAATGTTACAGATATGGGGGGAATGTTTTGCGGTTGTTCTGGTTTGACGGAGCTTGATGTTACACATTACAATACAAGTAATGTCACAGATATGAGATCAATGTTTTCCGGATGTTCCGGCTTGACGGAGATTGACGTTACCCATTTCGATACAAGTAATGTCACAGACATGAGATCAATGTTTTCCGGATGTTCCGGTTTGTCAGAACTTGATGTTACACATTTTAATACCGGCAATGTTACAAACATGAACTATATGTTCTCTGGATGTTCCGGATTGACCAAACTGGATTTGTCACATTTTGATACAAGCAACGTAACAAAAATGAGCCAAATGTTTTATGGGTGTTCAGGCTTGACAGAACTTGATATTTCTCATTTTAATACGGAAAATGTTGATAATATGAAATGGATGTTTATGAATTGTTCCAATTTGACTTCATTGGATGTTTCTCATTTCAACACTTCAAAAGTAAGCGATATGAGCAATATGTTTTCGTCGTGTTCTAATTTAACTGCGCTTGATGTTTCACATTTTAATACGAACAACGTGCAAAACATGTTTGGAATGTTTTATTGTTGTTCTGGTTTAACAGCGCTTGACGTCAGTCACTTTAATACTGAAAACGTCACAAATATGGGTGCAATGTTCAGCTGTTGTTCAAATGTTACAGAACTTGATTTGAAACATTTTAACACTGTAAAAGTAGAAAATATGAGTTGCATGTTTGACAGCTGCAATTCCTTAATTTTAATGGATGTAAGCAGTTTTAATACACATAATACCCAAGATATGATATCAATGTTTCTTTGTTGCAGATTTTCGTCAATAATACTGGGAAGCGATTTCGTTGCTAATGAGAATGAACAATATTCTGTTAATTTACCTGTACCCGATGGCTCTTCATATACTGGATACTGGATTTCCGAACAACATCCCGGCATGCGTTTTACTTCCGCTGAACTGATGGAAAACTATGACGGTGCGACAATGGCCGGCACGTGGGTATGGGAGACCTTAAAGGATCTGAATGATGCGCTGATCCTCCCGATTCCGGATCAGGACTATACCGGAAGTGAGATTACGCCTGCCGTAACGATCAACTATCTCGGTACGACTTTGACTGAAAACACAGACTATACGCTTTCTTACAGTAACAACGTAAATCCCGGACAGGCGACCGTGACCGTAACAGG